>JANMKC010000118.1:0-18464 GCA_031371785.1 Flavobacteriales bacterium | reverse complement strand
CGTTCGGTCCGATGTGGCGCTCTTGGTAGGTGACGAAGTCCATGTGCGTTGGAAAGGGTGGCGAAGATAGAAGAGGGGGGAAGGAGCGGAAGGAGCGAACTGGCCATACGCGAGCGCTTACCGGAAGAAGAGTTTCCTCAGCAAGCCCCGGTGGTCATTGCTTGATCACCTTGACATTCAGCGAACCTGTTGCGCCAAGAACCTCCACCACGTACATCGCTGCCGACAGGTCGGCCATATTAATCATAGCGGAGCCGCTGTTGGAGCATGTGCCAGCAAACACGGTACGGCCATCCATTGAGCGCACCCGGAACAAAGCGTTGGGCGGAGCTCCTTCCAAACGGCAAAGATCTGTTGTGGGTGAGGGGCTGACTCGAAGGCTGCTGATCGCATGGATCGGGATTCCCACGTTGGAGCCACACGCGCAATCGTAGTTGAAGACGACATAATCCTGGGAGCCATGAAGTGTGTGGCAGACCAATCCATGGAGATAGAGGTTATCCCAAGCTTGGCGGGGCATGAAGCCCCTGAGACTACCAATGCCTTCAAGGATCTGGTCACCGAAATTCAGAGTGATCCTGCGGTGCGGACCATCAGCCAGAACTATGCTATCCACAGCAATGACCTCATGTGTTGATTCGGGGTACAGATAGGTCCAAGGGTACGGTCCAAGCCCAGCGGAAAAATCGTACAGCAGCAATTCTGGCCCTTCCAACCAAGTCGGGTCACGCACGAACACCTTGCGGTTAGCAGTGTCCTCACGGATCAACATGCATATCGACCCCGAGTACCATGTTGAGGAGGAAAACCCAAAAAATGTATGTACGAACAGACCTGTCCTGCGAAGGATCTTATAGGCCGTATCGTTCACTATCGTATCTCCCTCCAAGTAGTATGAGTAGCATTCAAAGGATGACTCATGAGGCATGTTCGCACCTTCGTAATTGTCCTGCCAAGTGGCTGATGAATCCAAGAGAATGTGATAAGGTTGGGCAACGAGACCACAGCCCATGAGCGCGAGCGCAGCAACCGCGATGGATCTCATGGTAACCTTCGGCATGGGATAAAGATATAGGGCTTGGTTCGCTCCAGCAGGCGTTCTCCCGATACGGCACTCGGCGATGCTGGCGAGTGCCATTCGGCTCTCCCGATCCGGCACTCGGCTGTCCTTGTCTCCGATGCGCCGAGTGCCATTCGACTCTTCGGCCTCCGGCCCTCACACCGTTCATTTCTCATCAATGTGGGCATCGACGACAGCTTGCGGTACATGCCCGTGCTCTTGTTCCGCTTCGTTCGCCGCACGCATGCGATGACGGTGGTGGATCTGCTGGCGAAGCAGTGAGCGCAAAGAGCTACCGCTCTTGCGACACTTGTCTGCTCAGGGGTCCCGAAGTGGAGACCCTGAGTGAGGTCGATGGCTTCGAGCATGTGCTCAATGCGGATCCTGTCACCCAGTTTGCCGCGCATAGATCAATTGAAGATCCTTCTTTACGTAGGGCATAACGCGTCGGTCCAATCCTTCCTCCGTCACCATATCCACCTTCCTGCCGAGCAGATCCTCCAGGTCCGCGATGATGCCGAAATACGCAAGTCCGATAGAGCGCGAATGATCCAGATCCACCATGATGTCCACAGCGCTCTTCTCATCGGCCTCGCCGCGCGCGTAGGAGCCGAAGAGGTAAGCCTTCAATACGGGTTGCGTGGCGAAGAAAGCGCGCAGCCTGTCGAGTGTGGGTTCATCCAATCGCATGGTGCTGGCTCTTTCTGTTCGTGCCGCGAAGTTAGGTCGGTGCGCATTGCGCAACTTCGCCACCGATGCGCACGCCACTCCTGCTCCTGTTCCTGCCCCTGCTCCTGACCTGCAGAGCGCAGGACAAGATCACCCTCATGAACGGGCAGATCCTGCAAGGGCACGTGGTCGGCCAAAGCACCTTGGAGATCCGCTACCAGGTGAAGAAGCGCGATCATTTGATCGAGCGCGCGGAGCCGACGGAGAGCGTCTTCAGCGTGACCGACAGCTTG
Organism: Flavobacteriales bacterium; assembly: GCA_031371785.1. GTDB lineage: Bacteria > Bacteroidota > Bacteroidia > Flavobacteriales_F > PHOS-HE28 > PHOS-HE28. Next base: position 16,442 of record JANMKC010000118.1, on the reverse strand, counting down.
GGCAAGGAGAAGATCTGGTACTTCATGGACACGGTGTTCGGTAACGACCTGAGCATACCGCAGATGCGCTGGTACATGAACGGCGAACGCGATGCGCGCAAGGGCTACAAGCCGTGGCTTCCGATGATCGGCGGCTTCGTGCTCGGCGCTGGCGCGGTGATCGCGTTGGACCTGGAAGTGAACTCGCTGATCATTCCACCGGCGTACGCGGGCATCATGGCGTGGCCACGCGTGAACGTGACGCGCGGCTCGATCGGCGACCCGAACATGGAGGGCGATCCCTATTACGCGATGGGCTACAGTTCCGCAGGCAGGCCCAAGCGGGTTATCCGTTGCCTGATCTCAACTGTGCTCGGTGTCGGCGTGGGCCTCGCGGTGCGGCAGTTGGTCATCAATCCTGCGCATCCGGAAGGTTGGCCATGACCGGCCCGGTGAAGAACCCGCTGTTGCAATGGCTGATCTATGGCCACCTCTGGCTGGCGCTGGCCATTGTGGCGCAGATCCAGTGGACCGGACTTTTCCTGCACGAGGCACCCGATCTCTGGCGATACACCATCGCCGCTGCGCTCGGCACCTTCGCGGGTTACTCCACCATGCGGCTCGCTCGCGTAGGCGGGCCGGAAGTGGCGCGCTATCCGAACCTCTCGTGGTATCGCGCGCATCGGGTGTTGATCACGGTGCTTGTCGCTGTGGCCGTCGTTGCGGCGTTCATCCTGATGTGGCCGCTGTGGTTCATACTCTGGCGGTGGTTGCTGCCCGTGATGGTGATGGCCTTCTTCTACGTGACGCCCTTCACCGCCGCGAGCGGGCGCAGTTTCGGTTTGCGTTCCATCCCCTTCCTGAAAGTGTTGTTGATCCCGGTGCTTTGGGTGATCGTGGTGGTGGCCATACCGATGCGGTTGGACATCGCCGGTCATTCGCCCACCACCATCGCCGCGTTCGCCTGCATGCGCGTGCCGTTGATCCTCGCGCTGGCGATCCTTTTCGACATCCGCGACAGTGCCACCGATGACCCGGCATTGCGCACCGTGCCGCTCGTCTTCGGCTTGCGTGGCGCGAAAGCGATCGCGCTTTTCCTGCTGCTCTGTTCCGCGCTCTTCGAAGTGGTCTTCCTCCGCGGATTGGACTACGTCACGGCCAGTTGGACGATCCTCATCGGCTATGCGCTCGCTGTTTTGCTCGTGGTCCGCGCGAAGCCCGTGCGCGACCCGATCTACTACGCTTTGTATGTGGATGGCATCATGATCGTGATCCCGCTCTGCGTGTGGATCGGGACGATGTTGTGACCGCCGCGTCATTACGCGCGAACTTCGGAAAGATCAAAGATCGCTTCGCCGTAGGACAGGCTCGCGATGACGATCAGGAGTGAGGATCACATCACCTCGTCCAGCGCCGAGCAGAACGCCTCGGCTACGTGTGTGATATGCGCCTCCGTGTGAGCGGCTGAAATAAAGCCGACCTCATAGCCCGAAGGTGCCGCGTACACGCCACGTTCCAGCAAGGCCGCGTGCAGTTTCGCATAACTCTTCATGCTCAGGGGATCGATCGCGTCCGCGCGTTGGATGTGTTCGGCGCGAGCGAAGAAGCCCCAGAAGATGGAGCCGAGGTGATCGATGTGGTAGTCGTAGCGCTTGGTTTTCGCATGCGTGTTCACGCGATCGCAGAGCATTGCGGTCTTGCGTTGGAGATCTTCATAGAATCCCGGCTTCGCGCACTCGCCCACTTGCGCGAGCCCCGCCGCCATCGCCACCGGATTGCCGCTCAACGTGCCCGCTTGGTACACGTTCCCTTCCGGCGCGATGTGTTTCATCAGCGCATGCTTGCCGCCATAAGCGCCCACCGGCATACCGCCGCCGATGATCTTACCGTAGGTCGCCAGATCCGGTGTGATGCCGTAGTGTGCGCTCGCTCCGCCGAAGCCGATCCGGAAGCCGCTGATCACCTCATCGAAGATCAGCACGCTGCCATGTCTCGTGCAGAGTTCGCGCAGCTTCAAGAGGAAGGACTTGTCTTGGAGCAGCAGTCCATTGTTCGCCGGAACAGGTTCGATGATCGCGCCCGCGATGCGATCGCCGTGCTTCGCGAAAGCCGCTTCCAGCGCGGCCTCGTCGTTCAGAGGAACAACGATGGTGAGTTGAGCGAGCGCTTCCGGAACGCCTGCGGAAGAAGATGTTCCGAAGGTCGCGAGACCGCTGCCCGCGTTCACCAGCAAGGAGTCGAAGTGCCCGTGATAGCAGCCATCGAATTTGATGATGAGATCGCGCTTGGTCGCACCGCGTGCCAAGCGGATCGCGCTCATCACCGCTTCCGTTCCGCTGCTCACGAAACGCATGCGCTCGATGAACGGAATGCGCTCCATCACAAAGGAAGCCAGTGCGTTCTCTTCTTCGGTCGGCGCACCGAACGTGGAGCCTTTCGCGGCAGTGCGCGTGATCGCTTCCACCACTGCAGGGTGCGCGTGACCGAGGATCAGCGGCCCCCAGCTATGGCACAGGTCGATGAAGCGATTGCCGTCCGCGTCGATCACTTCCGCGCCTTCGCCGCGCGCGAAGAACAGGGGGGTGCCGCCTACGCTCTTGAACGCACGCACGGGCGAGTTCACCCCGCCGGGGAAGAGCTTCAGGGCTTGCTGGTAGAGTTGCTCGGAGCGATCGCGTTTCAACATCAGTTGATCATTGTTTCCATCCGAATGTCAGGTCGAGCGGAGTCGAGACCTCTACTGGAATGCTTCTCGATTTCGCTCGAAGTGATAGCGGCGAAGGGGCCGCGAAGCTCCTACTTTCGTCCGCGTGCCAAGTCATACCTCCGTCACCTTCGAGAACTCGCTCGCCTTCGCTCAGCGCATGGACCGCGAGGATCCGCTGCGCGCGTTCCGCGATGAGTTCATCTTTCCGCAGCATGATGGAAAGCCGGTGATCTACTTCACCGGCAACTCGCTCGGCCTGCAACCGAAATCCGCCGCCGCCGCGCTGCAACAGGAGCTGGCGGATTGGGCGCAGTATGGTGTCGAAGGCCACTTCCACGCGAAGATGCCGTGGTATCCCTATCACGAATTCTTCAGCGAGAGCCTCGCGAAACTCGTGGGCGCCAAGCCGACGGAAGTCGTGGCGATGAACGGATTGACGGTGAACCTGCACTTGTTGCTGGTGTCCTTCTATCGGCCGACCGCCACGCGTTTCAAGATCCTCTGCGAGCAACGGCCTTTCCCCAGTGACACGTACGCGCTCGCATCGCAGGCCACGTTCCATGGCTTGGATCCGGAGGAAGCGATCATCGAGGTGAAGCCACGCGAAGGCGAGCACACATTGCGGACGGAAGACATCCTCGCGCGCATTGATGAGCTCGACGATGAACTTGCGCTAGTGATGTTCGGCGGCGTGAACTTCCTCACCGGGCAGGCATTCGACATGGAGCTGATCACACGCGAAGCACATCGCGTTGGTGCCATCGCGGGCTTCGATCTCGCGCATGCCGCAGGCAATCTTGTTACCCGATTGCACAGCTGGAACGTGGACTTCGCTTGCTGGTGCGGCTACAAGTATTTGAACAGCGGGCCCGGCAGCGTCGCGGGCGCGTTCGTGCATGAGAAGCATCACACGGAGAAACTTCCACGCTTTGCTGGTTGGTGGGGCCACGACAAGCATGAGCGTTTCAAGATGGAGCGCGAATTCAAGCCGATGCCAACTGCTGAGGCGTGGCAGATCAGCAACGCGCCCGTGTTCAGCATGGCCGTGCATCGCGCATCGCTCGATCTTTTCGATCGCGCGGGCATGGACGCGTTACGTGCGAAGAGCGAACTGCTCACGGGATTTTTGAAATTGATCCTGCACGAGATCTCCATTGAGCATGGCGACCTCTTTGAGATCATCACGCCGAACGATCCCGCGCAACGCGGTTGCCAATTGAGTTTGCTGGTACGCGAGAACGGTCGCGCGATCTTCGATGCACTGACGAAGCGTGGCGTCGTGATCGATTGGCGCGAACCGAATGTCATTCGCATGGCGCCGGTGCCGCTGTACAACAGCTTCGTGGATGTGTGGAGCTGCGGGGAGATCTTGAAAGAGTGTTTGCATGGGTAAGGGAAGAGAAGAAAATAAGGGAGGTAATGATGGGTCGCCCGACCTGCCCTCTTCACTTCCCTTACCTCCATCACCTCCCTTACCCCCATTGCCTCCACAATGAAGAACATCACCATCGTCGGCGGCGGATTGGTGGGCAGCTTGCTCGCCGTCTTCCTCGCGAAACGCGGGCACAAAGTGAACGTGTTCGAACGCCGCAGCGATCCGCGGATGACCGATGTGTACGCTGGAAGATCGATCAACCTCGTGGTCAGTCATCGCGGCTGGACGGCCTTGCGCGCTGCGGGTCTCGAAGACAGCGTCCGCGAGATCACCGTTCCCGTGTATGCACGCATGACGCACGACCGCGATGGCCATACGACGCGGCATCCGTACAGCATCGACAACAAGGCGATCTATTCCGTTTCGCGCGGCGAGTTGAACTGTCGCTTGCTCACCGAAGCGGAGAAGTTCCCGAACGTGAAGTTGCACTTCAACCACAAGTGCGTGGATGTGGATCTGGAAAGCGCGAGTTGCACGTTCTCACCCTCTCACCCTCTCACGCTCTCACCTATTGGAGAAAACAAAGTCGTAAAGGCTGATCTCCTCTTCGGCAGCGATGGTGCCTTCAGCGCGGTGCGTGCGCGCATGATGCAAGGCCGATTCAGCTACTCTCAGGAATACATCGAGCATGACTACAAGGAGATCGCGATACCGGCCAATGCGGATGGCACGCCGAAGCTCGATCCGCAATGCCTACACATCTGGCCGCGCCGCTGGTTCATGATGATGGGCCTCGCCAACCAGGACGGCGGCTTCACCGGCACGCTCTTCATGCCGAACACCGCGACGGAGAACTCACCGGGCTTCAACACGGTGAAGACCGAACAAGAGGTGAACAGCTTCTTCTCACAGCACTTCGCTGATGCCGTGCCACTGATCCCAGACCTCACACAGCAATATCTGCGCAACCCGCAAAGCTCCTTGGTGATCGTGCGCTGCAACCCGTGGACATATAAGGACAAGGTGGCCTTGATCGGCGACGCGGCCCACGCCATCGTGCCCTTCTATGGCGAAGGCATGAACGCGGGCTTCGAGGATTGCAAAGTGCTGAACGACCTGCTGAGCGCACACGGCGACGACAACTGGAGCGAAGTGCTCCACCGCTACAACGCCGCGCGCAAACCCAACGGCGACGCCATCGCGGAACTCTCGCTACGCAACTTCATCGAGATGCGCGACCTCGTGGCCGATCCGAAGTTCATCCTGCGCAAGAAGATCGAAGGCCGCCTGCAACAGAAGCACCCGGACCAATGGCTGCCGCTCTACAGCCAAGTGAAGTTCAGCGACACCGAATACAAGGACGCGCTGCGCGAAGGCCAGCGGCATGACCGCATCATGGAGCAGGTGCTCGCGATGCCCGACGTGGAAACAAAGTGGGAGAGCGATCCCGCTATGCAACGGGAGGTGGAGAAGAGGGCGATGGAGTTGGTGAAGAACCCGTATTGAGCCTGATGTCGAGATCAGCGCGAATATCTCTTTGGCTGCTCGTGCTCCTGTTCAGCATCGTCTCCGCGTTCAAGGCTTGCACCCTTTCTGAGGAACAGATCCGCAGGAAAGAATGGAAGTTCGCTGATGACGACCCCTCGCCTTCCCCGCCCGGCGAGCTTCTCCATTTCGGTGCTGGCGGGTTGGTCCTGAGGGCTGACACCATCTACCGTCAGGACACCGCATTGGCGGTGGTCCGCTGCGCGTACCGCAAGTATGAAGGAAGCGAACGCCTCTTCATCCGGGTTCTCGGTTCACCCCGTGTGGTGGAGTACTTCGGTTGGTGATCACCTTCCCGGCTATTGCCCAAGCGAACCACGTTCGTGTGCCGCGCCAATTCCGGCAGCATGTCCGGTCAGATCGTTCAACACCGACAACCTACATTCGGATCGATGCGGGATCAATGATGAGCGGGGCAATGGTGCGCATATCGAACAAGGTGTGGGAGCTGCCGCTTTCCGTTTGGATCCTGCTCGCGTACACCCTGTTCTCCGTGCTGTTCGCACGCGAACGGATCCTGAACACTGATTGCAGCTACCAGTTGTTCAGTTCGGTGAACGATGGCGGGTTCTTCTTCCAGGAATCCCGCTATGGGGCGTTCATCACGCAGTTGCCGATGGTGATCGGGCTCTGGACGCATGCACCGATGCTGATGCTCCTGCATTTGTACTCGTTCGGTTTCCCGCTCGTTTATGGGCTGTCCTTGTGGATCGCGCTGCGCGTGTTCCGTTGTCCCGAAGCGGCTTTGACGGCGATGCTCTCCCTGCTGGTGGGAACCGGCGCAACGTTCTTCCATTGCACGACGGAGACCCACCTGTTGGTTGTCCTGAGCTCCTTGCTGCACGGTGCGTTCTCGTGGTTGCGATCGGTGCATGCGCGCCGCGGTTATCCCGTTGTGGTCATCCTGATCCTATGGTGCCTGTTCACCCACCCCAATGCGCTGTTCACCGTGGCCTTCGTCGCCGGTCTCGCCCTGCTGCGCGGATGGACAACGTTGCGCGAGGTCGCTTGGACAGTGGCTCTCTGCGCGATCTTCTTCGGTGCCCGGCTGCTGACAATGCGGAAAGGCGGTTACGATGATCACCAGTACGAGAAGTTCATGGGCTTTGTCGGCCGGTTGCCGGGATTCTGGAAAGCATTCGCGTTCTGGTGGTTCGGCGATCGTTTCTGGAACGAGACCATGGCGCTTCTAGTGTTGGTGGTCGCGGTGCTCTTGTTCTACCGACGTTGGAGGGAACTGCTTCATACGGTCATCAGCGCGGCTTTTTTCTTCGTGATCACAGTGCTAACGTTCTTCAATGGCGATTCCGATGCGATGATGGAAAAGTCCTTCATGCCGATGGTCTTCATGTTCGCAGTGCCGTTCAGCGCGATGTGTTTCAGGCCGATCGGCGGCAGATGGTTCCGCTTGGTGGCACTGGTGATGTGCGCGCAGGCGCTCGTGAACATCACGGTGAGTTCAAGGCCTCACGTGGCGCGCTTGAACAGCCTGCGCGAACTGATCGCCTCAAAAGGCGCCAATGCCCCCAAGATGATCCTCCTCGACAACGAGGCGGTCCATCCCGAGCTGCATCGCGCCGAATGGGCCACCAGCATGGACGCGCTGATGTTGAGCCGTTGCATGGGAGACAGCGCTCGAACGATCTTCATGACCAAGGACACGGTGGAATTCATTCCCGAGCTCTCCGACACGTCCATTTTCCTGTATCGGAAGTGGGACCCCTACGCCATGTCGTTGAAGAACCGCTATTACTTCAACCTGCCGAACCAGCCGTACCGGATAGTGCATCTGGATGTGGGGCAAAGCACTGGCCTGGTCGGCTCGCCATGACCGACGTTCTCCCGTTCACGCGGATCCCGAACATGCATAAGCGTTCCACCTGCGCGTTGTGCCCACATCTGGCCTTGTCATCCTGAACAATGCCTTTCCCCAACCTCGCGCGGGCGTCCACGCCCGTGCGCTCGTATTCGCGGCGTCCTCGCCGCTGCGCCGTTCTATCTTTGGTCAACATTCCTTGCCGATGACCACCGCCGCGCTGAAGAAGAAGATCAAGTCGCTTGTCGATCAGAAATCGGATGCTCGCTTTCTTGCGCACGTGCATGAACTGCTGAACTCGGACGGGAAACCCAATGAGAAGGAGCGTGCGGTGCTCATCAAGCGCATCGAACGCGCGGAAGCGGATTTCACCGCCGGCAGGACCATGTCCGTGGACGAAGCGCGCAAGAGGATCAAGCGTTCGATCCAACGCCGCAGGTCTTCACCTTCGCGGAAGGCAGACCGGGCATGAGGCCCGTAATAAGCGATCAGGCGTGGGAGAGCCTTGATCGCCTTGCCGCGTATTGGTCCGATGTGAACCCGGAAGAGCGCGTTCTGCAAAGGGTCGATGAGTTGTTGGAGGCGGTGGTTTGGCTGGCCTCTTGGCCTGGCGCTGGAACAAAGGAGCCGTACTTGGAGCATAAGGGGCGCTCGTAGCGCAAATGGACGGTAGGGAATGTCAAGATCATTTTTGTTATCCAGGGTGATGAGCTGCGCGTGATCGACTTCTTCGATGGCCGTCAGGATCCGCGCAAGATGAAGGGCTGACCACCTTCCTTTGGCCTGTGCCTCGCGAGGAAGAATTCAAGGATCTATGCCACCGCCATGCGCGCATGGTGTACAACCTCTGCTTGAATTATTTGCAGAACAGCGAAGACGCGCAAGAGGCCACGCAGGATGTGTTCGTCAAGGTGCATGACAAGCTTGAAGGCTTCAAAGGCGATGCGTCGATCACCACATGGATCCATCGCATCACCATCAACACCTGCCTCGATCGGTTGAAGGCGCGACGCCGAAAGAAGCGCTCGCTCTTCCGCTTGTTCAGCCTGAGCGATGAAGGGGTTGAGCGCAGCGTCGGCGGCAACTTCGATCATCCGGGCGTGCAACTGGAGGATCGCGAAGCGATGGAGCGATTGTTCGTGCACATCAACGAACTGCCGCCGCAACAGAAGACGGCTCTGTTGCTGAAGACCACCGAAGACCTGCCACAGAACGAGGTGGCCGAGGTGATGGGACTTTCGCCAAAAGCCGTGGAGTCATTGTTGTCACGCGCGCGGGCCACGTTGCGCAAACGCATGGTCCGATAGGCATCGGACGCGAGCGAAGGATGAACTGATGAACGTCGTCAAACCGATCGAGCAGATGGAAAAGAGAAACCCGGATGAATTGCTGAAGCGGATAGGCCGCGTCGAACCGCCTCCATTCCTCTTCACGCGCATCGAGACGCGCATCGCCGCTCGCGAAGCGACTATCGTTCCGCGTCCGTGGCTTGCGATCGCTGGTGTGATCGCGGCGGTGATGCTCGTCGCGAATTTGATCGCGTTGCGCAATGGCCTCGACCTTTCGCATGAGGTCGAAGGCTTGGGAAGCATAGCAGAACAATTCGGTATGTCCACATCCAACCAGATCTACCGATGACCAAGCAGCGCTTGCTTTCCATTGCGGTGGCGTTGCTGATCGTGCTCAACGGCATCACGCTCTATCTGCTCTTCCAAGGCCCGCATCATCACGGCCCGCCACCGGAGGACCGGCCGAAGCTCCTCGTGATCGAACGTCTCGGCTTCGATGCCGGACAGGTGAAGAAGTACGAGGACCTGATCGCGGATCATCGCGCGGCCATTGGCGCTCTGGACCAGGAGATCCGCAAAGCGCGCACCGCGTTGTTCACCGATCTGCGAGCGCCCAACTATGCGAAGCGCGACTCCTTGGCCAACGTCATCGCCGCGTTGCAGGCTTCCGTGGAACGCATGCATCACGAGCACTTCACCGCCGTGCGCGCGCTCTGCCGTCCAGACCAGATCCCCAAGTTCGATACGCTGATGGGCGAGCTGTCCGGCTTCTTCGGCCAACATCGTCGCGAAGGGCCGCAACCATGAGAGCAATAGTCTGCCTTGCGTTGGTCGTGGCCCTGAACGCGCACGCGCAGCGGATCGAATTCATCCCGTGGCTCGCTGAACATGCGCTCACATTGGATCAGCAAAGCTCATTGCCCGATGGAACACCGATCACGGTCACACAGTTCCGGTTCTATGCGGGCCGCTTCCTTTTCTATCGCGGTGGCAAGGTGATCTCACGGAACGACGCGTACCACCTGATCGATGCTGCGGACCCAACGTCGTTCGTCGTTGATCTTGACGCGAAGGCGGCAGCGGTTGGCGATTCCATCACCTTCATGATGGGCGTGGACAGCCTCACGAATGTTTCCGGCGCTTTCGGTGACGATCTCGATCCCACGAAAGGCATGTACTGGACGTGGAACAGTGGCTACATCAACCTGAAGCTGGAAGGAAGCAGCCCCGCTTCGCCGTATCCATCTCATGAGTTCGAGCTGCACCTCGGTGGATACTCGCCGCCGTATGCGACGGCACAGCGCGTGGCTCTGTACGTAACTGGTAGTGGACCATGGCCCGTGCATGTGGATATCGCGTCCTTATTGGCGGCTGCGGACATACGCACGAATTGCAACGTGATGTCCTCTGGTGAAAAGGCTGTTGCGCTTTCGCGGATAGCGGCTACGATATTCAGTTATCATGCGGGCATCGAGCACTAAGGTGATCGCGGGTGTTCTCGTGATCGTGCTCGATTGCGCTATGCAGCCGTTCATGCAGCATCCAGTAATGGTCTCCTATCCTTCGACATGGCTGAAGCCTGCGCGCGAAATGGGCAACGGTGCACTGACGACCGAAGGCATCGCGCTCGGGCGCAAATTGTTCTATGATCCGATCCTCTCGCGTGACAGCATTATCTCGTGCAGCAGTTGCCATTTGAACTACACCGCGTTCGCGCATGTGGACCACAAGCTGAGCCACGGCATCCACGACAGCATCGGCACGCGCAATGCGCCCGCTCTCGTGAACCTCGCGTGGGGCAAGCACTTCATGTGGGACGGCGCGGTGAACAACCTCGATATGCAGGCGCTCGCACCGATCAACCATCCGGAGGAAATGGGCGAGGAGACCGTGCATGTGGTGGCCAAACTCCAGCGTTCGCACGAGTATCGCCGCCTTTTCTTCGATGCCTTCAATGACAGTGTGGTCACGGGTGAGCACTTGCTGAAAGCGATCTCGCAATTCGAACTCACACTGATCTCCGCCGGATCGAAATACGATCAAGTGATGGAGAAGAAGGCTATCGTGATTTTCACCGAACAGGAAGCCAACGGCTACAAGCTTTTCAAAGCGCATTGCAACGTCTGCCATCGCGAGCCGCTGTTCACCACCGGCGAATTCGCCAACAACGGCTTGCCGCCGGACAGCATTCTGCGCGACGTGGGCCGCATGCGCATCACGAGTGATCCGAAGGACTCGCTGCTCTTCAAGATCCCCTCGCTGCGCAACATCGAGTTCTCCTTCCCCTACATGCACGACGGCCGTTTCAAGACGCTGCGCGCGGTGCTCGATCACTATGATCACGGCATCATGAAGTCCACGACGCTCGCTCCGGAATTGCAACACGGCATCCCTCTCACCAGCAACGAACGCACGGACGTTGTGGCTTTCTTGCTCACACTCAGTGATCGTGATTTCCTCTTCGACCCCGCGCATGCGTGCCCGAAATGAGCGAAGGATCATTGAAGGGCAGGATCCATCTGCGTCCATCTGCGTTCATCCGTGTTCATCCGTGTCCATCTGTGGTCAAACAACTCGTCCGCCGAAGGCGGACAAAGGAGCTGCGAAGGATGATCCGTGGATCGTCGTCCAACGAGTACTGAAGACCGGAACCCTTTCACAATGAGCGCGCAGACCCTGGATCCTCGTGAACATCGGCGCTACGATACCGACCAACATGCGCAATGCGCAACTCCCTTGAACCACGATCATCCTCACCACATCAACGGACCAACGCCTTCGCCGGGCTTCGGCGTTCGAAGTATGCGCACATTCCTTCCCGCTCTCTTTGTTCTGCTGTTGAATTCCACTTCAGCGCAGACCGACCCCGTGATAACGCACTGGCTGTTCAACACCACGAACATCATGGGCCGCCATTACGCGTCGGGCAATTCGACGCCCATCCAGGATGCAGTGCTGGCCAACGTGCAGTCGGTGGACTACTCCGCAAACTGGTCATATGTGCATACGCGCGGGATCCCTTCCTACATCACTGGTCCGTTTCTCGATGGCAATCCGTCCGTGGCCTCGGACCAGAACGCGATCTTCAAATTCCCGCGCGTGCCTGTGCCGAACACCGGCACGCCGACCGGCACTACTGGTGGTGATATCGGTGTGTTCATCAATGGTGTCGCGCTGTTCGATTTCCGCGACGGTGCTGGCTGGAACCCGAACACCAACGCGTTGTGCGGAGGTCCGGGCAATCCACCATGTCCCGGTCCGCCCGGCCAATTGCAGGATTGGAACCGGGATGCGATCCGCGCGGAACGGCTCGGTTTCGATTGCGCCAAGGGACATCCCGCGATGGGCAACTACCACCATCACCAGAACCCGAGCGCGTTCAACCTGGACCTGGTGGTGATCTCCACCGTCTGCGATCTCTATCTCGCGGATGGTCTCTACACGCTCGACAGTACAGCGCATTCGCCCTTGCTCGGTTTCGCTTATGATGGCTATCCGATCTATGGAGCGTACGGCTTCGCGAACCCGGATGGATCGGGCGGACCTGCGCGCATGCGTTCCGGCTACCAGCTGCGCAACATCACCACGCGAACGGTTCTTGCTGATGGCACTGACGTGACCGACGGTCCTGCGGTGAGCACGACCTGGCCGCTGGGCTACTTCCGCGAGGATTATGAATTCATCGCGCATCCGGAACCTTACTACCTCGACGAGCACAATGGGCGCTTCTGCGTTACGCCGGAATATCCGGGCGGCACTTACGCCTACTTCTGCACGGTAGATGCGAGCTGGAACTCGGCCTATCCGTGCGTGGTCGGCCCGACGTTCTACGGCCTGAAGACCGCGAGCATCACTGGTTCCATCACTGAAACGGTGACCACATACGATCCGCTGACCGCAGGCATCCAAGCCGCGCATGGACCATCACGGCATGTGGGGGCCTACCCGAACCCGGGCGGTGATCTGATCGCTGTGCAGATCGGTGGATTGCAGCGCGAGGACGTGGACGTGCGCTTGCTCGATATGCAAGGCCGTATCGTGCGGAGCAGCGTGATCCCGCAGGGCAGCACCATCTGGTATCTCGACACACGCACGCTCTATGATGGCAACTATGTCGTCGACGTCGGCAGCGGAAGCGATCGGCAGCGGGTGGAAGTGGTGGTGGCGCACTGACCGATCAATGGGCTGCACCTGGCCAATGGCAGTTGGCGACGAGCACCTGTTGATCATTTTCGACGAACATATTTTCCGGTTCGTCGAAAGCAAGCGTAGATTCGTCGCGAAATATCGATGGAACGCCGCTTCACCTCCCCATTCCTTGCCCTGTGCTTAGCCCTCGTTGCGAGAGCCCAGCCCGGCGCCAACGACCCCACCTTCAACATTTGGGGACAAGGTTTGGAGCCGGGTCAAGTGCTGTACAGTATGGTCGTGCAACCGGACGGACGCATCCTCATCGCAGGTTCCTTCACCAAGTATGATGGCATCACGCGCAAGGGCATCGCGCGTTTGGAAAGCAATGGCCTGCTGGACCCCACCTTCGATCCGGGCTCAGGCGTTGTCGGTGACGTGTTCGCGATGTCCGTGCAAACGGATGGCCGGGTGCTGGTGGGCGGCAATTTCACATCCTACAACGGCACACTATGCCATGGCCTGCTGCGATTGAACAGCGATGGAAGTGCGGACGCGTCCTTCGTTCCATCCATCGGCAACATCAACAACATCAAGGTGGTCACCGTGCAGGCGGACGGAAAAGTGCTGCTGGGTGCGCGCGATTGCAGCGGCAGTTTCACCGGTGCGATCGGCAACAAGCTGGCGCGGCTGAACAGCGATGGCAGTACCGACGCCACGTTCAACCAAGGCATCGGCTACATTGATGCGGTGAACAGCCTTACGATCCTGCCGGACGGACGGATGATCGTGGGTGGCGAATTCATGTACCAGGCCGATGGCACTTGGCACAGTTCCCTTGCGCGCCTCAACAGCGATGGCAGCATGGACAGCACCTTCACCACACCCGGAACCATCGGGGCGGTATTCGCAACGGTACTTCAGCCTGACGGATCGTTGCTCACCTCCTCCCTTTCGAGCCGCGTGGCGCGTTACGATCCCGACGGCAGCTTGGACGCGTCCTTCCTGAATACAGGTTCCGATTTTGGCGGCGATATGGATCCGTGGGTGAACGCGATCGCGGTGCAACCCGATGGGCGCATCATTACCGCAGGCCGCTTCCAGACCTGCGCGGGGATCGCGCGCAAGCGTGTGGCACGGCTCCATAGCGACGGCAGCCTGGACCATGCCTTCGACCCCGGCGAAGGACCGGACGATGAAGTGAACGTGATCGCGTTGCAGCCCGATGGCGGTGTGCTTGTGGGCGGATGGTTCGGCACCGTGGGCGGCGTACAACGCTACGGCATCGCTCGGCTGAACAGTGACAACAACCAGGGCGTCAGCACCGGGCTGTCCGGGATCGGGATGGACGCTTTCACGCTTTTCCCCAACCCTACCGATGGTCCGCTCACGATGCGCACGAACATCAGCGGCCTGCTGGAGGTGAACATCATCGATATCGCAGGACGCACTGTTTTCGCACGACCCATGGACAGGGCCGGGCTGAACGACCAGCTCATCGATCTCAGTGCGCAGCCCAATGGCGTGTACACGATCCAACTGCGCAGCGCGCAAGGTGTCGTCACGCGGCGGGTGGTGAAGCGGTAGGACAGGTCTATTGCCTTCCCTTCGCATGGCCGCAGCATGTTCCTGCACGTCCGCCAGCGCCTCCCGTCTTCTTCCGCGACGATCGATCATCAGGCGATGGATCTTCGCTCCTTCATCCACCGCCATGCCCCACATCGATCTGCCCCCCGGCCACTCGCCCGGCATCAGCGGTCTCCTGATCTACCGCCCCGAAACAGCGAAGCCCTTGCGCGAACTGGTGGAGATCCTCCTGCGCGGTCCTTCATCGCTCACACCCGGTGAGCGCGAGATCATCGCCGCCAGTGTGAGCTGGTGGAACGATTGCCACTTCTGCCACACGAGCCATGCGGCGGCGGCTTGTGCGCACCTCGGCCGCGATGCGGAGTTCATCGACGAGATAAAAGCAGGCCTTCCGAACGAAGCGCTTTCACCGAAAATGCGCGCGTTGTTGAACATCGCGCATCACGTACAGCGCGGAGGGAAGAACGTGACCGACGACGATGTGAAGAAGGCGCGCGATGCAGGCGCAACGGACATCGAGATCCACGACACGGTGCTAATCGCGGCGAGCTTCTGCATGTTCAATCGCTATGTGGACGGGCTGAATACCTGGGCCTGGCCGGAGAAGGAGAAGTTCATGGAGATCGGCGGGAAGATGGCGCATGAGGGATACATGCGGCCGTATGTGCCGGGCAGGGAGCAGTGAGCACCTGAGCATCCGGAACATTTTTTTCGCGGACCCGATGCGGGGTGATGCGCTGGCATCGACCCGATCCGCATCCTGAACACGTTCGATCGGACCATCATGCGATTGGTGTGAGGCACCGGACCGTTCGGCGAAAAGCGCCGCGATTTTCTACGGCATTGTCCCACCAAGGTCTGCGCATGGCCATAGCATTGCCGGTGTTCGGGACCACACACCCACAAGATCCCTACAACCATGTCGCGCTCCGTGCTTCACCTGAACACTGCCATGTTGGCCATGGCAGCCATCGGTTCCGTCGTCATCACACTGTCCGCCTGTCGCAAAATGATCCCGGAAGGGCTGGCCGAAGACCAGCTTCTCGATGGTCCAGTGGATGGATTGAACGGCGCACAACTCGCGCAGTTCCATGCCGGTGATGAAGCCTTCAGCCAAGTGTTCACCGCATCCACGGGCCTCGGGCCGCTCTTCGTTTCCACTTCCTGCGGATCCTGCCATGCGGGTGATGGGCGCGGACATCCGTTCACTTCGCTCACGCGCTTCGGCCAGCCCGATGCCAATGGCAACCAGTTCCTCGATCAGGGCGGACCGCAATTGCAGCATCGCGCCCTGCCTGGTTTCGAGCCCGAATCCATTCCCGCAGGGGCCACGCACACCTTGCTGTTGCCACCGCCCAACACCGGTCTCGGATTTCTCGACGCGGTGACGGATGATGAGGTCCTCTCGCACGCCGATGCGAACGATGCGGATGGCGATGGCGTCTCCGGTGTGCCGAATTGGAGCACACCAGCGATCTATTGTACCATGCGGCCGAACACCATTTACCAGGATGGCAAGTGCATCGGGCGCCAAGGCCGCAAGGGTGCCACGTACGATCTGCTGCAACAAACCTCCACCGCGTACAACCAGGACATGGGCATCAACTCGGAGTACGCGTCGACCAGCACCTATTCGGGTCTTTCTGTGGATGCCGATGTTTCCACCACCACTGTGCAGAACGTGGTGTTCTACCTCAAGACATTGAAGGCACCGGTGCAGCGCGATCGCGCGAACCAGGACGTGATTGCCGGCGAGAACGTGTTCGTGTCCATCGGCTGCGGCAAGTGCCATCTAGCGGAGCTTCACACCGGGGAGTCGCCCATCGAGCCGCTTGCGACCCGGACGTTCCGCCCGTCCAGCGATCTGTGGCTGCCTGACATGGGCCCCGGGCTCGACGATGGCTACACCGAAGGCAACGCGCTCACCAGCGAATGGAAAACACCGCCACTCTGGGGCCTGGGCCTTTCGCCCGTTTCTCAGGGCGGGTCGTACTACCTGATGCACGACGGGCGCGC
>JANMKC010000113.1:0-15226 GCA_031371785.1 Flavobacteriales bacterium | reverse complement strand
GATCCGCTTATTGTTCTTGTGCTTCGCTCTTGCTGCCATGAGCCAAAGAGCCGCCTCGGCGATCACCGTTGATCCCTCAACCGCGGGACTTCTCAACAGCGTTGATCACAGCCTCAGGCAAGCCTTAACTTAATGACATTGGGCGCTCGGCTGTCCTTATCTCCGATGATGCGGATCGCCGTTCGGCTCTTCGGCCTTCGGCCGTCACACCGTTCCTTGCCGATAGCGCACTCGCGAAAACATGCGCGTGCAGGCTTGGGGCCGAGAGCCCGGCACGGCTGGAACGTGCGGCATCGAGCGCGATCGCACCATCGCTGGATCTATCGTTGATGAATGACAGGAATTTTTGCGTGGACGGCGATCTTCTTCGCTGATGTTCAAGCCGACCTCAGCACTTGTCCAATTCAGCAAGGATCACCCCGCATGCCTCCCGCACCTGTTCTTCGTTGATCACCAATGGCGGCGCGATGCGGAACGCCGTGGGGCAAGAGAGGAACCAGAACCCCAGCAGTCCTTTCTTCAGGCAGCCGAGCACCACGCGATGCACGAGATCCGGATCGCCGAGTTCCACAGCCAGCATCAGTCCTGCGCCGCGCACTTCGGTGATCTCCGGATGAACGAGCAATTGCTTGAAGAGCGCGCCCATGCGTTGCGCGTTCGCGATCATATTTTCATCAAGCAATGCGTTCAGCGCGGCAAGTCCGGCAACGCAAGGCAACGGATGCCCGCCGAAGGTGGTGATGTGTCCGAGTGCGGGGTCGTGGGTGAGCAGATCCATGCGCTCGCGTGAGCTGACAAAGGCCCCCATCGGAAGTCCGCCGCCAAGTGCCTTGCCGAGCACAAGGATGTCGGGTTCCACGCCAAAATGCTCGAATGCGAACAATCTGGCTGTTCGCCCGAAGCCGGTCTGCACTTCATCGAAGACGAGCAAGGCGCCCTGTTCGGTGCAGCGTTCGCGTAGTGCCAGCATCCAGGAAGTGTCGGGCACTCGCACACCCGCATCGCCCTGGATCGGCTCAACGACAACACAGGCTGTGTCCCGGTCGATCAGCGCAAGATCGTCGTGCGAGTTGAATGTGATGTGCTGGACATCGGGCAGCAATGGCAAGTTGCGGAAGCGCTTCACCGCATTGTCCGATAGGCTGAGCGAACCGTGCGTGCTACCGTGGTAGCTCTTGCGGCAACCGATCAGTTTTGTTCGGCCAGTGATACGCTTCGCAAGTTTCACGGAAGCCTCGATCGCCTCGGTTCCGCTGTTCACGAAGTAGACACAGTTGAGCGAAGGCGGCAGCAACGTGGTGAGCTTCTCTGCGAAACGCACCTGCGGTTCCTGGATGAACTCACCATAGGGGATCACATGCAGGTATTTGTCGCATTGCTCCTTGATCGCTTCGACCACTTTCGGATGGCGATGCCCGACGTTCGCTACGGCAAGTCCGGCGATGAGATCGAGGTAGCGCTTGCCTGACCGGTCATACAAGTAACAGCCTTCTGCCTTCACGATATCCAGCGCGAGCGGATGCGAGCTGGTTTGCGCGAGGTGTTCGGTGAACGCTTCCCGGAGTTCCATGCCACCAAGAAAAGCTACAAGACCTTAAGAAAGCTGTAAGGCTCAAGCTTCAATTCTCAATCATCAAAGGAACTGCTTGGAATTTGAAGCTTGGGACTTGAGCCTTGAAGCTTGATCAGGGCCTGCCGCCGCGCCTGCCGCCAGCGCCACCTTCACGGCGGTCCTGCATGCGATCGCGCACACGCTTGATGAGTTCCTTGTTGAAATCGCGCTCGGCTTTGCCCAAGCTCATGGTCTTTTTCGCGCCGATGGTCTTCTTGAACTCGCTTGCGTATTTCTTGCGGATGTCCAGTTCCTTCTGGCGCCAGGCGAGTTCCTTGTCTATGGCGGCGGAAGCTTCGGCTTCGGTGACCTCCTCATCCTTCTTCATGGTCTTGTGGAACTCGCGCATCTCCTTGCGGTTGGCGTCCACCTCCTTGTCGTACTGGTTGTATACCGGCCAGAATTTCTGTGCTTCTTCCGGAGAGAGGTCCATGCGCTGGGTGAGGAAGGCGGTCTTCTGCGACTTGATCTCCTGCATGCGTTCTTCGGGCAGGGGCATATCGTCCTCCTGCGCGAGAGCGGGGATCGCGAGGACGCCCAAGGCGGCGATCAAGAGACCGTGGTGTACAAACGTTTTCATTCCTGGGTGATGAGTTCGGTAAGATCGGCGTGTTCGTTATCGAGGTAGGCGAGCACCTCGTCGTCGTTCAGTTGAAGGTCCACCGCGCCAAGATCGGCGCTGGCGTCCGGTGCGGGTGCGGACTCTTCCACAAGAACCCGCATTTCGGCATCGTCGAGGTTATCGAGTTCGGCATTGGTGAGGGGTGTTACTTCCACTTGGGCGATCGTTGGGGTCAGTGGCGCACGTTGCATCCACCAGATACCACCGGCGATGATCGCGATGGCAGGCAGGGCGATGGCCATGCGGCGCCAAAGGTTCCATGTGGGTCGTGAGTTCGTGCGCGCCACCACCAAGACCTGTACTTCGTGAGGGAACCGATCGAAGAAACCATCGGGCACCACGAAGGGGTCGGCCTTGGGAAGGCCGAACAGCACAGGCGCCCTGCGCTTCAGTTCGTCGGCTTCGTTCAGGTGTTCCATCTGGAGGTGTGGTTAGGACGGCGACGTACCTACTTGGTTTGATCGGGAGCGGTGATCCAGTTCTCGATCTTCTTGGTGGCGATGTGGTAGCTGGCCTTCAGCGCGCCGACACTCGTGCCTGTTACGGCGCTCATCTCCTCGTATTTCATCTCGTCGAAGTACTTCATGTTGAAGACCGCGCGCTGTTTCGTGGGCAGGCGCATCACGGCCTTTTGCAGTTTCTTCAGGATGGCGTCACCGCTGAAATGTTCGCTGTTGTCCAGCGTAGTAGTAAGGCGATCGAGCACGAGGGCGTCGTTCGTGAAAAGGCCGCGCTTCATCTTGTTCAGGTGCGTGATACTCTCGTTGTGCGCGATTCGGTAGAGCCAGCTGAACAATTGCGAATCCTCGCGGAAGCGGTCCAGTCCGTTCCATGCTTTGATGAAGGTGTTCTGCAGCACATCCTTGGTCTCGTCCGGATCCGTGACCATGCGTCGCACCGTGCTGTAGAGCCTGCGCTGGTATTTGCGCACGAGCATGTTGAAGGCGTAGTGCCGGCTCTCCTCCTTGCGGAAGAGGGAGAGGATCTCCTCATCGGAAAGTTCTTCGCTCATAAACCCACCTGTATGTATTCCAAGTGAGAGCGGAACGCCCTCTTGAGTAATTCCCTCTCCCTTGGAGAGGGGTTTGGGGTGAGGGCGAAATGGCTCACTTCCTGGCCAGCACCCGCTCGGTCGCTTTCACGATGTCCGGCGTGTCCAGTCCGTACTTCTTCAGCAGTTGGTCGGGTGTGCCGCTCTCGCCGAAGCTGTCGTTCACCGCGACATATTCCTGTGGCGTCGGCAATGAGCGCACGAGCACTTGGGCAATTGTATCGCCCAAGCCGCCATAGCGGTTGTGTTCTTCGCAGGTGACCGCGCATTTCGTTTTCCGAACGCTCGATAGGACGGCTTCCTCGTCCAGTGGTTTGATCGTGTGGATGTTGATGACTTCGGCGCTGATGTGGCGCTTCGCCAATTCCTCCGCTGCTTGCAGTGCTTTCCATACGAGGTGGCCGCAGGCGAAAATGCTCACGTCCGTGCCCTCGATGAGGCGTTGCGCTTTGCCGATCTCGAAGGGCATGTCCGCAGGAATGAACACGGGCCATTTCGGGCGGCCGAAGCGCAGGTACACAGGTCCCTCGTGCGCACCGATGGCGATGGTGGCCTGTTTGGTCTGGTTGAAGTCGCAGGGCACGACTACCGTCATGCCGGGCAGCATGCGCATCAGGCCGATGTCCTCCAGGATCTGGTGCGTTGCGCCATCCTCGCCGAGGGTAAGGCCCGCGTGGCTCGCGCAGATCTTCACGTTCTTGCCCGCGTAAGCGATGCTCTGGCGGATCTGATCGTACACGCGGCCCGTGCTGAAGTTGGCGAAGGTGCCGGTGAAGGGGATCCTTCCTCCGATGGTGAGGCCCGCCGCGATGCCCATCATGTTCGCTTCCGCCACACCGACCTGGAAAAAGCGCTCCGGGAATTTCTTCGCGAACGCGTCCATCTTCAGTGAGCCGGTGAGATCGGCGCACAGCGCCACCACGCGCTCATCGCGCGAACCGAGTTCCAACAGTCCGGCACCGAAACCGGAGCGCGTGTCTTTCTGGTCAAGTACTGGGTAGTTCATCGTTTTTGGGGATCGGGGTTGCGCAAATCCGCGTTCATCTGTGTCCATCTGTGTCCATCTGTGGTTCCTCTCACAGATCAAGATTCACGGACTGCCCGCTTTTCACCGTCACATCCTTGTCGATGGAGAAAGCGGTCTGGTTGGCATTGGCCGAGCGATAGATCACTTTGTAGTCACCGGGCAGCAAGCGGAACTGGTTGCGTGCTTGCGTCGCGTCCAGGTCGATGACCCATTCCAGTTCGCTGCCGGTCTTCTGGAACACCGCCCCGGGTCCCGGCGTGTTGGCGATCACGTTCAACACGCCGCTCTGCGGCACGCGCACCGGGGTGACCGTGCTCTGCTTGATCATTACGTCAGCTATCATCAGTCGGGGCAGCGTGAGGATCTCCAGATCATAGCTGCCGGTGCGGTAACGCTTGCTACTGTTCATGCGCTGCACGTTCAGTGTGTTCGGATCACCATGCTTTCGAACGATGCAGGGTATCTCCTCCGCACCGGCGAGGGTTTGGTCCGTGCGCAGGTCCAGATCGCCTTGGCCCGCAGCGAGCGCGATGATGTTGTGCGTGCCCGGTTCGATGGTCACGTTCTCTTTCACGCAGGGCGGCAGGGTATGCGCCACGATGCGATAGGTGAAAACGGGATCGATGCTCAGCGTATCGGGTTCGCCGCGCACGTTCATGGTATGCACGAAGTTGTAGCGTTGCTGCCCGGTCTTCTGGTCATAGAAGGTCACGGGCACGTCGGTCTCGGTGGGCTTGGTGTCATCCGCCACGAGGAGCAGTTGCGTCGTGGTGGTGTTCAGCGCCTGGTCGATCACCACCTTCAGCACGCGGTCGAACATTTCGGGCGTGCTGGCATCGTAGTAGTTGCCCACGCACTTCAGGCTGTACTTGCCCGCATCCTCCAAGCCGATGCCGATCACGAAGGGTTTCAGCATGATGCCCTTCGCCTGCAAGGCGCGGCTCACGGCGCAGGGATCCTCGTCGCAGGCCTCGATGCCGTCGGTGATGAGGATGATGACGTTGCGCGCTTTCGTGTCGGGGAAGTCGTGCGCCGCTTTTTCAAGCGAACGGGCAATGGGAGTTGTGCCCAGACAATGCACGGCGTTCATCTTCTGCCTGATCGCGTCGCCTTGGTGGGGGCCGAAAGGCACTTCCAACTTGGTGTCGTCGCAATCCTGCTTGCCGGGTTCGATGCGGGTCTGGTGGCCGTAGATGCGCAGGGCCAGTTCCACGTTCGGCGCGTTCTCGATCGGCGCGAGCGACTCCAGCAGGATCCTGCGCGCTACATTGATCTTCGGCTCGTTCTCCCAGAACGCGTTCATGCTGTTGCTCGCGTCCATCACGAACAGGATGCGCGTGAGTTCGGGCTTCTTCTCTTTCGTCTTCTGCGCGAAAGCGGGAACGGGAACAAGGACGGAAAGAACCAGCGCCGCGAGCAACGGAAGGAGGTACGATGTGGTTGTTGGTTGATGGTTGATGGTTGATGATCGGGGCGGGACGGGCAAATCGCAACGATGTCGTCTGCCGGCATGGGCAGCCGAGCAACCAACAACCATCAACCAACAACGGACCATCTCAGTAATCCCCCAACGTTTCCGGAAGCTGAGAAAGTGCGCGTGCGAGCTGTTCATCATTGGGCGGGATGCCGTGCCATTCATGGCTGCCCACCATGAAGTCAACTCCCATGCCCATCTCCGTGCGCATCAGGATCATCACCGGCTTGCCCTTGCCCGTGCGGCTTTGCGCTTCGGCCAGTGTGGCGAGCACGGCATTCATGTCGTTGCCCCCCGGAGTCGACGCATCGGGCGACATCCGGGGCATTTCGAGGACGTCCCAACCGAAGGCGATCCACTTGGCTTTCAGGTCGCCGAGGGGCATGATGTCATCCACGTCGCCATCGATCTGGCGCCCGTTCCAGTCCACCGTACTGATCAGGTTGTCCACCTTTTTTCCAGCGGCGTAAATGGCGGCCTCCCAGATCTGGCCTTCCTGCAGTTCGCCATCGCCGTGCAAGGTGTACACGAGGTGTGGATCCTTGTTCAACCGTTTCGCGAGAGCGGCACCGATGCCCACGCTCAAGCCTTGGCCGAGCGATCCGCTGGCCATGCGCACGCCGGGCAATCCCTCGTGCGTGGTAGGGTGCCCTTGCAGGCGCGAGTCGAGCTTCCGGAAGGTTTTCAGTTCTTCGAGGGGGAAATACCCGCTGCGTGCGAGCACACTGTAGAACACGGGGCTGATGTGGCCATTGCTCAGGAAGAACAGGTCCTGCCCGATGCCGTCCATGGTGAAGTTCTTCGCATCATGGCGCAGCACACTGAAGTAGAGCGCGGTGAAGAAGTCGGTGCAACCGAGCGAACCACCGGGATGCCCGCTCTGGCAGCCGTGCACCATGCGCACGATATCGCGGCGCACCTGTGAGGCGATGCGCGTGAGTTCGTCGGTGGAAGGTGTGGAAGCCTTTACCGGCGCGGGTTCTGTCATGTTCTGCAAAATGTGGGGAAGGAGGTGGGCGAAGGTATCCGGAGGCATGCGCAAGGGCGGGTGCGCGTGGATAACTTTTGAAAAGTGGAGGCTTCAGCGGCGTTGTGCGGGAAGGTCTCCGTCCGGCGCGATGAACATGGTGTTGAAGCAGGCGAACAGCACTACGCCCCATTGCCGCGCGAGGATGTTCTCCGTGGAAGAGCACACCAGGAGCAGCACCAGGAAGCCGAGGTGCGCCGCATCACGGCGCTGCCATGCGCGATTGAGCAGCGCGCCGAAGAACACGATGTAGAGCACGAGGCCCGCAAGGCCGAAACAAAGCCACCAGTGCATGAGCTGGTTATGCGTTCCGTAGCTGCCATTGAGCAACATGGGCTCCTTGAACTGCAAGTAGCATTGGTCCAACGCGCGCTGCACGTTCGCCTGGCCAAGGCCGAGCAACCAATGATCCTCCAACAGTTCCATGGTGCAATGGGCGATCGGTGCGCGGATGTTCACTGAGTTCAGTTCCTGGCGGCTGTCGTGGTGCTGCACCGTGACGAACGTTTCCACCACACGCTGACGGGCACCGGGCATGATCGCCGCAAGCAGTCCGACCCCAACGAAGACCACGGCCGCATAGCGCAATGCTTTGCGCCTTGGCAAGTGAACGAGCAACATGGCGGCCAGTGCTGTGGCGAACGCGAACAACGGCATTCGTGAGCCGATGAGCAGCCCGGCCATAACGAGCAGAACGATCGCTATTACCCGCCACCATGGCCTACGGGCCTTGTCCAGCAGGCGCTCCAATTGGAACAAGGCAGCAGCGAGGAAGAAATACGAAGCGTAGGGCGGATGCAGCCCGGTGAGTTCGGCGAAGGAAATGCGGTACGCGTGACTGAATCCACCGCCCGTATCGGGATCGTTCAGCCCATGAACCAACAATTGACCATTGGCACCCAAGGCCAATAGCAGGGCAGCAAGGGTGAAGACGTCCATCATCGCTTCACGGAAACGATCCGACGCGGGTGCGCCGAGCAGCAGGAAACCGATGGGGAAAAGCGCCAATGAGGCACTTCGTTCCAGCGCCAGCCAACCCGCGTGCAGGTCCTGCGCGCGGAAGAGGTCAGGCAGCATGATCAGCAGGGGAAGAGCGAGGAAGCCCGCCCAGCGCCAAGCATTTCGGCCCACGGGCGAAGGATCCAACGCTGCGCGGGAAAAAAGAACGAGAAGCCAGAACGCGATCACCAGCACCATGGGTCGCATGCCGAGGAGCGGCATACAGGCAAGGAGCAAGGTGCTCAACGGCACCATCGCTTCCACATAGCTGCGCAGGGTGGTGTCGCGCATGGTGTTACGCATGGCCGAGCGTGTCGTCGATGATCGCCTTCACCTGTTCGCGGAAGCATGCGCTGAAGAAAGGCGCAGCGTGGGCGCGAAGGTGGGCGGGAGCGGCGAACGGACCAAGCGCCTCGAAGCGGCGGACAGCATCCGCAATGCGATCCGCTGTGCTTTCCGGAAAGTGGATGCCTGACACACCATCGATCACCGTTTCCAGGTAACCGCTCTTTCCCAAAGCGATCACCGGTGTGCCACAGGCCAATGCCTCCAACGGCGTGAGGCCGAGGTCCTCATCCGCAGCGCAGATCAATGCGCGTGAGCGCTGCATCAGTTCCACCAACCGTTCTTGGGGCACATGCCCGGTGAAGGTGACATTCGTGGTGGCCATGCGTTCCAAGCGACGACGATCCGGACCATCGCCCACCACGGTGAGCTGTTGGTCAGGCAGCAACGCGAACGCTTCGATGATGCGGTCCATGCGTTTGTAGGGCACCAAGCGCGCAGCCGCGAGGTAGTGTGCCCGTTCGCCTTCATACAAGGTGAAGATATCCGGATCCACCGGCGGCAGGACCACCTCCGCTTCCCGGCCATAGAAGCGCTTCGCGCGATCGGCCACATTGCGGCTGTTGGCGATGAAGCGGTCCACATGCGCGGAGTTGGCCACATCCCATGCGCGCAGGCGATCGAGCTGCTTGCGCACGAGCCAGCCTTTCACACCCGTCATCCCATGATCCCGCAAGTAGCTGTCCTCATGCACCCACGCGTACCGCACAGGCGTGTGTATGTAACAGACATGTTTCTGTCCGGGATGTTTGCGCACGCCCTTGGCCACCGCGTAGCTCGCGCTGATGATCAGGTCGTAACCGCGCAGATCGATGCGCTCCACCGCCGCCGGGAAAAGCGGCAAGTACCACCGGTACAGCGATCGCATGAAGGGAAGATGCTGGAGGAACGTGGTCTTCGCGTGCTTGCCGTGCAGGATGATAGCACGGTCCGTGTCGCTCAGGAAGTCGAACAGGGAGAAGACGTCGGCATCGTACATCTTCAGTAGTTCGCGCGTCACTTTTTCGGCACCTCCGCTCACAACGAGCCAGTCGTGTACGAAGGCGACACGCATCAGCGGTCGAGCAGGGGATCGAGCGCGCGATGCAGTTCGGTCGCTGTGCGGTCCATGCTGAAACCGACAGCACACGAACTTCCTTTCGCGATCAAGGGCATGCGTTGCGCCGGATCCTTCATCATCACCATGGCGCGCATCATCGAGCGGGTGTAGCCGATATCCGCCGTGAGCAGCGCATCGCCGAACTGATCGCGGAATACAGGCAGGTAGCCTGCGATCACAGGGCAGCCGAGCGCCATCGCTTCGAGCACCGGCAGGCCGAAGCCCTCATAGTACGAAGGCTGCACCAAGGCGATGGCATTCCGGTACAGCGCTCCGAGCCGCGCGTCATCCACATCGCTGAGCACAAGCAGGCCAGGGGCTTGGGGCACCGGGCTTTCGGTGAATGCGCGATGCGATCGGCCCACGATCACCAGGTCGAAGTCGGGCCTGGTCAGGCTCGTGTACCAGCTCACCACGCGATCGATCCCCTTGCGCGGATCCAACGAAGCGACGACCAAGTAGTACGGCCTGCTCATCTCCGCGTTTCCGCTCGGATCCAGCAAGGATGGAAGCACGAACGGCGGAACCACTGCAAGGCGGGCGGTCTCCACAGCGAAGAACCGCACGATCTCCTCGCGCACGTTGTCGCTCACCGTGATCACGCGTTCAGCTCGGCGCACCATCCGGGGCATGAGCAGTTTGTACCACGTCGCGAACCGCGTGTTGAACCATTCGGGGTGATGAAGGAACGCGAGATCATGCACCACGGGCACATGGCGTTCCGCGCGCAACGGGCCGGTGTTCGCCGGCGAAAGCAGCACGTCGTTCTTCTCCAGGACCCGCGGTAGTTCCACCTGCTCCCATACGTGGCCGCGCGTGCTGCCATGCCGCACTACGTCAAGGCCGCACGCGTCCACTTCACCATCGAAGATCTTCGGAACGATCACCCGCGTGTCCGGCCAATCGCGGGCGATCACTTGAAGGAGCAGGCGGCCATAGCGTTCCACTCCTGTTACAGGGCGGGTGAGAAAGCGGCCGTTGATGATGAGGGACATGGTGATGGACCGGTTTCGAACGGACCCTTGTGACATGCCTCGCGTAGCCGGTCACATGGCGCTCGTCGAGGGTATATCGTTGCTCCGTAGCGCGAAAGTAGGGGAGCGGCATGCCTGCGAGCAGGAGCGGTCGGGCCTCTTCTAACTTGCGGACCTCATGCCCTCCGGTCTTTCCGCACCCCATGCCGCGACCACGCGCCTACGCCGCGCGCACGGTCCGTTGCTGCTGGCCCTCGCGTGGAAGAATGTCCGCTTGCGCTACAAGAGCTCGTTGCTCGGCTTCGCATGGACGCTGCTCAACCCGCTGATCTTCCTGCTGATCTTCCTGTTCATTTTCCGGCATGCGTTCCCACAAGTGCCGAACTATCCGGTGTTCGCGTTGAGCGGGTTGATCTTTTGGGCCTTCTTCGCCACGGTGAGCGGCCACATTCTCGGAGCGCTGGTGGAGAACGCGGGTGTGTTGAAGAGCCTGGCGGTGCCGCCGCTGGCCTTTCCGCTGGCGCAGTTGTTCGCAGGCCTTTTCAACCTGTTGCTGTCCTTCGTTCCGTTCGCGTTCATCATGGCCTTCTTCGGGTGGCGGCCCGCGCTGGTGCACCTGTTGGTTCTTCCGGTCACAGCGCTGCTGGCCACGTTCTTGTTCGGCATCGGGCTCGGGCTCTGCGCGCTCAATGTCTACTTCCGCGACATCGGCCTGCTGTGGGGCGCGCTGCTGCCGGCCTTCTTCTACCTCACGCCCATCGCGTATCCGCCCGATCTGGTACCCGCGCGTTTGCAGTGGATCGCCGCGTTGAACCCGCTGTACCATTTCATCGGCCTGGTGCGAACGGTGCTGGTGGATGGCGTGGTGCCCGGCTCTTCCGAGTGGATCACCGCCGTGTGGATCGCCGCGCTGGCCCTGGTGATCGGCCTGTTCCTTCACCATGCGCTGCGCCGCGGGTACATCGCCAACTATTGAAATGGGCGCGGCACGTACCATGATCGACGTGCGCGGATTGAGCGTGGATTACCTCGTGCAGCGCCATGGTTTCCGGAGCATCAAGGAATATATCGTGTCGCTGGGATCGAAGCGGTTGCTCGAACGCAAACGGATCCTCACCGGTGTCGATCTGGAGATCCGCGCGGGCGAATGCTTTGGCATCGTGGGGCGCAATGGCAGCGGCAAGAGCACCTTGTTGCGCGTGCTCGCCGGCATTGTTGAACCGGCTTCGGGAAGCGTGCAAGTGCATGGCACTGTTGCACCGATGCTCGCGCTCGGCGTAGGTCTGGAACCGGAGCTCACCGGTCTGGAGAACGCACGCCTGTGCGCCTCACTGATGGGCCATGATCGTGCGGCCACGCAACGCACACTCGAGAACGTGCGCTCGTTCAGCGGACTTGCGGAGATCGATCTCGGCATGGCGGTGAAGCGCTACAGCACGGGCATGACGGCCCGTCTCGGATTCGCCATCGCAACGGCCAATGACCCCGACGTGCTGTTGATCGATGAGGTGCTCGCAGTGGGCGATGCGGGCTTCCAGCGGAAGTGCTACGAACGCATCGCGGAGTTGAAAAAGCGCGGCAGCACTGTGGTGCTCGTGAGCCATTCGCTCGGCGAAGTGCAACGCATCTGCGATCGCGCCGCCTGCATGGAACAAGGAACGGTGGTGGCGGTCGGTCATCCGCACGAAGTGGGACTTCGCTATCACGAACTGCTCGGCATTCCCCCGGCCGCATGAACACGGGCGCGAGCGAGCAAGGAATCCGGCATGGCACTACCGCCATCGGAACAGTGGAGGTGGTCGTGCCCTGCTTCAACGATGGTGCGTTCCTGTTGGAAGCATTGGCAAGCCTCGGCCCTGTGCGGGCGAAAGGAGAAGGCGTGATCATCGTGAACGACGGCAGCTCCGATCCCGGAACGTTGGACGTTCTGGCGAACCTGCGCATGCGCGGCTACCGCGTGATCGATCAGGAGAATGGCGGCTTGAGCCATGCGCGCAATGCGGGTTGGCGAGCGAGCACCGCCCCGTACATCCTGTTCCTCGACGCGGACAATCGTGTGGAACCCGCATTGATGGAGAAGGCCGCCGCGATCATGGACGCATCACCGGATGTGGCTGTGGTGTATTCGGACAAGGTGGAGTTCGGGCAGCGCGAGCAGCTCGTGGTGCAGCCCGAGGTAACGCTCCCACAGATGCTGGTGGGCAATCGCATCGACGCGTGCGCGGTGGTGCGGCGCTCGGTATTGCAACGCACCGGTGGCTACGACGAGGCCATGCGCGACGGCTACGAGGACTGGGAACTGTGGATCCGCCTGATGAGCGAAGGGCATCGCTTCGCGCACATATCCGGACCGCTGATGCACTACCGCGTGCGGAGCGGATCACTGCTCGCGCGTGCGGCCGATCCGGACACGAGGGCGGTGATCGTGGCGTACGTGGCGAAAAAGCATGGCCGCTTGTTCATGGAGCACGCGCATGCGGTGGTGGGCGAACTGCACGCCATTCAAGCGCACGATCGGCTGCTCGTGTTGAAGGCCGAGGAAGTGACCGCCGAAGCGAAGGACAGCGCCGCGGAAGCGCTGCACGCTGCAAGGCAGGCGGGCGATGACCTGCTCGCGTTGCGCAAGGAAGGCGAAGAACAAGCGGGGCAACTGCGTGCATTGTCCGATCAGCTTGCGGAACGCGAGCGTTCGATCAAGGAGGCCCAGGCGTTGCAGGCGGAGATGCGGCAGCGCCAGATCAAGACCGATGCGGCGTTGGGCATGCTGCAAAAGGAGAAGGATGGACTTGCGGAAGAAGCGCATCGTCTCGTAGGCGAAGTGGACAAGGCGATGCGCGCGCTCGATGTGCATCGTGCGCATAGTTCCGCCTTGCAAGCATTGCTGGGCCAGTACGAGCAGCGCATCAAGGCCATTGAAGGCAGTCGTTTGTGGCGGCTGCGGCGCGCGTATCACAAGATGCGCGCATTGCTGCGCACAGGCAACAGCGGATCGCGCAAAGGTTTCAAGTGGCTGCGGCGCATCACCTTCCTGGTGAGCGCGAAAGGCCGCGTGATCCTCCGGAAGTTCTTCGCCAAGATCTTCCGCACCCTCTATCTCTGGACGGAGATCAGGCCCGTGCGGATCCTCATTGGCGAGGAAGAGATGCAGGCCGCCGTCATCGATCACAGCGATCCGTACGCGCAGTGGATGGCGAAGCATTTCGCGCGCGCGAGCGACCTCATCGGCTATAAAGAGGACATGGCTTTGCTGCCCTATCGTCCGCTCGTAAGCATCGTGATGCCCGTCTACAACCCGCCGATCGAACTGCTTGAAGCGGCCATCCGTTCGGTGATGGACCAGGTCTACGCGGACATCGAACTCTGCATCGCCGATGATCGATCACCGGATCCGAAGGTGCGCAAGTGCTTGGAGGAGTGGAAGGCGAAGGATCCACGCATCAAGGTCGCCTTCCGCCAGGAGAACGGCCACATCAGCAAGGCGAGCAACACCGCGCTGGAGCTGGCCACTGGCGAATTCACCGCGCTGATGGACCACGACGATCTGCTCGCTCCGGACGCGATCTATCATGTGGTGAAACGCCTTAACCGCGAGCGCGACCTCGATGTGATCTATACCGACGAGGACAAGATCGATGAGCAGGGCCGTCACAGCGATCCACACTTCAAGCCGCAGTGGTGCCCCGACCATCTGCTCAGCCGCAATTACTTCGGGCATTTGGTGATCGCGCGTACCGGACTGTTGAGAGCGATCGGTGGTTTCCGCGCGGGCTTCGAGGGCAGCCAGGACTACGACCTGCTGCTCCGCCTCACTGAGCGATCACAGCACGTAGCGCATGTGCCGCGCGTGCTCTACCACTGGCGCATCCACGCGGGAAGCGCCGCGCGGAGCGAGGAGGTGAAACCCTATGCGTACGACGCGGCCAAACGTGCGCTCACCGAGGCATGCCAACGGCGCGGCGAACCGGCCGATGTGTCCTTTCTTTTCGGGTTCCGTGGCTATGGCATCCGCTTCACCTCGCCGTTGAAAGGAAAGGTCAGCGTGATCATTCCCACGAAAGACAAGGCGGATATTCTCGGCACCTGCTTGCGCTCGTTGTTCGCGCTTACGGAGCATCCGGACTTCGAGGTGATCGTGGTGAGCAACAACAGCACGGAACGTTCGCTCTTCGAGCTGATGAAGGAGATGACGAAGGAACACGGTGAGCGCTTCCGTTGGTTCGAGCACAATGAAGCGTTCAACTTCAGCGCGCTGATGAACGAGGGTGCGAAGCGTGCGAAAGGCGAACACGTCCTGTTCCTGAACAACGACACGGAGATCATCCACGCCGATTGGATGCGGGCCATGCACGAGCAGAGCCAACGGCCGAGCATCGGTGCGGTGGGCGTGAAGCTGCTGTACCACAACGACACGATCCAACATGCCGGCGTGGTCATCGGTCTTGGCGGTGTTGCGGGCCACACCTTCACCGGCACGCACAAGGACGGCCCCGGCTATTTCAACTACGTGAACACGATCAACAACTATAGCGCGGTCACGGCGGCGTGCATGATGGTGGAGCGTAAGAAGCTCGATGCGATCGGAGGTTGGGAAGAACTCTTTACCGTGGAGTACAACGACGTCGATCTCTGCCTGCGGCTGAAGGAACGCGGATGGAACAACGTTTATCTCCCACATGTGTCGCTCTACCACTACGAGAGCCTCACGCGCGGTCATCCGCACATGACCAAGGAGAGCTACGAACGCCACCTGCGCGAAGTGGGCCTCTTCAAGCAACGCTGGAAGAAGTATATCGACGATGATCCGTGCTACAACCCGAACCTGGGCCGGGGCGTACACGATTGGCAGTTCCAGCTATAATACCATTTAGACATTCAGTACAGTTCAATGTTGATAACCGCGTTGGGTTGGACTTGATCTTCCGGATGGGCTGATGGATCTTGTGGGCAGATCCAATAACACATGGCATTTCCCAAGCGGTTCGTTATCAAGGAGGAT
>JANMKC010000080.1:0-3708 GCA_031371785.1 Flavobacteriales bacterium | reverse complement strand
GCAGTGGGATCCCAACCTTCGGAAGTCACTGAACTGAGACCCGTGCTGCTCAAGCCCAGTCCCCATGTGTATTCGCCGCCGATCGAGATCTTCGGAGCGGGGAAATATTCCACACCGCCGAAGGCGTTCAGGCCGAGGCTGAAGGTGGAGCCGTTCTTGGTCTCAGT
Source organism: Flavobacteriales bacterium (assembly GCA_031371785.1). Classification (GTDB taxonomy): domain Bacteria; phylum Bacteroidota; class Bacteroidia; order Flavobacteriales_F; family PHOS-HE28; genus PHOS-HE28. The sequence goes on along the minus strand of JANMKC010000080.1, from coordinate 3,541 downwards.
AGGGCGATTGGCCACTTGGTTGTCAGCGCTAAGTGCGTTGCCATAAGTGTTGGTGGTCTTGCTGTTACCGAATCCCACGTTGAATTCAGCACCATAAACACCCACTACACGCGTGCTGCCCACGCGCTTCTCCAAACCAGCTCCCAAGTTGATGCCCAAGTAGCTGGTTTTGGCCACGTCTTCCACAGTAGCGGTCTGCGTAGCACCGCTGGGTTGCGGGATCTGCGGGACCAGGTCCGTGTTCTTCGTGCTGCCGAAGCCGATGCGAACGCGGCCGCGGTAAGCAGTGTTGGCGTCAACCAGCTTTTTGCCGCCGATCACGATGCCAGAGGTGCCGGTCGCGTTCCAAGGCGAGAACAACCCGATCGTGTTGTTGTTGGTGCCGTTGTTGAACAGGTTTCCGACATAGTTGAGCAGAGGCTGGGCTCCGAACGTGAGTCCCCAATCCCCATCTTGTGACAGCCAATTCTCACCGCGCGCGCTAGTGATCTCGCCCGTCTGGGCAGATACAGCCGTTACAGTGAAGAGTGCTGCGGCGAACAGTACGGTCTTCTTCATGACGAAACGTTTTGGTTTGACGTGTGTTTGCGTTGATTCTCGTGTGGACTGATGCGCCCAAAAGTATTCGAGGGCGGCGGCAAACTTATGAACATATCCCGGACATATCAACCATTTTTTGTTGATCACCAGATCAATTCAAGCTCAACCGCTGCAAAGAACACCCTTGGCCCGAAAAAGTCGGGGGCGAAAGTAACAGCTTCCGGCGAACCACGAAACTTCAGGATCGGGATCGTTCAGGAAGCATGGGCACAAAACTGAACGCCCCATGCTCCTGCCGCTCGAATTCGCCATGCGCGGTGCGCACGAGCCGCACCATGGTTTGCCTGCCATCAACCCCTACGGGTATAACGAGGATGCCACCGAGTTTCAATTGGCCTGGCAAGGCGACAGGCACCTCAGGAGCGCCGCAAGTGATGATGATACGGTCGAACGGGGCGTGCGATGGTGAGCCCTTGTAGCCATCGCCAAAAGCGAGCTGGGCTTTGTAGCCGAGCCGTTCCAGACGCAGCCGGGTGGAAATATGCAGCGATCGATGCCGTTCAATGCTGAACACCTTGGCCCCCATCGCACAGAGTACTGCGGTCTGGTAGCCGCTGCCTGTCCCGATCTCCAGGATCCTGTCACCCTTGCGCACCTGTAGAAGCTGGGTCTGGAACGCAACCGTGTATGGCTGGGAGATGGTCTGCCCACAAGCGATGGGGAACGCCTGGTCCTTGTAAGCAAGTCCGATGAACGCGCTATCGTCGATGAAGAGGTGCCGGGGAACGCTGGCGATGGCGTCCAGGACGGTCTGGTCAGCGATGTGCTTGCGTTTGAGTTCATCCACCAATTGCTTGCGCAAGCCTTGGTGGCGGTAGTCATCAGCGACGGTGTGCATGGGAACGGGCGAAGCTATCTGGCGATGTGTCCTTCGGCGCAAGAGGCATCCATCTACTTTTGCACGCTTTCATGGGAAAACGACTTCGTATCGGTGTGCTGGGGGCCGGACATCTGGGGCGCATCCATATACAGCAGGCCTTGGAGGTGGCCGATCTGGAGGTTATCGGGACGTATGATCCGCATCCCGAAAAGCGGGAAGCCATCGGTGCCGAATTCGGTGTAGCGGTATTCGACAGCATGGAAGCACTGATCGCTGCCTCGGACGTGGTGGATGTGGTGACCCCTACCCTCGCCCACCACGCATGCGCCAAGGCCGCGTTGCAGGCGGGCAAGCATGTGTTCATCGAAAAACCGCTCACCCACACGCTCGATGAAGGGCGCGAACTGGTGGAACTGGCCCGCACAACCAACCTGAAAGTGCAGGTGGGGCATGTGGAACGGTTCAACCCGGCATTCCGGGCGGCGCTTCCCTGCTTCGCGCATCCGATGTTCATCGAGACGCATCGCCTGGCACAATTCAATCCGAGAGGAACAGATGTGAGCGTGGTGCTGGACCTGATGATCCACGACATCGACATCGTGCTGCATGTGGTAGGCCGACCCGTGGAGCGGATAAGCGCGAGCGGCGTGGCCGTGGTGAGCGACACGCCCGACATCGCCAACGCGCGCATCGAATTCGCCGGAGGCTGCGTGGCCAACCTCACCGCGAGCCGGATCAGCTTGAAGAGCATGCGCAAGAGCCGCTTCTTCCAAAGGGACGCCTACATCGCTGTGGACATGCTGAAGAAGGAGACGGAGATCGTGCGCATGCGGCATGTGGACAAGCCCGATCCCTTCGCCGTGAGCATCGATCTGGGGAACGGCCGCGGGCACCGGGAGATCGCTTTCGACAAGCCGGAGATCCCGCAGACGAACGCCATACGGGAAGAACTGCGGTCGTTCGCGCAGTCCATCCTGCAAGGGCACGAACCCGAAGTTCCCATCACGGACGGATTGGCGGCATTGGAAACCGCGCACCGGGTGTTGGAAGCCATGTCCGTGCAACACGCATGAAGCGCACACTGATCGCACCTCGCATGCGTTATCCCGTTATTGGAACGATGCTTCGCCCCCTGCGGATAGCACCGCTATTGCTATTGGGTGTGGTCCTCTCCTGCCAGAAGGATGGAGGAACGCCTGCCTTTGCGCGGCTCTCCGTTCCGGCGGTAATGGGCAGCGACGGCAGCATCCCATCAAATGTCACGGACGTCTGGGTTTACGCGAACGACCAGGCTGTGGGCGTGTGGGAACCGGGTCGGCGCATACCGATACTCGAAGAAGGGCCCACCACCGTGAAGCTGATCGCCGGCGTTCGGCGCAATGGGGTCACCAATGATCGCATCCAGTATCCCTTCTATGCCACCAACAGCCAGCAACTGGACCTGGTCGCAGGCCAGGAGATCGCCATACAGCCGGTCTTCACTTACTTCGACAATACAAGTAACTGGTTCGAGGGGTTTGAAGGGGGCGGATCGAGTTTCGATACCTCGGAAGGTGACACCACATTCATCCCGTTCGATCTCACTACCGATAGCCTCAACGTGCGTTCGGGGGATCACGCCGCCGGGTTCGTACTGGACGGTGATCACCAGACCTTCCGGGCCGTGAGCGAAGGTGACCCCGCGCTTCCCAATGGCACCAGCGCCGCGTTCCTGGAGATCGACTACCGGAGCGATATCCGGTTCCTGGTGGGTGTGCGATACGACCTGGCCGGGCAGACCTACACGGATCCCTACGTGTACGTAAGCCCATCGGTACTGGGTGATGGCACCATGCCGTGGAAGCACATCTACATCGACCTGGCCACCGCGTGGGGAGGGGGCGGATCGATCAATCGCCGATTTTACATCCAGGGAACGTTGGATGGAGGAACGATCGGGCACGTTACGATCGATAATGTGAAGGTGGTCTTCTGACCCATGCCATGAACAAGCGCCTACAAGTCGCGAAGTACATACTCGCCGATCTGGTGAGCGCTTCCTCCGCATGGACGCTGTTCTACCTCTTCCGCAAAGCCTACCTCGAACCGATCAAGTTCGGGTACAAGGTCCCGGTCGTGTTC
>JANMKC010000076.1:0-5914 GCA_031371785.1 Flavobacteriales bacterium | reverse complement strand
CGCCGCGTCCATCGCGCCTTCGCCACCGCCCGCGCCAACGAGCGTGTGGATCTCATCGATGAAGAGGACGATGTTCCCTTCCGCGCTGATCACTTCTTTCACCACGGACTTCAGCCGCTCCTCGAATTCGCCTTTGTATTTCGCTCCGGCGACGAGCGCGCCCATGTCGAGACTGAACACCTGCTTGTTGCGCAGATCGTCCGGCACGTCACCGCTCACGATGCGCTGGGCGATGCCTTCGGCGATGGCGGTCTTGCCCACGCCGGGTTCACCGATCAGGATCGGATTGTTCTTCGTGCGGCGACTGAGGATCTGCAGCACCCGGCGGATCTCCTCGTCGCGCCCGATCACCGGATCGAGCTTGTTCTCCTTCGCCAGTTGGTTCAGGTTCTTAGCGTACTTGTTCAGCGCGTTGTAGGTCTCTTCCTGGCTCTGGCTGGTGACCTTCGATCCCTTGCGCAGGTCCTTGATCGCGCTGATGAGGTCCTTCTTTGTCGCCCCGCTGTCCTTGAGCAGTTGAGCGATGTTGTCGTTGCCGTCGATAAGGCCGAGAAGCAAATGCTCCACGCTTACGAACTCATCGCCGAACTCCTTGGTGCTGGACAGCGCCTTGTTCAATGCATCACCTGCTTGTCGCGAGAGCGTGCTGCTGCCGCCCTGCACTTTCGGATAACCGTTCACCATGCGATCAAGCGCTTGCGTGAGGACGGGCAGGTTCACATTCAACTTCTTCAGCAGGTTCGGAGTAACGTCCGGATCCTCCAGCAGGAGGCCCTTCAGCAAGTGACCCGTCTCCACGGCTTGTTGGCCGAGACCTGCGGCGAGGGTCTGCGCTTGTTGAACGGCTTGCTGCGAGCGAACGGTGAATTTGTTCAGGTCCATCTTTGAGCGCCGAAGCCTCGGCGAAGGCGGTTTATCGAGAGGAGATCCGTGATCTCCATAGTTGGTCCGGTCCCAACGATCAAAGTTGGTTCCGTTCGTGATAAGCCCGACGATCGCGGAAGATCTGTCACCTCGCACTCGTTCGGCGTGACGGATGGGCAGGAAAGTGTTCGCCACATTCTTCCACACAAAAGGATGACAGCAGCATCCATGCGCGATCAACGGATATCTTCGGATGCTTCCGGCCGCATGATCATCAGGATCCTCACGATATGTTCGCTCGTCAGCGCGTTGGCCAGCGCCGCGAACGCGCAGTACTGGGCGACCAAATGCGGGGGCACCGGGCTGGAGCATGTTTCGGACGTGAAGTCGGATGTGGCGGATGCCGTGTATTCCATCGGCGACTACAGCGCTGGTGCAACGATCGCTGGCCAGCCACTGATCTCCCAAGGGCTCAGCGATCTCTTCGTACTCAAGCAGGATGCCGCTGGAACCATTGTCTGGTTGAAGCGCGCGGGCGGCGCGGGTATCGATCTCGGCGCGAACGTGTGCCCGGCACCGGACGGCAGCGTGCTGGTGTGCGGTGAGTTCAGCGGAACAGCGGATCTCTTCGGAACGACGTTCAACGCGAACGGCGGCAGCACCGATCTCTTCGTGGCGAAGTTGGACGGCAGCGACGGGCACGCGCTATGGATCCGCACAGGAGGCAGCGCATCGTTCAGCGATCACGCGGGCGGAATAGCGGTGGCAGGCGATGGCCGTGTGCTGGTGACCGGTGAGTTCCGCGGAACGGGCGTGTTCGATGCAGGAACTTTCAACAGCACGATCGATCCCGGTACTGCGCTGCCGGGCTTCGATGTGTTCGTGATGAGCTACACCGCGGGCGGAACCGCCGAGTGGTTCAAGCAAGGCCTCGCGAAGTATGATGACCAGGCGAGCGATGTGGCGGTGGATGCACAAGGCAATGCTTATGCGTGCGGCCAGTATAGCGATACGATCACCTTCGATGGCCAGCACGCGAACATCGGCTTGAACCAGGTCTACGTGGTGAAGTTCGGACCGGACGGCAGCGAACAATGGTTCCGGAGCGCGGGTGGCGCGGTGCTGCAAAGCGTGGCCGATGCACAGGTGAATGACGATGGCGATCTGCTGCTCTGCGGCGACGTGCAAGGCACGCTGCATTTCTACGACACATCGCCGGACCTCGTCGCGAACGCCGATCCATACGCCTACTATGTTCTTCGTGTCGGGGCGGATGGAGAGCTCCAAGCGAGCATCGCCGTGGGTTCCGCGAACGCGGTGAACGCGAATGCATTGGACCAGCGCGGCGGAGCGCTCGCAGTGCTGGGCACCTTCCAGTGCCAGTTCGGTGAACTTGCGATGCACTACTTCGCCACCGGTCTCTTCATCGCCACCGGCACGCAGGACCTGTTCATTGCGAAGCACGACGCATCAACGCTCGCGCTGAACGAGGCCCAACAGTTCGGCGGCCATCAACAGAAGATCGCGGGTGGCATCGCCTCGCTCACGAACGGCGAACTGGTTTTCGGGGGATCCTTCGAGGAGTTGCTCATCTTTCCCAACGACAACAGCGCGTGGGGTGAATCGCCACCATGCCCGCTCGCCACATGCCCCGGTGCCTATTGCGGGGATCCGTACTACGGCAATTACAGCATGTTGGAGAGCGCAGGCCAGAGCGATGGATTTGTCGCGCGCGGATACGTGGAGGGGCGACAGCCCTACGATGCGTTCTGCCGGAGCGGTGGTGGATGTGATCGCTCCGCGCTGGACCTGGACGTCTTCTCCTTCGCGGATGGTGTGACCGACGAAGCGGTGGTATGCACTGGTGATACGCTGGAGTGGTCGCGCAACATTCCCCGGCCTTCCGATCCTCCGGGCATTTGCCCCTACTGGCGAACGATCTCCTGGAATGTGGATGCGGCATGGAACGATGGCCTGCTCCTGGACACCAACAGCGTTTGGAGCACGGGCTGGTACTGGTACACGCAAACCTCCAGCAATGGATGTTTTTCGGCCACCGACTCCATTCACGAAACGATGATCCCGGCACCGCTGGGCGCGGTGCATGAGGAAGCGGGAGGGTTGATGCTCTATCCGATACTGGAAGACATGTACAATGTGACCCCCTGCGGACCGGACTGGTTGGTGGCGGTGGACGTGGAACCTGGTGCCACCGTGCAATGGACGGTGAACGGCGTTCCGGTGGTTGGCGACAGCGTGCATGCGGTGCAGGCCGGGGAATATCACCTCACCATCACCGGCGTGAACGGATGCGTTTCGGTGGTCCCGATCCACTTCCAGATCACAACAGCACCGCCGCTACCGAACATCACCGGTGTGGATTTCGATTTCCAATACAACGGTGTCCCACTTTCCGTGGAAGACACGATACCCTTCTGCGGCGGGCTTTGCCTGCAAGGCGAACTCGTGTCCACCTGGTATGTGAACGGAACGCCGCAGGCGCTAGCGGACAGCTTGGTGGTGAACTACAACACCGACTATGGTTGCGGGCTCACATTGAGCACTGGTGCCGTGCCCATCTTCTGGGGGCAATTGTTCGTCACCCAAGGTTGGCATGCCCTGCACGTACACATCCAGTTGATCTCCAACTCCTGCGATCCGGATTCGCTGGTGTTCGATGCGTACGACAGTGTGTTCGTGGCGGTGCTCGACCCGCCGGTGATCGCGCAACCGGACAGCATGTTCGTGTGTGCGGGCGATACCGTGGCGCTCGTGATCGAATGCACGGGTTGCACCTCGGTGGAATGGAACGGCCCGGGGATCATCGCGATCTCCGCGGACCAGGACACGGCGTGGGTGGATCAATTGGGTTCCTACGGGGTGATCGCCACCAACACCGGGCTGAGCGTGTCCTGCTATGCCGCGCAATCCTTTCCCGTCGTGCAGGCACCGCCACCTCCGCTGTACATGGATCCGGCGAGCGGGATCGTATGCCCTGGCGGATCGGCGATCATCTCCACCACGTCACCCTCCACCAGCTATGAATGGACCGGGCCGAGCGGCCCGCTCGGTATCGACAACGATTCGGTGGTGGTGAGCGAACTCGGCAGCTACTACCTCACAGTACACACCGTCGGTGGCTGCGCGCTCACGAACGGGCCTGTGGCAGTGCTTCAGTTCAGCTCGCCCATCCTGCAAGTATCGCCGGACAATGTGCTGTGCCCCGGCGAGCAGGGCGCGCTCGAAGTGATAGGAGGAAGCGTGACCAACGTGATCTGGTCGCCCCCGCTTTCCGGTGGCGGGCTCGTTCAACCCATTGATGCGCCGGGCATCTACGGTTGCGTGGTCACTTCCTGCGGCAGCGACTACACGCTGAGCGCGACCGTGATCGGGAGCACCGTGGACGCAGCGGTTTCCGGCGGGCCCTTCGTGCTGTGCGGTGGTGGGAGCGTGCTGCTCGACGGACCATCGGGGAACTACACCTATTTCTGGACACCGGACAACGTGTTCACCGAAGACCTGGCCGTGAGCGTGCCGGGCGATCACCAACTCTACCTCACGGACTCGCTCGGCTGCACGGACATATCCGCAGTGATCAGCGTAACGGCGCAAGCGTGGTCGGATCCGATCATGGCCGCAGGCGATACGCTATGCGAAGGACAGAACACAACGCTTACCGCTCAGGGATCCGGAACGATCACCTGGTACGCGGATGCATCGTTGCTCACGGTGATCGGCACGGGAGCCACCATCGGTGCGGGGCCGCTGTTCGCGAGCGATACGCTGTTCGTGACACAGACCGAAGGCGACTGCACCAGCGCCGGGCTCAGCGTGGTCATCGTGGTGACCCCGCAACCGGATGCGCCGATGATCGCTGGCGATACGACACTGTGCGTGGGGGAAGAACTGCTGCTCACCGTGCCATCCCAACCGAACGTGCAGTTCGTATGGAGCACACCTCAAGGACCGGTGAACGGAACGCAGATCGGCCTTCCTTCAGTTCTTGCCGCGAACGCGGGCGTGTACACATGCACAGCGAACGCGGTCGGGTGCCCGGCTTCAGCGGACCAGGTGATCGTTTCCGTGCAAGCCGCGCCCAGCACGCCGAGCATTACGGGCACAACACAGCTGTGCGAAGGCGATGCGCTGGCGCTCGAAGCGGTCGGCGGGGGATCAATGCTTTCGTGGGCAACACCTGTAGGCGTGTTCTCCGGCAGCAGCATCGCGATCGCGAATTGCACCCTCGCGATGAACGGCACGTGGACATGCACCATCGCCGGTGGCGAATGCCCGGATGTTTCCGCCAGCATCGCAGTGATCGTCGACAGTTGCAACACGACCGTGCCGGTGCTCATCATCCCGAACGTGATCACACCGAACAATGATGGGAGCAACGAAATGCTCACGTTGGAAAGCCCGTCGACCTCGCCGCTCGCGTTGGAGATCTTCAACCGGTGGGGGCAGGTGGTTTTTTCGCGGTCCGCGCACATCGTCACATGGGATGGTCGCCTTGATGGAAGCGGCGAAGTGGTAGCCGATGGGGTCTACTACTATGTGGTGCGGGGAGCGGGTGCGGATGGAAAGCCGATCGAGCGCACGGGATTTGTGCAGGTGATGGGCACGCGGTGAGGTTCGCGGCACACCCTTGAAAATACCGGTTTTCCAACGAGACCTTCCCAGGCGATAGGGATGTGATCAGACGAATGGAACAATTGGCTGTTACCGGATCTTGACGGAGAATGCAGAACGATCTCGCATGATCCGCTTCGTGTGATCCTTGCTTTGACGTGATCACGGCCTTCGACACTGACAGCGCGATGGGTCCGTTTCATTCAGGATCGGTATTTTTCCTCCATGCCGACCGCGCGTGAGGATGCCCTGCGTTTGCTCCGCGCTGCCGTTGGTGATCCGAACGCCGATTTCCGCGAGGGTCAGTTGGAAGCGATAGCGGCGTTGGTCCGCGATCGCAAACGATTGCTCGTAGTACAACGCACAGGCTGGGGCAAAAGCGCCGTCTATTTCCTGAGCACGCGCCTGCTGCGCGATCGTG
>JANMKC010000074.1:0-2096 GCA_031371785.1 Flavobacteriales bacterium | reverse complement strand
GGATTGGGCTTCCTCTTCTTCGCCATCACGAATCCCTTCGCGGAACAGATCTTCCGGCTGTACAACGCGGATGGTGAGGTGCTGCAAAAGGCGATCGCGTACTACCACATCCGCAGCGTAGGCCACCCCATCGTACTGGCCACCTTCGTGCTCACCGGTGCGTTCCGTGGCATCCAGAACCTGCGCTGGGGCATGTGGATCAGTTTGCTCGGCGCGTCGGTGAACCTGGTACTGAACCCGCTCTTCATTTTCGGTTTCGGCCCTGTGCAGGCGATGGGCATCGAAGGTTCCGCGCTCGCGAGCGTGATCGCACAAGTGGTGATGCTCGTCGCCGCGATACGTGTGATGTACGTGCGCACAAGGTTCCGCCTGTGGCCGCAGCGTTGGTCGCATCCGGACCTGTGGCCCTTGATGCTCAACAGCGGCAACCTCTTCGCGCGCACCATCGCGCTGAACGCCTGCTATTACCTCGGCAACCGTTTCGCCACGGGATACGGTGTGGCATATATCGGTGCGCACAGCATCGCCATGCAGATCTGGTTGTTCAGCGCCTTCTTCATCGATGGCTATGCGGCGGCGGGAAGCGTGCTTGCCGGGCGCTTGAACGGTGAACGCGATTGGGCGCAACTGCACCGCGTAAGTTGGCAGGTGGTACGCATCACCATCTACATCGGAGCGGGCTTGTCCGTGCTGTATCTCCTTGGTTATCGTTGGATCGGCGGCTGGTTCACGCATGATGCTGATGTGCTCACACACTTCCAGGCGGTGTTCTGGATGGTGATCCTCACGCAACCGATCAACGCGGTGGCTTTCGCGTGGGATGCGATCTTCAAAGGCATCGCCGAGGGCGCGGCTCTACGAAATGCGCTGATCGTCGCGACCTTCGGCGTGTTCGTCCCCACGGTGTTCATCGGCGATGCCTTCGGGTGGAAACTATACGCCGTCTGGCTCGCCTTCATCCTTTGGATGGTGGCGCGTGGCGCGTGGCTGACGGTGGTGTTCGAGCGGCGCTTCGCGGCGACAGGGCGCACGGATCGAGCATAGTGCAGCGTTACTTTCGGCGACCTATCGCATGCGCCGGACGATCGTCACTTCACTCGTGCTCCTGCTTCTGTGCTCGCTCTGCGCGGCACAGGACACGGACTATGTCGCCACGCCTGCGGTGAAGGAAGGATCGAAGAACCACATCCCCTTCAAGGACCGCCTCTGGTTCGGCGGCGGCATCGGGTTGAATTTCGGGTCGGTGACGGCCGTACAGATCGATCCGCTGGTGGGCGTTTATCTGGACGATAAGCGGAAACTCTCCACCGGCCTTGGGTTGAGCTACTACTACGTGAAATACAATGTGCCCGGTTTCGATGCGTCCTTCAATGGCTATGGCTATCGTGTCTTCACACGCTACAGGGTGATCGAGCAAGCATACCTGCACGCTGAGTTCTACCACTTGAACATCGAGCGGTACAACTTCAATGACCAGCTCGTGCGCATCTGGGTGCCACACCTTCTGGTAGGCGGGGGATACCGCGAGCCCATCGGCGACCGCGCGTCCTTTTATCTGCAGATCCTCTGGGAAGTTCTACAGGACCGGAACAGCGTGTATCGCGGCCAGGGGCCGATCATCAGCGGAGGGATCGGGATCGGATTTTGAGCGTTCCTCGATCAGATGAAGTGACGCTTCATAAATGCTCGACCAGATCCGGTCTTCAGATACTTCTCGAAATTGAAAGCCTTGTACTTGTCCTGGAAACCGAATGCGGCAACGCAGGTGACCGGAAGTTTGTCGTGAGTGAAGTGGACCATGCCTTTGGAGTGGCGGAGGAAGCGGTCATCAAGGTCGTTCGTGCAACCTGTATAGTGGCTGCCGTTCGAACAGAGCAGGATGTACACATGATGGCTGAATTCCATGTGGGTTGTGTGGACCGTGTCCGCCGTAGCGCGCCGAAGCCTGCACTAGATCGTGAATGGAGCTGAGACGGGCGGAGCCCGCCTTCGCGACGGTCGTTCCTAGCGGAACGCCCGTCGCTTCGGCGCGCGAAGGTGGAGCCGGAGGGATTCGAACCCTCGTCCAAACGACCGAAGCACGGGTTTTCTACATG
>JANMKC010000058.1:0-3049 GCA_031371785.1 Flavobacteriales bacterium | reverse complement strand
CACGAGCACATGGACCACATCGCGGGGATGGACGATCTGCGCGCTTTCAGTTTTGCACAGGAACCACCGAGGGCGGTCCCCATATACGCGGACGCACCCACGCTCAATGCTGTGCGACGAGTATACAATTACGCGTTCACGGAAGATCGCTACCCCGGAGTTCCTCGCTTCGACCTCCGCACCATCGAACGCTCGCCGTTCGCGATCGGCGACGTGCGCATCACGCCGATCGAAGTGATGCACCTGCGGATGCCCGTGCTCGGTTTCCGCATCGGTGGGTTCACGTACATCACGGACGCGAAGACGATCACGCCAGCGGAAAAGGAGAAGCTGAAAGGCAGCGAGGTGCTGGTGCTGAACGCGCTCCGTGAAAAGGAGCACATCTCGCACCTGAACCTGGCCGAAGCGCTCGCATTGGTGCAGGAGCTGCGGCCTGGTCGGGCGTACTTCACCCACATCAGCCACCTTATGGGGAGGCATGCCGAGGCGAGCGTCACATTACCGCCCAACGTGGCATTCGCCCATGACGAGCTGGTGGTGGAAGTCAAAGACCCGTGAGCGGAAAGGCGGCCGATCATGCCTGCACGATCCTACCAATGCGCATCTTGTGATCCCCTAACCGTCGCTCCATGTTCAAGAACCTTTACCCTGCACTGATCTGCTCGATCCTCGCACTGCCTGTTTCAGGCCAGAAGGAGGATCCCCTTACGCAGCGCGGATCCGTGACGTTCATCACCGACAACCAACGGCTGCCTGACGACGCATGGCAGAGCGAGCTGCGCGGGCGAGCGGCATGGCGGAACTTTCTTGCTCAACATCCGCGTTGGGTGGTGGAGTTCAATGAGGACAATGGAAAACCGCATCGGGCGTTCGGCCCACCGATCGCCACGAACGGCGACACGCCGGAGCAACGCGCGAGGGCGTTCATCACGAGCGAACTCGCCGCTTTCCATGTCCCGATGGAGGACCTTCAAGCCTTCCCGACCTGTACCACGGCCAAAAATCACTACGTGCATTTCGCGCAGCGGCATGGCGGCATGGAGGTGCTCTTCGCCGGAGCGATGGTGAAGATGGACCTGCAAGGGAACGTGATCGCCTTCGGGCTCGATGTGTACGACAACATCCAACCACTTTCCGTTCCTGCGGTCGGCGATGATGCCATCGTAATGGCAGCGCAGGCAGGATTGACCGATGTGGTATCCACCTCGATGGAACCGGCACCACGCATATTGCCGGTGCCAGCGTTCCGATCCAGCGTGCAGCACCTCGTACGCGAAGTCACCGTGAACACGAGCGGGCACGGAATACCCGGACGTTGGCGATGCCTTGTGGATGCCGCGAGCGGAAAGCTGCTGTACCGGCAGAACATGGTAGTGACCGAAAACATGGGAAGCCCGGACGATGTTGGCGCGGACGTGACCGTGAGCAACGCCATAAGCATGAGCCCATTGAACGCGCCCGTGATGGAGGTAGCGCGCAACCTGCACCTTACGGTCGGTGGGCAAGCGTTCGTTACGGACGTGAACGGAACTGTCGCATCGGGCGTCAGCGGTCCTGTCGCGTTCAACGCTCCGTTGCGCGGCGACTGGAGCGTGGTGCGCACCAACAATGTGATACCGACGCTCACCGGCTCGTTGTTGGAAGGTGCCAACGCGGTGACATTCGATGCCGACGCCACCTTGCAGGAGCGCAGCGCCTACTTCCATGTGAACAACATACACGACCACATGAAGGACGTGCTTCCCACGTTCACCGGCATGGACATCGCGCTGCCCACGAACGTGGACCTGACCAGCGGCAACTGCAATGCGTTCTACGACGGAAGCTCGATCAATTTCTACTCGGAGGCCAACGATTGCTTCTCCATGGCCAACATCGCCGATGTGCCTTACCACGAGTACGGCCATGGGATCAACCACACCTTCTACCAGCAGCTCGGCCAGACCTACAACAACGGCGCGATGGACGAGGGGTACGCCGATGTCTGGGCACTGTCGCTCACGCTTGATCCCATGCTGGCGGCGGGTTACACGATCAGCAATCCCGGCAGCTACATCCGCCGCTACGACATCAACAAGAAAGTGTATCCGGGGGACATCACCGGTGAAGTACACTCCGACGGGGAGATCATCGCAGGTGCGTGGTGGGACACCTACCTGCAACTGGGCAATGACATGACGCACACCATGGCCCTGTTCGCTGAAGCATATCCGGGCGTGCAGGCCATAGCACCGAGCGGACAGGAGGGGCAGGCCTTCCGCGATGTGCTGCTCGATGTACTGCAAGCCGATGATGACGACGCCAACCTGATCAATGGAACACCGAACGGCACGGCTATCGCTGAAGCCTTCCGCCTGCATGGCATCACGCTGCTCGCCGGTTTCAGTGTGCAGCATGTGCCCGTGGAAACCGCACCGGTGCAGCAAGGAATCACGATCACCGCCACCGCCACCGTTGATTTTCCATACACGGATTACCTCCAAGGCGAACAGCTCAACTATCGCGTGGACCAAGGCACCTGGCAACAGGTGATGATGACCAACACAGGAGGCGACGACTATGAAGCGCAGATACCAGGGCAACCAACGGGCACAGTGATCGCCTACTACATCGGGCTGTTGGATATCGGGGATATCCTCAGTTCGGTCACACCGAGCAGCGCCGAGCTGCCTGATCCGAACCTGCCGAACTTCATCCTGGTGGGCTACGAACTGAAGCTCACTGAGAATGCGGACAACCTGAACGAACTGGGCGATTGGACCATGGGGATGACCGGTGACAACAACAGCACCGGCACATGGGAGTTCTGGGATCCCAACCCGACCTACAGCACCGTCGATCAGAGCATCATCCAGACGGGCGATCAGCACACCGTCGGTGGCGAGTACTGTTTCTTCACTGGCAATGCGGCCGAGACCGATTCGCTCACGCCGGGAACGGCCGATGTGGATGCAGGGCGCACCACCCTTCAAGGGGATCCGATCGATCTGAGCGGTTATACGAACCCCACGTTCACGCTCTATCGCTGGTACACGAACAGCCCACCGGG
>JANMKC010000039.1:0-7671 GCA_031371785.1 Flavobacteriales bacterium | reverse complement strand
GCTCCGAGACCGATCCACTTGGATCCCATACGCGCCCCGACCCAGTAGACCAGCACCAAGAGGCAAATGGAAATGGCGAGCGCGAAGGTGTGCAGGCTGATCCGCGAAGCACCGAACACATGCATCCATGAACCGCAGATGAAATGGAACAGGAGCGGATGCCCGCGGGAAAGCTGCGGGCTGATAGCACCCGGAAGCAGCCCCAAACCCTGCTGGTACATCGCCTTTGCCGCAGGTGCGTACACCCATGCTTCGTCCCAATAGAACGGCAGATCCAGGAATCGGGACTTGAACACCATGAACCCGGCCAGCAAAGCGATCAGCGCCAGCAAGAACGGATCGCCAAGTGCTTTTCTCATAGCCCTTGGGCGGGCATCAAGGGGGTGCATGGTTGTTCCGCCACACGCAACGCGCGGTTGATGCACTTGTGGGGGTAGACATCGATCATTCTCCGGAGGCCAATGAACATGTGGAAGCCCTGAGATGTCATGGGACAAAGGTGGTTACAACACGATCACTGGACAGCGGGGATACAGATCACAGCGTCTTGCAACTAGACGTAATGCGGGCTTGGATACTTTCGCTGCGATGAGGATCTATCTATGCTTCTGCATGATCGCCGGTTGCTTATTGGGGATGCCTTCCGCCTTCTCTCAACTGACGTGGCAGCATTCCTATGGAGGATACTCAACGGATGAAGGCAGCAGCGTGGTCGTAACCTCCGATGGCAATTACTTGATCGTTGGGTCCACCGGCAGTTTCGGTGCTGGTGGCGGGGACATCTACTTGCTGCTCCTGGATCCTTCAGGTGAACGGATATGGTCGCGGACATTGGGTAATGCCGGTGTTGACCAAGGTCGGCAGGTGCGTCAGACATCGGACGGAGGTTTCGTTCTGACAGGGTTTACCAACGGTTCAGGGGCCGGTGGCTATGATGGCTATGTCGCGAAGGTGACAGGCCAAGGGGATCTGCTGTGGGAAAGAACCTACGGCGGAACGGGTTGGGACTTCCTCTATTCGATCAGCATTTGTACCGATGGCGGATTCATCGCGGCTGGCGAAACATTCAGTGATGGCACTGGAGGAGGTGATGCCTGGGTCCTCAAATTGGATGGTTCGGGAGCGGTCCAATGGAACAGGACGTACGGCTACGGCCAACGTGACTTCGCGCGCTGTGTGATCGCTTTGTCTGGTGGCAACTACATGATCGCCGGGGCGGTCACTGTCAATGGTGATCAGGATGCGTGGCTGGTCAAGTTGAGCAATTCAGGAGCGATGGTCTGGAATTCGACGCAAGGCGGTGACAGCGCGGACTATGCCGCGTCGGTGATCCAAGCTTCCGACGGCGGCTATGCGGCTGTCGGTACCACCAAGAGCTACAATGTCCATACGGAAGCGCTGCACTTCAAGGTGGATCAGGATGGTGGGTTGCTGTGGCTGAAGGATTGGGGACAGGTGAACGATCAGGAGACGCTTGAACAGGAAGAACTGAGCGACGGCCGCTTCGTTTCGGTCGGATATGTATCGGGAGGTGGGAGCGGAGGCAAGGACATGTTCATTCTTTTTACCGATGCTGGTGGGGATTTCATCGCCGGGGTTACCAACGGGGGGGATCATGGTGAGGGCGATGAGTTCGGGGCTTCTCTTGACATCGTTCCCGGGGACGGATTCGTGTTCTGTGGCTATACCGAGAGTTTCGGATTCGGTACAAGGGATGTCTATGTGGTCAAGACCGACTCGGTCGGACTCACACAGAGCATTTCGGTCGTCTCTGAATTGGATCCCGTGAGTACGGAAGAGTTCGTTCAGGTCGAACACATGTACCTCTCCCCCAACCCCGCCTCCATCACCTGCCACCTCTCCAACGCTGAACATCTCTACAGTGCCGACCTCTTCGATATGCAAGGCCGTCTTGTTCGCTCGTGGAGCGGGCGCGTGCCGAAGGAGTTCGATCTGCGAGGCCTGCCCGATGGGATGTACCGGTTCAGTTCCATCGATGATGCGGCTCGGCGCACTTCATTGCCCTTGGTGATCCAGTTCCGCTGATCAATGCAGGAACGACGGTTCCGCACGTCGCTCATGCTCTTGGGCCACGCCGTGTTCATCGCGCTCATGGTGCTCGCCTGCCAGCATGCGCTCTTGCGTTCGACATACGGTGACAGCGCGTTCCAGATCTTCCAATGGATCGACCGGCCGGGTTGGGACATCGAAGCGCACCGCTACACGGCGATCCTGCCGCAGGCCGTAGTGAAGTTCTTCGCTCTTTTTCCGGTGGACCTGCGCACACTGTTGTTCATGGCTTCGATCGCGCACGCGCTTGTGCCTTACATGGTCTTCGTGCTGTGCGCGCATGTATGGAAGGCGCCGCGCGCCGCGCTCGGTTGCGCGCTGGCCGCCGTGCTGTGTACCCGCCTCACCTTCTACGATCCGGTGCTCGAATCCAACTATCTCCTCACATATCCTTTCCTCTTGTTCGGTTTTGCTGAACACCGGTCAGGTGGTGCCCGCTGGTCAGCTCAGCACATCATCACAGCGTTCCTGTTGCTGCTCGTTCCGTTGATCGTTCATCCCATCGGCTGGACCGTTATGCTTTTCGGGATCGCGTTCCTTTTTGTGGAAGGCTCGCTGCCGCGCCGGGAAGGGATCCTGCTTGCCGGCTTCACATTGGCGTGGCCGTTGATCTCGCGGTGGATCTTTTCGCCAACAGGATACGAACGGTCACAATATGCCCTCGTGGCACAAGGCTTCCATCAGATCGGTTCGCTCGCGCAGTGGGCTTCGTTGCGCTTCATCGTACAGCATGCCTTCGTTGCCAGCAACACGTATCTGCCCGCGTTGTTGTCCCTTCTGTTCGTGATCATCGGTCTGCTGGCGGTCAAGCGGCGCGCATCCGCACTGCTCACGTTATCGGGCGCGGTGGCGTTCATCGCGATGTACCTCATCACCTTCCACGCGGGCGATGCGGCACCCTTGATGGATCGAGGCATTCTCCCGCTGGCCACGATCATCGCACTTCCCTTCGCCTCGCTCGTGTTCCGCTGGCCGATGAAGCGGAATGTGCCGATGTTGATCATCCTCCTGCTCGTTCTTTTCGTCAAACTGCGCGACGTTTCCTTCGCTTCCAGACCGTATCAGCACAGGTATGACGGACTTGTCGCGCTGCTGCATCGCATGGACGATCAAGGGATCACGAAGGCGATCGTCTCCCCGCAGCAATTCCAGGAGGATCAGGTGGAGGTGGGCTGGGCACTCTCCTGCGAAGCGCTGCTCATCAGCGCCCAACGCGCCCCGGACAGCACGCGCTACATGCTCCCCGAGGAAATGACCAGGTATGTCCATACCATCCAGAACGGCGATCTCGTGATCGGTGACTGGGTACACCACATCGCACAAAAGGATGAGTGGCGCTTCAAGCCACCACCAGGTCCCTATGTTCGTCTTCGCTGAGAAACTCTCCCTGTGCGATGGATATGGATGATGATATTTTACCGTGGGTCCTGCGCATTCACGCCACTTCAGGCGCATTGGCGCTTTTTGTCGCTCCGCTGGCCATGCTTGTACGCAAAGGCGGCAATTGGCATCGCGTATGGGGCAAGACCTTCTTCTACAGCATGGTGCTCGTATGCGGCTCGTCCATTTTCCTGGCGATCGCGCACCCGAAGAACTTCTGGCTGGCGCTCATCGCCGTGTTCAGTTTCCACATGATCGCTTCTGGCTACCGGTCGCTTCATTTGAAGAAGTTGCACGAGGGCCTGAAGCCCGACACCATTGACAAATGGCTGCACGGGATCGCCGGCGTGGTGAACGGCGGGCTCCTCATCTGGGGCCTCTCGCACCTGTTCATGGGCGTGCGCGATACCAAGGCCCTCCTGTACACGATGTTCGGGATCATCGGCATGTTCATGGTGGTGAACAACATGCAGAAATTCTACAAACGCAAACATGACAAACGCGAATGGTTCTACGGCCACATCACGGGTTTCCTCGGTGGTTACATCGCCACGGTGTCGGCCTTCAGCGCCGTGAACTTGGGTTGGATAGAGCCCGATTGGCTGCAATGGCTCTGGCCCACGCTCATCGGTGCGCCGTGCATCGCGGTATGGACCGCTTCTTACAAGCGCAAATTCGCCAAGGGCCTGCGCGTTCGGGATATCGGGGAGGTCCGGATCCGTTAGCGGGCCGTCCGGAACCGGGACCGACTACTGAAGATCCGCCCTCGGCGCCGCAACACGCCAGCCTAACCAGGCTGCCGGCATGTACAGCAGCAATTGGCTCCACATCCAGGCCGGGTGCCATAAGGAGGCCAGGTTCATGATGCCACCGAGAAGCGTTATCGCGCCCACGATCAGCGCCGATCGCAGCCTCCGTTCCGTCCCGATGCGCGCAGCAACACCACCACCGATGCACGCACCGATGAGCGGGGACAGGCAGATCAACAACTTCACCAGGACCGGCACAAGTTCCCATGTGGCTTTCATCACCAGTTTGTCATGCAGGTCCACAGCCCCCATCGGGTAAAGCCGCCCGCTGATCCGGTCCATCAGCATGATCACGAGGAAACTGGTGGCCAAGCCAGCAAGTATCGCGAGAACGTTGCGCAACATTGATACGTGTTTCGCGAAATATAACCGTCCGGCATCGCTATTTGGGATCCTCGCGGGGATCGAGCACTTTCACCGCCCTTCCGGAGTGACCCCGAACAACCCCTGAGCCTTATGAAGATCCGTTCTGCCCTGATCGCCATCGTCGTATTCACCGCGATCCACAGCGCTGATGCGCAGAAGAAGTACACCTGCGTTTCCGTACCCGGTGATCCGATCGGGACCCGCATCTACACGCTGGACAATGGTCTGCAAGTGTGGCTGAGCCGGAATCCGGATGCACCGCGCGTGCAAACGAACATCGCCACGCGCGCGGGAAGCAAGAACGATCCGGCTACTGCCACCGGTCTCGCGCACTACCTCGAGCACATGCTCTTCAAAGGCACAAGCCAGATCGGTACGAGCGATTGGCCGAAGGAGAGCGCCGTGCTCCAACGGATCAGCGATCAGTATGAACTGCGGCGGAACACAACGGACGAATCACAACGCGACATCATCTACCACCGCATCGACAGCCTCAGCACGGTAGCGGCGAGCTATGCCGTGCCCAACGAGTACGACAAGATGCTCAGCAGCCTTGGGGCGCGCGGCACCAACGCATATACCAGCACGGAGCGCACAGTGTTCGTGAACGATGTGCCTGCCAATGAGCTTGAAAAGTGGATGGCGATCGAAAGCGTGCGCTTCCAGGATTGTGTTCTGCGGCTCTTCCATACCGAGCTCGAAACGGTTTTCGAGGAATTCAACCGCGGGCAGGACAATGATGGCCGCAACGCCAGCGAAGCCATGGACAAGGCGCTCTACAAGAAACATCCGTACGGAACTCAGACCACCATCGGCACAGGCGAGCATTTGAAAAACCCGAGCATGGTGAAGATCCACGAGTTCTTCGATACGTGGTACGTGCCCAACAATATGGCCGTGGTGCTCGCCGGCGACATCGACTATGACAAGACCATCGCGATGGTGGACAAGTATTTCGGTGGGTGGAAGCGCAAAGAAGTACCCGGCTTCACCTTCGAGCCGGAGGATCCGATCACAGCGCCGGAGAAGGTGGAAGTGTTCGGCCCGATGGAGGAATGGGTGGATCTCGCATGGCGTTTCGGCGGCACCGCTTCCGCGGATCCCATCATGCTCGATCTGATCGCCGGCATCCTGAGCAACGGCCAGGCGGGCCTGATCGATCTGGACCTGGAACAAAAGCAAAGCGTGCTCCAGGCGAGCGCCTTCGCCAGCGATCAGACCGACTACAGTGAATTCGGCATGAACGGACAAGCCAAGCAGGGCCAGCAGCTGGAGGAGGTGCGCGACCTGCTGCTGGCCGAACTCGAAAAAGTGGAACGTGGCGAATTCGACGATTGGCTCATTCCCGCGGTGGTGAACAACAAGAGGCTACGGCGGATCAAGTTCTGGAACGAGAACAATGGCGTCCGCGCCGGTGCCATGACGGATGCCTTCATCAAACGGAGGAAGTGGGCCGACGTGGTGGACTACAACGATCGCATGGGGAAGATCACCAAGCAGCAGGTGATCGATTTCGCGAAGAAGAACTTCGGGAACAACTACGTGTGCGTCTTCAAGCGCACGGGCGAGAACAAGACCGCCTTCAAGGTGCCCAAACCCAGGATCACAGCGATCGACATCAAGCGGGAAGGCAAAAGCGCATGGCGCGCCAACTGGGAGAAAATGCCGGATACCCGGCTCGATCCGCAGTTCATCGACTACAAGACAGCCATCACACAAAGCAGCTTGAAGCGCGGGGTCCCCCTGGCCTACGTGAAGAATCCCAGCAACGAACTGTTCAACCTCGAGTACATCCTCGATATGGGCACCGACAACGATCGTAAGCTTGATGTGGCGGTCCAGTACCTGCCTTATCTGGGCACCGGCAAGTATTCACCGGAGGACTTCAAGAAGGAACTGTTCAAACTAGGCTTGCAATTCAGCGTGTTCCCTTCACAGGATCGCATATACGTTTCGCTCAGCGGACTGGAAGATAACCTTGCGAGGGGTGTGGACCTGTTCGAACAATTGCTCGCGGATGCGCGACCGAACGAGGGTGCGTTGAAGGAACTGGTGAAGGACATCATCAAGGGGCGCGAGGACGGGTTGAAGAACAAGGGCAACATACTGTACAACGGGCTGAGCAACTATGCGCGCTATGGCGAGCATTCACCGCTGCGCAATGAGCTGAGCACCGACGAGCTGAATGCGACCACCGCGCAGGAACTCGTTGACCGCATCCACGCGCTGAACGGCTACCAGCACCACATGTTCTACTACGGCCGCAAGCCCGTTGAAGAGGTGACCGCATTGCTCGACAAAGAGCATCACACGCCCGCGACATTGGAACCATATCCGCCAGCGGAAAAATTCATAGAGCAGGAAACCATGACCAACACCGTGCTCTTCGCCAACTATGACATGGTGCAGACCGAGCTGATGCTCACCTCCAAGGGGGGGGCCTTCAACAAGGACCTGATGCCCGTCGCAGGCGTGTTCAACGAATACTTCGGCAGCGGCCTCAGCAGCATCGTCTTCCAAGAGATCCGCGAATCGAAAGCCTTGGCTTATTCAGCTTATGCGGCCTTCACCACGCCGCGCAAGCGCGAAGAGGCGCATTACGTGAACGGCTACCTCGGCACCCAGAGCGACAAGCTCGGCAATGCCGTGGACGCATTGCTCGCGCTGATGAACGACATGCCCGCCGATCCCGGCCAGTTCGAGGACGCCAAGCTCGCCGCGCTGAAACGCATCGAGAGCGACCGCATCACCAAGGAACGGATCTATTGGAGCCGGGACGGCATGCAACGCCTCGGTATCGATCATGACGTGCGCAAAGACAACTACGAGCGCATCAGGACCATCACCCTGGCTGACCTGAAAACCTTCTTCGATACGAACATCAAAGGCCGCGCGTACACCTATTGCGTGATCGGCAAGGAAGGCAGCGTGGATATGAATGCGCTGGAGAAGATGGGCACCGTGAAGAAGCTGGGCATGAAGGAGATCTTCGGATACGACGCGGAA
Source organism: Flavobacteriales bacterium (assembly GCA_031371785.1). GTDB lineage: Bacteria > Bacteroidota > Bacteroidia > Flavobacteriales_F > PHOS-HE28 > PHOS-HE28. The sequence continues at coordinate 40 of JANMKC010000039.1, read as the reverse complement.
AAGTGACGAGTGATGAGTGACGAGTGGCGAGTGCCCCAAC
>JANMKC010000008.1:0-2365 GCA_031371785.1 Flavobacteriales bacterium | reverse complement strand
ACCACGGAGGCGCGCTGCCCCGGTGCATCATCGATGAGCCGCCATTTGTGCGCTGTGCCCGTGGTGTCCTCGGCCAGCGGCACATCCCCCGGCCGCACGATGAAGGTGCTGCCATCGCGAAGCGTGAACTCCAATGTTCCTCGGAGCGTGATCACGTACTGCCTTTCGAGTGCGGGGTGCCGGTCGTAGATGCTGTGCGGCGGTGATCCTGCGAAGTGGATGGCCACCACATCGTTCCGTTCGTGCTCGCGAACCGTGCCTTTCAACACGTGCGAATTCCCGTCATCGCCAGTAAAGAGCTTGTACGCATTGATCATGGGGCAAAGGTCCGGAACCGAGGGTGCGAAACATCATCCTTCCTCCATTGAAGATCGATCTATTTTGCAGCCCCTGAGGACAACTCCCAACACATGATCGACTTCCTTCGACCGTTCGTACTGCCAGCCTTCACCGGCCTGGCCTTGCTCGCTGCCACCAGCGCCCACGCCAACAACATCCAGATCGCCAACACCACGCTGATCAACAATGCCGGCAACGCCAAGGTGCAGTTCGATCTGAGTTGGGAGAACAGCTGGCGCGGTGGCGGTGTGATCAATTGGGATGCCGCTTGGGTCTTTGTGAAATACAGGCTGCCCAACGGACAATGGCAGCACGCTTACGTGAACAGCACAGGCCACATCGTACCGGCCGCTGGCCAAGTGGACCTGGGCTTGCTCACACCGGGCAGCGCGCCGAACGCCGTAAGCAACCCGGTGGTCGGTGTGTTCATCCGGCGCAGTGCGGCAGGCACTGGCACCTTTTCACTCACGGGCATCCAGCTCGACTGGAACCTGAGCGATCAGGGGGTGAACTACAACGACATCAGCGCCGTGCAGGTCTTCGCCATTGAAATGGTGTATGTGCCCCAAGGGGCCTTCGCCGCAGGATCGGGCGGCACCGAGCAGACAGCCTTCACGCTCACCACGATCAACACCGCCACGGCCACCACCCCGCCCAGCGGCACGGGCCTTCTGGGTGGGCAGGCCGGGGGCTACCCGACCGGACAAACCGCCCCGACAAGCGCAAGCTGGCCCAACGGCTTCAATGCTTATTACGCGATGAAGTACGAAATGACCCAACAGGGCTACGTGGATTTCCTGAACACCCTGACCTATACCCAGCAGGTGACGCGCACGACCATGGCACCCAACAGCGCGGCAGGCACCGGGGCCCTCGAACCTACGAACCAATACCGCACGGGCATTGACGTCCAAACCCCTGGCATAGCCAGCACTACCCCGGCGGTATATGCCTGCAACCTGAACGGGAATGCAGTGTATGGCGAATCCACGGATGGCAAAGACATCGCCTGCGGCATGATAAGCTGGGGGGACATAACCGCTTATTTGGACTGGTGCGGATTGCGTCCCTTGACCGAACTTGAGTTCGAGAAAGCCTGTCGGGGCACCATTCTTCCCGTTGCGAATGAATTCCCTTGGGGTACCACCGACCTCTCGAGCAATGTTTATACGCTGAATAATGCCGGTGCGACCAACGAGGGTATCGCTACGAACTACTCCGCCCTGAGCAATTCGGCCAACAACTCGGCAGCTGGAAGTATCAGTCCATTGCGCGTGGGAATTTTCGCTGCCAACGGCGGCAATACCGGGCGGGCCACGGCCGGAGCAGGCTACTATGGCAACATGGAACTGGGTGGCAACCTATGGGAGCGGACGGTGACCATTGAAACCGCCACCGGCCGGGCATTTACCGGCGCTCATGGCAACGGGACCTTGGCTGCAACAGGTGATCCGGACGTCGCTTCGTGGCCGGCGCCCACCACGGGAGACGGCGCGGGCTTGCGCGGTGGTGCGTTCAACACCCAAACCATACGGGCGCAAGTCTCCAACCGCTTCGACACTGCCGGTACCTACAGCGGCCGAAGCAACGGTTTCGGCTGTCGTGGTGCGCGATCGGCGCCTTGACCCGGTTCCGCACACGATCCAGATGCTGAACCACGTGCTCGATAAGTTCCATTGCAGTTCGCCATGAGAGCGCTGTTCTCCGCGATCCTGGTGTACCCGCTTGGCCTGTTTGCCCAGTTCGCCGGTGGCAACGGTCGCGGCGATGCGACGCAGATCCACCTGCCCACGCCACTGGCCAGCAGCCTCTATAGCGGGGGCAATGGCCGGGGTGATGCGGCGCAGATGCAACTGCCAACACCGCTGCTCAGCAGCATCTACAGCGGAGGCAATGGCCGGGGTGATGCGGCGCGGATCCAGTTGTCTACGCCGATCGCCTCCAGCATTTACAGTGGCGGCAATGGCCGGGGTGATGTGGCGTTGATCAACCTGCCCACGCCGCTGGTCACAAGCATCTACACTGG
>JANMKC010000488.1:0-2268 GCA_031371785.1 Flavobacteriales bacterium | reverse complement strand
AGTTCGAAGGCCGTCACATTCCCCTCGACCTCTTCAACACCGATCGTGCAAGGCGGTCCGTTCAGGATGACGTTCACGAACCCGGTGTCGTTCGGGCATGTGGTGCTCAACACCACGTAGCCGTATTCACCCTCTCCGTTGAAGGGAACGTTCACCAAGCAGTTGTAGCCGCAAGTGATACCGAGGCCAAATCCATTGGGGTCGATCCAGAAGCCGGTGTTCTGTTCCCCCGTTATCGCGTTGTTCAGGTTATGGGCCGTGTCGTTGTAGCAGATCTCGATGCTGCCGTTCGTACCCGCGTTCGGTGGCTGAACGCACTGGGTGGTAATGGTAGCGCTCACAGGCCCGCACGGCGGGATCCCTTGCACGGTATAGGTATACACTCCGCACGGATCGGTACCGGGGATGAAGGTGCCGCTATGCGCCGTGCCGTTGTGCGTCCATGTTCCTCCCGCGAGAGGTGTTCCACCGAGATGGCTGAAGAGATCCACAGGGGGGCCACCAGCAGCGCACACCTGCAAGGTGGCACTGGTGCCGGGGTCATTGTTGGGGGCATAGGATATCAGGACGATCTGGTAGGCGTCCAAACAGGGCGGCTGCACATCGAACACATAAGAGTAGATGCCTTCCGGGGAAACGCCGGGGTCGAACATCCCATTGGCCACGAGTTGTCCGCCAGGATCGCTCCAAACTCCACCGGTGTTCGGCGTGCCGTTCAACACGGAGAACAGCGCGAAGTTGGCGTCACCGGAACACACCGTGTCCTGCCCGAAGTCACCCGCGTTGGGGTTCGTTCCGGCACCGATGGTGAACGATGTGAACGCGGTATCCACTTGGGTCCCGTTGTAGATGAAGTACACCGTGATGGTATAGGTGCCGGGTACGTAAGGCCCGAGCCCGGGTATCGCTTGTGTGAACGCCACATTGCCAGTGCCGCCGCTTCCGGAGAGCGTGATACCGATAGCGTTCCCGTTCTGCGTGGGGGTGAAGCCCAAGAGCTGGCCTTGCGCCGCCATGGTCCCATGGATGGTCAGGTCGATCAGGTCGCACTCCGTTGGGTTCGGGGGCGCGATAACGATATTGGTGAGCCCTTGCGCATTGGCAGCAAGGGAGGTAAGAGCGAGCAGGGCGATCGTAGCTGTTGTTCTCATGGTGTATGTATGCGCCGCGAAAATAGGGGGTGGGCAGCAGCAAGGCTTCTAATTTGCGGCCATGAGGGGAGTGTTGTTCACAAGCCTATGGTGCATGAACATCGCCCCGGCACTGGCGCAGGGTGTGCTTATCAACGAGGTGATGCCCGGTGGCACCGGAGCCACGGACTGGATCGAGGTGCGCAATGAAGGCCCGCGCGGGATCGACCTCCAGGGAAGTTCTTTCGTGGTGCGATCGTCCTCTTCTCCTTCCGTTGCGAAGACCTGCCGCCTCACGGCCCCTCTGATCATCCCTGCGCACGGGCTGCGTGTTCTGTGGTGCGATGGTGCGACCGCACCCGGTGTTGACCACCTCGACCTTGCACTGCCGCGCGCAGGTGGTAGCGTGCTGTTCATCGATGCTGATCGCCGCACCGTGCGTGATGTCTTCAACTGGCCGGCATTGCCGAAGGGCATTTCGATCGGGCGCGTTCAGGACGGCGCGAAAGAGTGGGGGTTCTTCGCGGAGCCTACACCCGGAGGCCCGAACGCTGGATCGCGGGTGGTCCATCACCTGCTCGCTCCACCAAAGCTCACAGAGCGCAGCGGATCCTTGGCCTGCGAAGCCGCGCCCGGCAGCACCGTGCGCTATACAACGGATGGTTCGGTTCCGGTCGCCGGATCACCCGTGATCGATGATCCGCCGCCTGTGGACACGCCTCGCATCATCACCGCGCGCGCGTTCGCGGATGATGCGCTGCCTTCTCCCTGCGCATCCCTCACCATCACCGGGGATCACCCGCCGATCGCCTTGGCGATACGGGTCGATCCGCAAGATCTCTACGACGAGGAGCGGGGCCTCCTTTCCGATGGTCCGGGGGCGAACTACGCGCGGAGCGGCAACGCATGGCGGCGCGATGCGCAGGTGGAATGGCACGCAGCGGACAGCATTCGTGAACAGGAGGTCCGTATCGCGGTATCGGGCAGCGGCACGCGTGGTCTTCCGAAGAAGAACTGGAAGCTGTACGCGCATCGGAACGAGGGCGGACCCATCGTGGCACCAGGCATCGGTGCATGGTCGGAACTGATGCTGAGAGCCGACGCCACACCACAAGCCTTCCTGCGCAATCTCTTCATG
>JANMKC010000450.1:0-36177 GCA_031371785.1 Flavobacteriales bacterium | reverse complement strand
TGTGAAGCTCGCTGGCCTACCGGATCAGAAGCCTTTCCACAACGCGATGCCTGATCCTTCGGTCAGCATGTTCCGGCGCGGGCCGAAGCGACGCGACAACAAATGGCGGTTGACGATCCCGATCGGCACGCGCGATCCCGTTCAAGCGAACAAGGAAATTATCGAAGCCTTGATGGGCGGCGCTGACAGCATTGCGCTGTTGCCCACGGTGCAAGCCGACGAGCGTTTGTTGAAAGGCGTGCATTTGGACATGATCGATCTGCAGATCGGCGCGTTGGAAGGCAAGCCCTTGCTGGCCGTGCTGAATGCGTTCAATGATGCGCGGCATGATCGGAAAGATCCGCATGTCTGCTTCGGCAAGAGCGAAGACGAAGTGAGGCCGAACCCCGGCGAGCAGTCGCTCGTGTCGTTGTACCCCGGTGTGCGTGTCTACAACATCGAGGAGGAGCGCTCGCATGCTGATCGTGATCCCGTGGCCTCTGCTGTGGACCTGTTGGACCGCGCATCATCCACTCTCGTGTTGTTGTGCAGCATGGGCTGGACGATGGCACAAGCGAAGCGGAGCATCCAGCTGCATATCCATCTCGGCGATGATCTCTTCGCGGAGATCGCGCGCATTCGTGCCGTGCGTGCAGTGTGGGATGAACTGGCGCATGCGGCTTCCGCGATGCGCGGACCAGGAGCGGATACGTGGATCCAGTGCGAGGTGAACTACCCCGATGGCGCGGAACATGAGCACGCGATCCGCGCCACGTTGCAAGCGATCGCGGCGATCTGTGGCGGGTGCCAAGGCCTCACGATCCCAACGATCCCGATCCCGGAAGGCGAACAACTTGGCAGGCGCATGGCGCGCAACATCGGCAACCTGCTGCGCGATGAATCCTTTCTCGATCGTGTCGCCGATCCGCTCGGCGGCAGTTTCACCGTTGAGCAGTTGACCGCGGCATACACGCAAGCGATCAGCAAGAAGAAACACGACGCTTATGTGGGCGGCTTGGAAGAAGATGGTGCGGAGTCTGTCCAAGAACTTGCGGTCATCACCGGCGTCGAACTCGATCGACCAATGGCAGCACCCGCATTGTCCTTACCGGATGAACCGCTCGACACGGATGTAACGCGCGATCTGCCGAATCGCGAAGAGCTTCCGCTGAAGTCGTACTACACGGCGAAGGACATCGCGCAATTGGAACAGATGCGTTTCGGCGCGGGCGCACCTCCCTACCTGCGCGGCCCTTACGCCAGCATGTACGCCATCCGTCCGTGGACCATCCGGCAGTACGCAGGCTTCAGCACGGCAGAAGCGAGCAATGCTTTCTACCGCCGCAACCTCGCCGCTGGGCAGATGGGCTTGAGCGTCGCCTTCGATCTCGCCACGCATCGCGGCTATGACAGCGACCACCCGCGCGTGAAAGGCGATGTCGGGAAAGCTGGCGTGGCCATCAGCAGCGTGGAGGACATGAAGATCCTCTTCGACCAGATCCCGCTGGACAAGATGAGCGTGAGCATGACGATGAACGGCGCCGTGCTGCCCATCATGGCCTTCTTCATCGTGGCGGCGGAAGAGCAAGGCGTGAAACCGGAGGATCTGCAAGGCACCATCCAGAACGACATCCTGAAAGAGTTCATGGTGCGCAACACCTACATCTATCCACCGGGGCCGAGCATGCGCATCGTGGGCGACATCTTCTCGTACTGCGCGAAGCGGATGCCGAAGTTCAACAGCATCAGCATCAGCGGCTACCACATGCACGAGGCAGGCGCGCCTGCGGATCTGGAACTCGCCTACACACTGGCCGACGGCATCGAGTACGTGCGAACGGGCATCGCCCAAGGCATGAGCGTCGATGAGTTCGCGCCGCGACTTTCCTTCTTCTGGGGCATCGGCATGGACCTCTTCATGGAAGTGGCCAAGATGCGCGCAGGGCGTTTGCTGTGGTCGAAGATGCTGCACGAGGTCGGCGCGAAGGACAGGAAGAGCCTTGCGTTACGCACGCACTGCCAGACAAGCGGCTGGAGCCTCACGGCGCAGGATCCGTTCAACAACATCGCGCGCACCACGGTGGAAGCGCTCGCCGCAGTGCTGGGTGGAACACAGTCGCTGCACACCAACTCGCTCGATGAGGCCATCGCGCTGCCCACGGACTTCAGTGCCAAGATCGCGCGCGACACGCAGATCTACTTGCAGAAGCACAGCGGCATCACCAAGTTCATCGATCCGCTCGGCGGCAGCTATTACTTGGAAAGTCTCACGCACGAGCTGGTACAAAAAGCGTGGGCGCGCATCGAGGAGGTGGAAAAACTCGGCGGCATGAGCAAGGCCATCGAAACGGGATTACCGAAGATGCGCATCGAGGAAGCCGCCGCGAAACGCCAAGCCCGCATCGATACCGGCAAAGACCACATCATCGGCGTGAACACTTTCGTGACGGAGGATGAAACGAAGATGGAATTGCGCGAGGTGGACAACACTGCTGTGCGTGAGTCGCAGATCGCGAGGTTGAAGAAGGTGAAGGAAGCGCGCAACGAAGCAGCAGTGACCGAAGCCCTTGAAGCTCTTACCAACGCTGCGAATAGTGATGAGTGGCGAGTGGCGAGTGGCGAGTCTGCCGTCGCTGCTATTCGCCACTCGCCACTCACCACTCGCCACTCAGAGAACCTATTGGAACTCGCAGTGCAGGCGGCTCGTGTGCGGGCAACGCTCGGAGAGATAAGCGACGCCCTCGAAAAAGCCTGGGGCCGATACCACGCCGTGCAACGCAGCATCAGCGGGGTATATTCGTCAGTAGCGATGGAGGATCCGGAGATGAAAGAGGCCATGCGCCTCGCCGATGTTTTTGCGAAAGCGGAAGGCCGCCGACCGCGCATCCTCGTGGCCAAGATGGGCCAGGACGGACACGACCGCGGTGCCAAGGTGATCGCCACCAGCTTCGCCGACATCGGCTTCGACGTGGACATCGGCCCACTGTTCCAAACGCCGCAGGAGGTGGCGCGGCAGGCGATCGAGAACGATGTGCACGTGCTCGGCATCAGCAGCCTCGCCGGTGGCCACAAGACCTTGGTGCCCGAAGTGATCAAGGAACTACGAGACACCTACAAGCGCGGCGACATCCTCGTGGTGGCCGGTGGCGTTATCCCACCGAACGATCACGAATTCCTCAAGCAAGCCGGGTGCTTCGATGTGTACGGGCCGGGGACGAAGATCCCGAAGGCGGCGATGGGGATACTGAACAAACTCTCCGTTAGAGATTGATGCGTTGCTGTTTTCATACCATGCTGATCATTGGGTCGCTCCTCGCATCATGTTCTCATGGAGGCGGCAAGGTCAATATCTCGGCGAAGCATTGGAGACCTGGCGAAAGCCAGAGGTTTCTAGTCTATGCCGTTGACAGTGGTGTGTATGAGGATAGCAGCTACGCGCAGGAACGCGCCCACTATCAAGCGATCTTGACCGTGCTCGACACTTCAGCTGGGGGGACCATTGAATGGAAGGAGTTCTACCCAAGAGACAAAGGGGACGATCACGCTTGGCCGATCTTCGATGTGCCATCGTTCCGGATTGTCTATCGCTGCACCCCCGATGGCCGCTATGGTCGGATCGCGAACTTGGGTGAAGTGCGCGCTTATGAGGACACCATGATCACCATCTATATGAAAGGAGCAGGCATGGATAGTGCTCAGATGGAGGCGATGAGGCGTACTTTCTTGGATAGCTCGATGATCGAGCGCACGGTTGGACGAGATTTGCGAAACCTGCACATGTTCTTCGGCATCTCACTGAGCGGGTCGGATACCTTGACCTCTCTGATCGATTGGGAAGGACACTCTACAGGCCAACAGTCCTACGTGAAGTTTGTGCTCGAACCGAGCGGTGGATGCAGCGACCAGAACACGATATCGCTCAGGGCATGGAATGACACCGACCGCGTTAACGCTTCCGGTTATTTGTCAGATGCACTAAGTCCCGCTCTGGACATTGCCGACTCTACAGGTAAGGCGATCATCTCCGGGATGGGGACAGCCAGTATGAGCGATGACATTTCAGTATGCCTGGATACGGCCATCGGATTACCGATCTACCTGCACCATGTGCGATCCGGAAATATCGGCGGCAACCATTTCCGGAGTCACTTGACCATTCAACGGATTAACAATCCCTGAGCATCCTGTGCTTCGCGAGAACATGGCGTTGATGACTGATTTCTTCGATGAGCAAGGTTTGGCGCCGAAGGCCACCTTCGCGCAGCGCGTGAAGTGGCACCTGGAACACGCGAAGCATTGCGCGTGCAGGCCGATGCCCGCCGAACTGTTGGAGCGCGTGAAAGCGGGGGGCATTGAGATCTCGAAGTGGGTGGCGGGAGTGTTCGGGATCTCGGCATAGGCACGACACCATTCCCACAGCCCTCTGGCGGCCGTCTCTTGGTCATCTGCATTATGATGTGCATTCGCATCATTATGTACAATATATGCCATCTATGATGCTATAGAGCATCTATACAATGTAACGCCATCGAAAGAAATGCGTATACTTGTGGTGTGAAAGCAGCGTTGTAGTACTGAAAAAGCATTTACGATGGCTGAGAGCAACATCAACTGGAAAGGCCTGAAGAACGACGCCGTGGTGCAGCAACTCGGCAAAGAGTTGAAGCGCATGCGGCTGGAGCACGACCTGAGCCAGGCCGAAGTGGCCAAGCGGGCGGGGCTCGATCGCACCACAGTTGTCAAACTCGAGGCGGGTCGTGCCGCCACGCTGCTTACCGTGGTGCAGGTGCTGCGCGCCATCGACCGCTTGGATATGCTGGATCCCTTCCACTCGGAGCCGCAGCCCACGCCTTACATGGTGGTGGAGCAGCAGGAGAAATACCTGCGCAAGCAACGCAAGCGCGCTTCGCGCAAGAAGCCGGCGATCGTTCCGCCCAAACCGAAAAGCACATGGTAACGCACGCGAACGTGAAGTTGTGGGGCCAACAAGTGGGCCTGGTGATCTGGAACGAGCAGGAGCACCGCGCGCAGTTCCAGTACGACCGTTCGTTCACGCGCAGCGGTTTGGAAGTGGCACCACTGATGATGCCGTTGTCGCAGGCGAAGGGTGGTGAGCACGTCTTTGCCTTCGGTAGTTTGAAGGACGAGACTTTCCGCGGACTGCCGGGCCTGCTGGCCGACAGCCTGCCCGACCGGTTCGGCGAGCAACTGATGAACGCGTGGCTGGCGATGCAGAACCGCCCGGCCGGCACGGCGAACCCTGTGGAGCGCTTGTGCTATACGGGTAGTCGCGGCATGGGTGCGTTGGTATTCGAACCCGCGCACCACGAGTTGGAGGCGAGCAGCGAGGCGTTGCATGTGGACGACCTTGTGCGTGTAGCGACCGATGTGTTGTATGAGCGGAAGAACTTCAAGACGAGCAAGAGCAAAGGCAAGGAGGAAGCGTTGCTGGACATCATCCAAGTAGGGACTTCGGCAGGCGGTGCGCGCGCGAAAGCGATCGTGGCGTTCAACGCGAAGACCGGTGAGGTGCGCAGCGGCCAGGTGGATGGCCTCGAGGATTTCACCTACTGCCTGATCAAGTTCGATGGCGTGACCAATGTTAAGCTGGGCGACCCGAAAGGCTACGGCCGCATCGAATACGCTTACTATATGATGGCCACTGCGTGCGGCGTGGAGATGATGCCTTGCCGCTTGTTGGAAGAGCACGGTCGCGCGCACTTCCTCACGCAACGCTTCGACCGGGTGATCGACGAGAAGGGCGCAACACACAAGCTGCACATGGCCACGCTCTGCGGCATCGCGCACATGGATTACAACGATCCGCTCGCGTACAGCTATGAGCAAGCTTTCCAAGTGATGCGCATGTTGAGCCTGCCGTACCCGGCGGCCGCGCAACTCTTCCGCCGGATGTGCTTCAACGTGATCGCACGCAACCACGACGATCATACGAAGAACATTTCCTTCTTGATGGATACGCAAGGTGAATGGCACCTGTCACCCGCTTATGACGTGACCTTTGCTTACAACCCCGGCAACCTTTGGCTGCGGCAACACCAGCTCAGCATCAATGGCAAACGCATCGACATCACCCGCGCGGATCTCCTGGCGGTGGCGAAGGACATGAACATCAAGAAGGCCGGGGCGATCATCGATGAGGTGGTGGTCGGCGTGAAGACGTGGAAGAAGCACGCGAAGAAGGCGGAGGTGCAGGCGAAGCAGATGGAGGCGATCAAGGGAACGCATCTGACCAAACTTTGATGGCCATGCTCGTGATCCGTGAAATGCTGCCAACAGATGTTCCTGCAGCGCACGCCATCCGCTTGCGTGTGCGCGAGAACCGGTTGAGCGATCCATCGGTGATCACCGAAAAGGACTATCACGATTTCATGGCGCGGGATACGAAGAGCTGGGTCTGTGAAATGGATGATGTGATGGCGGGCTTCGTGATGGTGGATGTGGAAAAGCGGAACCTATGGGCTTTGTTCGTGGCGCCAGAGCATGAGTTCAAGGGGGTCGGAAAAGCACTGCATGAAGCAATGCTCATTTGGTATTTCAAACGCGCTGATCGGATCAAGTTGAGCACCGCTCCGACCACACGGGCCGAAATGTTCTATCGCAAGGCCGGGTATTCATCCATTGGAACAACCAAGACCGGCGAAGTGATCTTCGAACTTCTTCAGACACCCGCGGAACAGCGTTGACCCACATCCATGTCCAAACTCAAGCTCGATCTTCACGAGATCTTCAACAAGGGGAAGGAGATCGATCGCGCATTGGATGAGGCGATGGCGGAAGCGATCGAGCGGCGCGTTGCAATGCTTGAGATCATTCCGGGAAAGGGAAGTGGTCAACTGAAGAAGAAGGTGATCCGCTACTTGCAGCAACCGGCGGTGAAGAAGCTCTACCACCGCATCGACAAGGACAGCGACAACTTCGGAAGGTTGTTCGTGCGGTTCAAGCATTGAGCACAGGTCGCTTCCGGCAACCCGTGCTCATTCGCTCAAGGCAATTGCTCCACGCGCACGTTGTTGGGTGTGCTACCACCGACATTCGACAGGATCGGGTCGCGATCATTGTTGCTGCCAGCGTATTCCACCACGCCATTCATGTTCGAGTCCTCAGGATAATACCCGGAAAGCAAGCTGGTCGGGTCCCCGTCGATCCGGGCAAGGATCGGATCGCGATCGTTGTTGCTGCCCGTGTACTTGATGGCTCCGCCCGCACGCACCACATTGCCCATCCACATCGCCTGCAACGTACCTACGGTCTTTTCGGCCTGCGTTCCGTATGTGTTGATCGAGGTGAAGTCCACGGCAGTGCTATTGCTGGACAACGATGCCGAGTTGCCTGTCATCACAGCAAGGTGGTTGCGATGTTCGATCGCTACATGGTAGCTCCCGGCAGTCAGGTTGAACTGAAGGGGTGAGCCGTCGGCGCTTACCACATCGCCATCGCGTTGCAATAGTGCCTGCTGCGTAGCGAGGATCACTGTTGGGTCATTCGCTGAACGAAGCTCCACGCACACCCAATCCACTATCGCGTCCGGTCCGGTGGTGTTGAGCACGCCTTGTGTGGTGGTCTCACCGCCTCCGCCACCGAATTGAGGGAAGCCCATGGTGCTGTAAGGCTCGTTCAGGGGTATCAGTCCGGCTGTACGCAGGTCGTCGCGCATCAACCCCGCGTTCACGTCAAAAGCCCCTTCCAGTATCACACGCGGCGCAAGGACCAGTCCGGCGGATGTGCCCGAACCGGTGGCCAACGCACCCAATGACATGTTCCAATAGGAACCGCTGGCGGTGGTTTGCAGTGTTACCGCGCGCACCATGTACAGCGCACCGGAGACGAAAGGTTGCGCACTCGTGAACCCGGTACCCGCGATCATGTTCGCGTTCAACCGCACGGGGCTACCACTGCCATTGAACGCGTAAACGTTGTACTCCGCGCCCGCATCGCCGGACGCGTTCCACGTGAAGGCCGCATTGCCGCCGCTGTTCGTTACGGACAGGTTGGTGGGCGGCGCCACCATCAGCATACGGAGCGAGGGGTCGCCCATGAGGCCCATGGCCACGCGGTTATCCGGCGTAACGTAAGATCCGCTCTGCGGTGTGTACACGTTCACATTGTTCATGGAGAGCAAGGCATTGCTGCCGATGGTCGCGCCCATGCCCATGGGGTGGAACCACCAGTTGGGGTTGCCCGCGCCCACGTTCGTAAGGCCAGCGCCGCTGCACAATACCGCACGCAGGAAGTTGTCCTGGTTGTTCCAGTCGGGGCAGTAGCTGCCCCACATCATGTTGAAGACACCTCCCCACGCCACCGTATTCGCGAGTTCAGCCGTATGGCCGATGCGATCGAGCCCATTGAAGGCAAGTTGGTTGCCTTCCTGCAGTACCGTACCACCACCACAGCCGTATGCCCAGAGGTAGCTCTGTCCGTTGATCAGGTCTTCAAGCCAAGTCGCTGAGTTGAACGGCACCTCGGTGATGTTCAATGAACCGATCACGGGTGACATGGTCTTCCATCCGCTGCTGGCGAGGGGAAGGGCGTAATCAGAGAAATGGTCGAAGATGATGCCGCGCGTAAGCGGCGTGAAGCTCCTCGTTTTGAAATTGTGTGCTTTGGTGAGATAGGCGCTCGTGAGTTGGGCCTCGGTGGAAGCGAATGCGGGCATACGGCTCAGGTCCACGCGCCCTACCTGCAGTTCCAACGGCGTTGGAAAATCGCTTTGATCGAATTTTCCGTCGCCGGGATTGTTACGATTGTCAGGCCAACCAGTGCTGGCGCTGGTCACCGAGTTGTCCGTCCAAGTGCCGTTCATATCGCCATAGTACCCGTCGCAAGGCCATGCGCCGATATGCTGCGATGTGTGACCGTCAGGAGCGATGTTTCCGCTATAGGGCACGGGCACATGACCGATGATGTAGACGGCTTTCACGTTGGCCGGATCGGCGTTGTAGTCGCTGATCACGATGTCGCGAACGCTCACTACGGTCGCATTGGGACTCACGTCGTGGCGGATCGTTGCCCAGCCATCCGCCTGCAGGTCCTTTTGCAGTTGCTGAAGTTCAGATGTCAGCGACGGTGCGATCTGGTCGCTCACAAGCAGGATCATGGTCCCCATCTGGTCGGTGGGTTGCACCTCGATACCCGTGGTGATGTAACCGTAACCGCTCCCTGCTGAAGCATTGCGTACGATCTTGTACTCGTACAAAGAGTTCGCGACCACCGTATTATCAACGAAATTGTATGCGCTGCCATCCATCGTGGAAATGGCACTGCCCCAAGAGGAAGAAGCATAAGGCTTGCGATAGAGGGTGAAGCCCGTGCTATTGGAAAAGGGGACCCAGTTCAGGGTGATGCTTGGCGGAGAGGCTTGCACCATCGCGTACATCTGCACCGTATTGACCTGGGAGGTCGTCTGGGCTGCGAGCATCGTACTGAGCACGATACTCACGTAGAGAAGAAGGATCCGGTTCATGCCAACCTGCGTGCAACCGGCGGTCCCCTGTGCCGTTCCGGCAGCCGATCGTGCGAACAAAAACGATGGATGACCGGATCCGGGTCATGGGCTCCTGTAAGAACTGGTCGAAGACCTCGAACACTTATTGGCATGCTTCCGATCGCGTTGGCAAAAGGTCACGGATCGGGGAAGATCATCCCCGCTTCGCCTGACAGAAGGTCTTCTGAAAGAAGCCATGCATGCACGCACCCGGTCAATGAAAGGTGCTGACCATGTTGGCACGCAGCCCGCCACTGAGTTGCGGGTCGGCGCGCTTCCGCCGACAGCTACTTCGTAATGGTCACGAACACGGAAGGAAGTGGGGATCAATGAGCTTCATAGCGATGAGCCGGAGTTCTCGATCACTACACACGCTGAGCGATCAAGAAGCGCGGACCCACTGCGGAGCGGAAAATGGAAAAGCCCCGCCGAAGCGAGGCTTTTCCTCCAATGATCCGGTATGAAGGACCGTCAGGCAGTATTACTTCTGGTCCACCGGCTTAACCGTGCTGACCGGAGTAACTTGAGTGCTGCACCACTTCATCCAAGAATCGTACTGGGCGGATGTGAGAATGGTCTTCACTTGGGCTTCGTGCTTGTCCATCAACTTGGTCAGGGCCGGGTCGGTCTTCATCTTGCTTGCGCACTCCTTCATGCACACCGCTTGGATGGACTTCACCTTGGCGGTTTGGTCCGCATTCAGTTTGAAGGTGGCCCAGACCTTTTCATCGGCCATCATGCAATTGTGGGCCGGATGCGTGGCCACAGGGGTAGCGCTTTGCGGGCGCGTGGTAACTGGCTTCGCAGGTGCGGTTTGCGCCTGGGCAGCGAACAGGCCGGTGCTCATGGCAGCGGCGATCAATAACTTCTTCATGGTTCAGCGGGGTTTGTTTTTAACCGCGATACGAAGGTGGCGTTGATCCCGATCAATGAAGCGCATTTGACAAAGGATTAACATAGCGACATGTACAGTGCTACGACGAGTGGCACCAGCGCCAGCAACTACGAGGACCTGAACACCGGCCGCACCGTGTTCACCGCGCTCAGCGCGAACGCGGCACAGAAGAGCGCATTGGTTCCCTGACCGAGCGCGCGGCGGTCGGTCCATCATCCCACTTTCGTGGCGACCGCCTTGTTCATTCGCACGTGGATACGTGCCATAACCGGCACAGAGTTCAGCCACCACATGTCCATCGACTTCATGTCGGCATCCGCGATCAGCCTGAGAAGCTGTTTGCAATATGTCGTTTGCGGCGTGGTCCAAATTCAAACGCAGCCCCGATGTACATCGGGGCGCCAAGAGCGCAGAGGTCCGCCGAATGGCGGACGAAGCGTGACAAGAGCTTTTGAGAACGCTGAGTCCCTACAAGTCGGGATCCCCCGCGCCCACCGTGATCCTTCTCCACCCCGTCTCTGCGCGGCTCTGCCTCTCTGCACCCCGATGTACATCGGGGCTGCGTTTGAAGGGACTTTGAAAACAGGTTCTGAGCGTGATGAACACGAGCACCGTGCTGATCACCATCGCTTTGCCGCGCTGTAGCGACCGCATCTGCTCGGAAACATCACCATTGACCCGGAGCGCGGGGTGCCCCACAAGGATGTAGTGCTGGCAAGCGAGAATGAGGCTCAGGTAAACGGCGAGCGCATAAGCGGAACCTTGGCCCCGCGTGATCACCGTAGCGGCGAAAGGAAACAGGCCAAATGAGGAAGAGCAACGCCAGTTTGCGGACGACCAGGCCTCCATCTTGGTCCTTCAGCGCGCTGAACATGGGCAAATGCCGAGTACCATGTAACACCGATGAACAGGAAGCTCAAGGCATGATCAGTGATCATCGGAGCGAGATGGACCATCGCGTGGGCCAGCCCGACCTCATCCAGGGACCCCTCTGCCGCAAGGCGTCTATTCATAGCGCTTGTTATTGCGCAACATCTTCACTGCGGAGCGCAAGGAATACCTCGGCCTTGTGAGCTTGTTGAAATAGCGCACGGGCTTCGCGACCACAGGAAAAAGGAAAGAGGGTTCTCGTTCGTCCATCAGTATCGTTGGGAGATCGACCGGACACCACGCGCCTACCTTCGCCCGCCCTTTTGATCATCAGGTCCTCCCGCATTTCCCGCGCTGAACGAACGCCGCGCGCCCGCGTCGGCGCACTTCATGCCACACCGCAGCCATTGCACATGTCGACTTCGAAGATGTCCTGGGCGAAAGCCTTCCGCCAGTTCATCTGGCCACGTCGACGCCATGTCCTCATCGGCTTGGTGCTCATAGCGATCAGCCGCGCGGCGAGCCTGGTAC
This sequence comes from Flavobacteriales bacterium, assembly GCA_031371785.1. GTDB lineage: Bacteria > Bacteroidota > Bacteroidia > Flavobacteriales_F > PHOS-HE28 > PHOS-HE28. The sequence goes on along the minus strand of JANMKC010000450.1, from coordinate 24,400 downwards.
TGCCATGGCAGACGAAAGTGCTTTTGGATGAAGTGGTGCCCGGAAAAGATCTGCACAAGTTGCAAGTGCTGCTCGCTCTCGTAGTGGGGTCGATAGTGGTGCAGAGCGTCACCTCGTTCTACCTGACCAAATTGCTGAGTGTGGAGGCGCAATTGCTCATCAGCAAACTGCGCGCGCAAGTGCAACGCAAGATCCTCTCGCTACCGATCAGCTTCTTCGATAACACGAAGAGCGGCGCGTTGGTGAGCCGGATCATGAGCGACGTGGAAGGCGTGCGAAACCTGGTGGGCACGGGTCTCGTGCAACTCGTTGGCGGCACGATCACCGCCATCGCGTCGCTGGTGCTGCTTATCCGCATCAGTCCGCTGATGACGCTTTGTACCCTGGTACCCGTGGGTGTTTTCGCCATTATCGCGTTGAAGGCTTTCGGGAAGATCCGGCCGATCTTCCGCACGCGCGGGGTGATCAACGCCGAAGTGACCGGGCGGCTCACGGAAACCCTGAACGGCGTACGCGTGATCAAGGGCTTCAATGCGGAAGAACAGGAGAACCAAGCCTTCGAGAACGGCGTGGACCGCTTGTTCCAGAATGTGAAACAGAGCCTCACCTCCACCGCGATGATCACCAGCGCCTCCGCCCTGTTGCTCGGGCTGGCGAGCGCGGGCATCATGGGCCTGGGCGGGTTCCGGATCATGCAGGGCCAGCTCACGCTCGGCGAGTTCCTCTCCTTCACGCTCTACCTCGGCTTCATGATCGCGCCCATCGTGCAGATGAGCAACATCGGCAGCCAGCTCACCGAGGCGTTCGCCGGACTGGACCGCACGGAGGAGATCATGAACATGACCCCGGAGGATGTTCCCGAGGAGCGGCCGGTGCGGCTCTCCACGATCCGTGGCGACATCCGGTTCAACGACGTGTCGTTCGCGTATGAGGAAGGCAAGGAAGTGGTGAACAACATCAGCTTCGATGCACCTGCGGGCAGCGTGACCGCGCTGGTAGGAACATCCGGTTCGGGCAAAAGCACCATCGCAGGACTCGCCGCGACCTTCCTCACACCGAAGTCGGGCATGATCACCCTGGATGGCAAGGACCTGAGCAACGTGAGCCTCAACAGTTACAGGCAACACCTCGGCGTGGTGTTGCAGGATGACTTTCTTTTTGAGGGCACGATCCGCGAGAACATCCTCTTCCCACGACCGAACGCGACAGAAGAACAATTGCGCAATGCGGTGAAGGCCGCTTACGTGGACGAATTCACCGACCGCTTTGAGAAAGGCCTCGACACAGTGATCGGCGAGCGCGGCGTGAAGCTCAGCGGTGGGCAACGCCAACGTGTGGCCATCGCGCGCGCGATGCTGGCCGATCCGAAGATCCTGATCCTTGATGAGGCCACAAGCAACCTCGACACCGAGAGCGAATCATTGATCCAGAAAAGTCTGAACGAGTTGGTGAAGGACCGCACCACCTTCGTGATCGCGCACCGCCTGAGCACGATCCGGCAGGCCACGCAAATACTCGTGATCGAGCAAGGCCGCATCGCCGAACAAGGCACACACAGCGAACTGATCGCGAAGGAGGGGCGCTACCACGAACTGTACACTTACCAAGCGAGGATCTGATCCGCGAGGAACGCTCTCCCGAAGGAACAAGACCGATCACGCAACACAGGAAGGGCATCGAGCGTCCGGAAACCCTTGATGGACCTACGATAGATCCGCAAAGCCCTAAATTCACGACATTCGCGCGCCGTCAAGGCCGCCTAGGAGATCGATCGATAGCCAGGGCGGTCCAACAAAAGAAAGCAAGCACCATGGGAAGCCGCAAGAAGACATTGATCCTCAGCCAGCCGCCGTTGAAGGAAGGAGTGATCCAGATCAAAGTGCGCTTGGACGCGCGCACGACCGTGCTGCTGAAGAGCATGAAGGCCTTCCCTTTCTGGAAGGAGCGCTACCCGCAGGCCGAGGTCATCGGCTGATATCGCGTCGGCGGTCGACCGGCGCAGGTCGCTGGATCAAGAAAGTCATCGGAGCAGCATTCATTCCCCGGTCGTGGGTGGGGCAGCGCCTGAGCGGCGATGCATGGTCCATACGCATGGGTACAGGCTCTGTCACCGGATCCCGCGAAGGTGGAAAGGGCCACCGATCCCTATGGTTCGGGAGGGTAGCCCTTTCGATGCTGGAGACGCGGCTATGCGGATGCGTTCTTTGAACCCATTCCGAGCACCAGGCCCGCAACGGCCCCCACTATCGCACCCACCACCGCGTTGGCGATCACATCCACGATCACCACCATTTTGTCCGCGAACATGTTCATGAAGCCGTACATGAACATGTCGAAGCTGATCGCCATCAGCATGGAAATGATAGCGCCCGCCATGGCACCCGCCATCAAGGAAGAAGCCCCCATGCGGCCCAAGACCCATGCGATCAGGACCCCGAAGGACAAATTCGAAACGATCAAGGGGAGCATGTGCGGCATCAGCTTCATCAGGCCCGGATGCACGATCATGTGGGCCTTGTAGTATGGATCGAGCAACATACCGAAGACGAGCCAGCCCAAGAAGAAGCTGACGACAGTAGCCGCTAAAGCGGCCCAGATCACTTTCATGTTCATGTTCCGGTGGTTTTTATGGCCTAAGCCAATCCGAAAGTAGCCGGGAGCACGGAGCACCGGCCATTGCGCGTTGGTGCTTATCAACCACTGGCGGTGGAAGACAGGGATCACGCCACCACCGCTACACTTGTATTCCTCATCCGCAACCGATCACCCATGGCTTCCTTCGATATCATCAGCAAAGTGGATCCACAGACGCTGGACAACGCGATCAACTCCGCACGTCGCGAATTGGACACCCGCTACGACCTGCGCGGCAGCAAGAGCACGATCGAGTTCGACAAGAAGGAGCTTATCATCAAAGTGGCCACGGAAGACCACTTGAAGCTCGACGCCATCGTGGACATCCTGTTGGAGCGGAGCACCAAGCAGAAGATCGATGTGAAGAGCTACGACCTGAAGGCGGAACCCCAACCCAGCGGCAAGATGCTGTACAAGACGATCAAGATCCAGAACGGGATCGAACGGGAGAAGGCGAAGAAGATCATCAAGGCGATCAAAGAAAGTGGCTTGAAGGTACAGCCCCAGATCATGGACGAGATGATCCGCGTGAACGGCAAGAAGTTCGACGACCTGCAGGCGGTGATGGAACTATGTCGAACCACTGATTTCGAAGTGCCGCTACAGTTCGAGAACATGAAGAGCTGATCCGATCAGCCCCGGAAACGCACCATCACGGTATTCCCTTTTTCCTCGCGGCGGGTTTCCAACCGGTCCTTCAGGGCGCTGACCAACGCGGAGAGCGACGGTTGTCCATAACTGCGCGGATCGAAACCGGGATCCAACCGCCGCAATGCCTGCCCGATCAAACTGAGCGAGACCTCGTCCTCTTCGCCCTTGGCTATGTCGAAAGCCTTGCGGAGTTTGCGCATCAGATCGCTGTTCTGCGAAAGTGTGGGTGCGAGAGCCTTTGAATTCGATAAGGGCCGCTTGCCTCTCGGCCCTGCCCCTGCTCTTGCCCCTGCCTCTGGTCCTGTCCCTGCCACCAAGTCCTGCACATCCAGGTTCTCCACATAGATGAAGCGGTCGCAGCCCTTCACGAAGGCTTCTGGCGTTTTCTTCTCACCCACACCGGTCACGTAGAGCCCACCCTCACGCAAGCGCGTTGCGAGCCGCGTGTAGTCACTATCACTGCTCACGATGCAGAACGCGTCCACACGGTCGCTGTGCAGGATGTCCATCGCGTCGATGATGAGCGCGCTGTCCGTACTGTTCTTGCCCTTGGTATAACCGAACTGCTGCACGGGCTGGATCGCGTTCGCGTTCAGAAGTTCCTTCCAGCTTCCCATGCCCGGCGTGGTCCAGTCGCCATAGATGCGGCGGATAGTGATGGTGCCCTGCTTGCTCACTTCCTCGATGATGGCACCGATGCGTTTCGGTTGGGCATTGTCACCGTCTATCAAAAGCGCGATGGTGATGTCGTTGATCTTCTTCATGTATTCGGTCAGCCGGATCCAGTTCATCCACGGACGGGGAACAAGGTAGGCTCACCAGTGCGGTGGTCAGAATGTGCCTTGGCGGACAAGGGCGCATGCGCTGAAGAGCGACATTTGGGACGTATCATCCACCATGCGGAAACCGATCGCGATCATCTTCTCCACTGTACTGATCACGGGCATGACCTGGTCATCGTGCACACATGATGCGGGTACTGATCCCACCGACGCGCAACTTCTGCAACTCGCCCGGATGACCGCTGCCTATACCTGGTACAAGGAGAACGCTGCACTCCTTCCGAGGAGTTCCGGATCCGGGCATCCACAGCCGTTCCTGCGCACGCGATTCAATCCTATCGCCGGAACGGTCCTGGACACAGCGGGCAAGGTGGTCCCTGATACGCTCTTCCCGAACGGCTCTGTCATTGTGAAGGAACTGTGGGAGGATGCGTCCACGCTGTCCATCTATGCCATCCTGTACAAGAAACCGGACAACCCGAACGCCGATGCGAACGGATGGGTGTGGGCCGAGATCGGGGCGGATGGCACCGCACACTATTCGGCCACCAAGGGCGGTGCCGATTGCCGCGGATGCCATGGCCAAGCAGGCAATATCGACTTCACACTGATGAACGAAGCCTTTCCGTAACAGGCATCGTTCCTGCGCGCACCAGCGTCTCGTTCTTGCAAACCGCTCACCATGCGTATCACTACCTGCCTCGCGTCCTTTCTTCTGGCCAGCACCTTCGCCATCGGCCAGACCTATTTCTATGTGAACAGCATCGTAGTGGTTCCCGCGAACCCGACCACGCAGGATGACATCAACATCCAACTCATCGGCGACCTCGCTACCACCGGCACTTATGTAGTGAACGCAAGCGCAAGCATGGTCGGCGGGAATATCACCCTCACGGTGAACTGCGCGCAGAACATCGGGCTCGATGTGCTCGTTCCGCACACCGAAACGATCCACATCGGCATGCAGCAGGCGGGCACATGGACGATCGACCTCAATGGGAACGGCATGGGCGACTTCGCATCCCTGGCACAACACAGCTTCATCGTAACAGCAGGTGCGGGGAGCGCGTGCGACAGCGTCATCATCGATCACGTCTGGTGGAGCGCGTTCAGTGATACCGCGTTGGAAGTGCATGTGTTCAACAACAGCATCGAGTGTTTCGATTATCCGGGATTCGTTCTGCTGCAAGGAGCGGATACATTGGCGATACAGAACGTGGACTTCTTCTGCGTCCCGCACGAGGCATCCCATATGCTTGTGCCCCATCCGGGAGCAACCATGCCGACCGGTCCCTTCACCGGTGAACTCCACTTGTGGACCGGCTACTATTCGGATCTCGCTTGCACGTTCGAGATCAGCATGGAGGACCTGTGCCCGCCCCCACCCTGCGTGAGCGTGCAACCATTCATCAACAACTACGGCGATGCGCTGGTGAACGCTTCGTTCGATTGGACCATCACCACATCGGGCAACGTAGTGGTGCAGACGGGAACATTCTACGTGAACGGCAGCGTGCAGAACGACAACGACACCACCTGCCTTCCACCGGGCAACTACAACCTCACGGTCGCCCACAACGGCGTGATCGGTGGCCAGATGAATTTCGGAATGTCCATGGGGTACAACTATGGACCGAGCACGGGTGCGATGTTCTTGCTAGGGGACGAACCGGACACACTGCCGTTCACCTTCTATGAGCATTGCATCGCTGGAAGCAACGGCATCACGGAAAGACCATCCGCAGCCGGGATCATGGCGCAAACGGAAGGAGGGCAATTGATGGTACGGGTGGGCGACGGTTCCATCATGGGATCTTACACACTGCTAGATGCGATGGGCAAGGTTCTGCGAACGGGAACCATCACGGGCAGTGCCGGCTCCATCCCGATCGATGCGTTGGCGGGCGGCGTGTACCTGTTCAGCAGCGAACGTTACGGCGTGGTGCGGTTCGTGCGCTGATGCGCGTCAAGGCGCGTAGCTTGTCGCCCGCATGGCCACAAGCAAAGAACTCGTACCTGCGATCGCACGCGTTCGTCGTTCCGCATGCGCCATCCTGCGGATAAGACCGAAGCGCAACATCAGTTCAACGAACAGTGCGATGGTGCCGCAGTTCGAAATGGGCTTCGTGGGTTCCGGTGTGTGCATCGCTGACGGCAAGTACGTGCTCACGGCACAACACATCTTCAACAACGCCCAGCCACGCGATCCTCTGGACAAGTTCGTCGTGTTCACGCTCACGGAGAACAATCTGCAAGCGTTCCATTGCGCGGTGGTCGGCTTCCCGATCGAACACGCGGCACATGACCTGGCCGTGGTGGAACTCGGCATCGCGCGCGATAAGCGCTTCGAACTGGATGCGTTGACGCTCTCCATGAGCACGGAACCTGAAGGCATGGAAGTGGTCACGTACGGTTTTCCCGCTCCTGTGGTGACCGGGGCGAACCTGGACAAGGAGGGCAATTTTCTCGGCGGCGGAAATTTCTTCCTCAAGGGCCACGCGAACACCGGGATCGTTTCAGCGCAGTATGATCTGCACGGCGCGGTGCATTATGCGTTCAATGTGGATTGGGTGCATGGCGAAAGTGGTGGCTTGGTCTGCGAGCTTGGATCGTTGCGTCTCTTCACCATCATGCAGAGCTACCGCACGATCGGCACACCGAACGGCACAATGGCCGGGCCACGGCTGGGTCGGGGTTTCCAAGGCATACAGCATGAACTTCACGCGCTGATCGGCACCGTCGGATAGAAGAACGGGCCACTATCTTGGCCGCATGCCCCACATCGTGATCCTGAGCGCGAGCGTGCGCACCGGAAGACGAAGCCACCGCGTAGCGCATTATTTCCAACGGTTCATCGCGCTCCGGGGTGATGCCTCGTGCGAGATCGTCGATCTCGCTGCCTGTGACTTCCCGATCTTCCACGAGCGACTGAGGCACACGAAGGACCCTGCTGCGAACGTGCTGGATTTCGCGCAACGCATCAAGAGCGCTGATGGAGTGGTCATCGTTTCGCCGGAATACAACGGCGGTTATCCCGCGGGCTTGAAGAACGCCATCGATCTGCTCTATGATGAATGGCACCGCAAGCCGGTGGCCATTTCCACAGTGAGCGACGGATCGTTCGGCGGGGCACAGGTGCTCACTTCCTTGCAGTTCTCGCTATGGAAGATCCGCACGTGGACCGTGCCCGCGATGTTCCCCGTACCGAAAGTGCAGGAGATGTTCGATGAGGAAGGGAATGCGACCGATACGGCGGGCGTGGACAAACGCGCGACAGGCTTCATCAACGAACTGATGTGGTGCATCACCGCGAAACAACGCATGGACACGAACCCCTGAGCGGATGCGCACCAATAGGCTGGAAGCCTTCAGCGATGGTGTGATCGCCATCATCGTCACCATCATGGTGCTTGAGTTGAAAGTGCCGCACGACACCACATTGCGCGCGCTGCTTTCGATGTGGCCCACCTTCCTCAGCTACTTGCTCAGCTTCCTCGTGGTGGCCATCATGTGGGTGAACCATCACCACTTGATCAGCATGGCGAAGCGCGCCGACGCGAGCGTGCTGTGGACGAACAACGGGTTGCTTTTCTGCATGTCATTGATCCCTTTCGCCACGGCGTACATGGGCGAGAACCACGCGGAAGGATTGCCGGTGGCCGCGTACGGCGCGGTATGCGTGGGGTGCTCGTTCGCGTTCTGGGCGTTGCGAGCGGCCATCGTGGCACAAGCAACCAACATACAGGATGCTGGAATGTTGCGGGGTCGTTCCACCCGGAAGAACGTGATCGGGCTGGTCATGTATTCGGCGGCGATCCCGCTCGCGTTCGTATCAGCAACGGCCTCACTGTGTCTGTACTTCCTGGTAGCGGCGAGCTATTTCCTGCCGGAGCGCGCATTGGAGCAGGCCAGCGGTACGGAAAAATGAAACGCATCCTGCTCACGATCGCCGTGTGCGTCGCTATGATCGCGATCGGCTATGTCGTCGTGAGAAAAGGCTACGCGATCCACACGTCCCGCGATCTTCCACAGGACAGGTCACAGGCTTTGGCGGTCCTTGGCAACAAGGCGTAGAACAGCCTTGATGTGCCTATAGCAGCCTTGTTGACATACCATGATAGCACCATCGGCCGCGGTTTCAATACGGTGCTGCGGGATGGGAACTCCGGAGGACACGCGGAGATCAACGCGATAAGCGATGCCATTCGCCACAGGGGCAGGATCAACTTCGACTCGCTGGACAGGGAGAAGCTGGTGTTGCTCACCACCTTCGAACCATGCGCCATGTGCAAGGGTGCCATCATCCAGTACCGGATCAAGAACGTCCGCTTCATCGAACCCAAATCGCTTTCACACTGGCTGCGTGATGATCTGCGCGGCGTTGGCTACGAATTGCGCAAACAGCGCGTCGGGCCTGAACTTTTGCAGGACAGCTTGTTCCGTTCGCACCCAGCGTACGATCCGCTGCGCAACGCGCACTGAGCGGCACCGGGGCCGATCGGTGCGCACGGTCTACCCGCAAATAGCGAAGCGCGCCTTACGGGGCGCGCTTCGAGTATCCTGATCTCCGAGCTTACGGGCTTGGACAGAGGCTTTTTATGCCGTTGGCTTTTTGTGCCTCCTGTGACCAGGTTTATGTTGGGTCAGTTGCGGTTGTTGTGTTTTCAGCGGACCATGGTTGTATAACGGGACGATTACAGGAAGGTTTCGTTCGCACGAAAAGTTCCATGGTGGGGCGGAAAAATAAAAGGCCCCACTGCGGGAACGCGCCAGGTCGGGATCGAAGATCACTGGGGAGCATGGGCTGTCCAGCACCGAAAGCTGAACATGCACTGTGCTGCGGAAAGATGAACTGCGGATCGTTCCGTTCCAAGCGCGGAGAAAGCCCATGATACGAAGCGTGAATGACCGAGCGATGCGGCCGGACTCAGAACACCTTGCCTTCTTGGAGGAACATCACGAAGATGAAGGTCATCAGGAAGTGGTGCATGAACAAGAGCAGCGTGGCCCAGTTGAGCATGGCCTTGCCCCCTGCGCGCAACTCAGGGAAGAGCTTCTTGTTATTGAACGCCATGATCGGAAGCGGGAGAGTGACCACCAGAAAGGTGACGGCCAGTGCTCGGAACAGGAAGAGATCGCCGAAAATGCCGAGGAACAGGTGCGCGTAGTAGAACGCGAGCCCGGCGAAGGACAAAAGTCCCAAACGGAGGAAGGTTCTCGCTTCGGCTACCATCTTGCTTCGGGATTCCATGTAAAAGACGCACCGCTCTTACGAGGTTGTGTCAAGAGGGTTGCGTTTTTTTCAACAGGGACGGGGGATAACCAGAGCAACCCGGCCTCATTTGCCGCGTCGCACAAGGTCGATCAGCACACCTGACGCCAAGCTGCAGGCGACTATGAAAAGTGGCCAGGCGTACTGTTGAGGGAAGTAAGTACGCAGCTGATCAAGGGCCAGATACCCGGCCACGGGCATTGACGAGGCATGAACAGCGTCGTTCCCGTTCAGCATGAACATGCAAGGCCCCTCTATGAAGGTATAGAGGACGAGCCCACCACTTGCGGAAAGGATGGCCCAATGCCATTTCCGCAGCCCGAACGAGGTGCTCCTATGGCTACGTAAGAGTATGATCCCAGCGAAGACAACAAGCCCGATGGAAACGATGCAGGGTGCCAGCACGGGGCCCACCCACACCACCGGAACAAGGAAGAGGATGTCCCGGTCGAAAAGGCTTTGGGGCCAATCCAGGATCGCCTTCAGGAAGACGTAGTAGAAGATGTCCCAAACACCGAAGCAGAAACAGAACCAAGCGAAGCGCTCGATGCGGTTGCGTGATAGCAATGCACCCGGCGCGAACAACATGACCATGGTAGCCAGTTCGCGCAGCAACTCGGTGAACGCGATACGCGGATCGAGCGGTGCGATGGGAAACCGGAACCCGGTCGGATAATAAAGTTGTCGCAAGTAGATCACGACCGCACTTTCAAGAAAGGCCATGGCGATGGCGAACGCGGTAACCCACGGCAGCATGTTCGTCCACTTGCGATCCGCGATCATGAGCGCAGATGGATGTCCGCCACCAGTCCGCGATGATCGGATCCGGAGATAGTGAAACTGTCCAAGGCGGTGACCACGAGGCGATCCGTAACGAGGACGTGATCGAGCGGCATCAGGGCGAAGCCCGGCAATGACGGCCAGGTCGGACCAACACCCCGTACATTTTCGCGCAAGCCCGCGCTATTGCGGAGTTTACGCAAAGCATGATCCCAGCTCACCGTGTTCAGATCGCCGATCAGGAGCGTAGGCATGTGGTTCGCGGCGATGATCGATGCGAACTGTTCCAATTGGTTGTTGCGCTCGCGAAAACAAGCATGATCGCCAGGTGATGTGGCATGCACGCACAACACCCGCACCGGTCCGGAGGCGGTGCGGACCGTGGCATCGATCATCGGCCGACAGCGCAGAAAGACCACTTCGGCGCGATCGAAAGGCAATCGGCTATAGAGCGCGATGCCATAGCAATTGGTGCCTGGCAACACGCGGTGGAACGGATACTTCCCCGCCAGTCCAGCCTCCAAGGCACGGGCCCATGAAGGACTCACCTCTTGGAAGGAGATCACGTCGGCGTCCGTCCTCAATGCCGTCGCCAAGACTTCCGCATGATCCGTGTTCGGTTGGAGCAGGTTCATCTGTGCCACGCGCAAGGCCATTGCTCCTGAAGTCCGCTCCGGTCCGCTCGGATCGTTCGTAACGGAAGACAGCGGGGGCGATATCGTGAGCGCACAACCGATCGACGCCGCCACAGCGCTCCACCAGCGGCTGTATCGCAAGTTCCAGAGAGCGACGATCAGAAAAACCAGTGCCCATTCCCAGAGGAAAGCACGCGCCAGCATGGTGAGAAAGAGATCCGGCGCGAAGGCGAGCACCGATGCGATGGTCAGCAACACACCGGCAGCGAGCGGTCCGTCAGGCCACCAAGAGAAGAGTTTCCTGATCACGTGGTCGGGGTTGTCAGTTCGAGTTTCCGGATATCGCGCAACACCGACCAAAGCGGAAGAGCACCGATCACCCCGAAGGATGCGTCGACGCACCGCCAGAAGAACGGAATGCCGCGAACAGGTGCCCATGCGAAGGCGAACAACACGACCAGCGCACAGCACCACAGACCCCATTCGATCACCCATTTGTTGCGAACGGGATCGCGCAGTACGCCAATGAACGCGACACCGATAACGATGTGCGCGAAGGCAAGCCAATCGGTCCCGTAGAACAGCAGCGGATACTTCACCCCCACCTCTGCGATGGCCGATGCAACGCGCGCTGCCCAGCCCGCGAGCGGATCACCGAAGGGCGCGGCCCATCGTGCAAGAAGCGCTGTGCCCCATTGCAATGGAACTGCGGTAAGGCCGCTGATCCAAAGCGTGCCGATGAAGAAGATCGTCCAGACCCGGATGCGTTTGCGGATTCCTGTTCCCTTCATTGTTCAACGGTTGAGGCCACGCACGGCCAGTGCGTCGTAAGTGCATTGATCGGCCCATGTCCAGCTCTGCCAACGCCGCTCGCGATATCGATCGAGGAACCGTTCTCGCATACGGTCGAGGTCATCATCAAAACCTGCGGGATCCAGGTGTTCCACCCAGCGCACATCGTTCTCGCGGTGTTTGGCCATCTGCTCGCGCACCCGGCCGATGTCATCGTAGAGCAGCGGCAGCACCTTGTCGCTCATCGCGAGGTAATTGTCCACGTCGATCTGCCCTTGGTTCCAGTGGTGAAGGTTGAACCGCACGATGGCACTGTCCCAATCCATTGTGCTCAATGCGATCATCATGGCGAAAGCCGCCCAACCGTTCACGCGGATGATGTAGAAGAACGTTTTCCGCGCGTGGATCTTCACGAAGAGGGTGATCAGGCCGACGAGCATGAGGATCAGGAACACGATCACCCCGATGCGCAGATAGGCCAGCCCGTGGAAGGCGATGTAGTGGTAGTTGCGCAGGAAGACCGAGATGCCGAGAATGAAATTCTGCGCGAGCCAAGCGAAGGCGAGCAACAGCAGCACGCGGTTCTTGGGATGGAAATTCAAGTTGCCCCGGAACAACCGGAAGAGGATCGCCATGCTCAGCAGGATGCTCACGATGAGAAGCCAGGTGCCTTCATGCACGAACTCCTTCAGGCTCATGCCCGGTTCCACGGTGAACCCGAACCAGATCCAGTGGATGTCGATCGCGTTCACTACCAGGAGCAACAGGTTCACCATCACGAGCAACACAACGCCCATGCGCCGCTCGCGGTCAAGGGCACCCATGTTCAGCGGTGCCAGCCAATGCGGTCGCTTCGCACGGATCCGTTGAAGCACGTTCCGGAAGACGGATTCATAGTTGATCAACAACGGCCCCACGGAACGGATCACAAGAGCCGCACTCAAGAACAGCCCGAAGAGGAAGAAGAGCGTATGCGGCGTGAAGACATTCGCGAAGAAGCGCGAGAACGCATCGCTGAGCTGGTCCAGGAAACCTGCGGTCATCGCGTTGAACTTGCTATTACCACCGCGGTACAATTGGAAGTAGATCACGACGATCACCAGCGGCAGCAGCACCAGACGCGTCCAGCGCCAGCTCTTGCGCATGGCCGGTGTTCCGGGCAACGCGCCGCCGAGCGATGTGACCAGGCCGATGGGCGTGGCGATGATGTTCGCACACCACTGGGCGATCGCGGTGCTAACGGCGCGCAATTCCGGCGCGTGCGCGAAGGCCACAAGAACGAAGAGGCTGGCGAACGTCGCGAAGCCCGCGATGATGGACCCGTACACAACGAACATGGTCGAAGAGATCAACAGGCCGAGCCCGCTCCAGCGCGCAGGAACGGAGAGCGCGTTCCAACCGTGGTCGTACACGGTGATCGCGAGCACAAGGCTGGCGAACAAGGCCAGGTTGATGCCTATGCCCTGATGCCAGAACAGTCGATCGAAGATGATGGCGACGAGCAGCAAGGTGATCGCTACAGTGCGCTTTTTCGCAGTAGTGGAAGTGGTGAGGTCGTTCATTGGCGGTGGTCCTTCTTCAATAGTTTGTCCATGGCATCGAGGTGTTCGCGGAAGGCCTTCGCGCCAGCGAGTGTGGCCTTGTAGGCGGTGTTCGGGCGATTGCCCACGAAGCGTTTCTTCACTTGCACATAACGCGCGCTGACGAGCGAAGCGATATGGCTCGCGAGGTTGCCGTCGGTCACGTTCAGCAGTTCCTTCAGCGTGCCATGCTCCACCTGGTCGTTCACAACGAGCACCGCCATGATGCCGAGGCGAACGCGGCTATCGAACGTTTTATTGAGCCGATCGATCATGCGTGGCCGGACGATGAGCGCTCATACCGCATCCACATTACGCCGCCGTACACGATGTGCAGCACACCGAAGCCGAGAGCCCAGAACATCAGGCCCGCACCGAGCCAGAAGAGCGCGATGAGCCCGAGCGCGATCTCGCTCAGCCCCAACCAACGGATCTCATCAAGGGTGTACTTGCTCGCGTTCAACAAGGCCATGCCATAGAACAGCAGCGTGGTCGGTGCCACAAGGCCGGGCAGGCCATAGTACATGAGCACCAGACAGAAGATACCGCCCGCCATGAGCGGTATCAGCATATTGATCATCAAGCGGCGCGCGCTGGCGTTCCAGAGCGTTTCACCCGTGCGCCGACCGCGCCGCCAAGTGAACCAGAACGCACCGAGCAACGCCAGAGAAAGCACACCGACCGCGTCGATGAGCAATTGCACGAGCAGCGGATCATGATGGACGATCGCCTCCCGCACCGTGCCGTACGTGAGCGTATCGGTGCTTGATCCATCGAGTGCCGCGATATGGTGCTGTGCCAGCCATGCGCCACCCAGCGCCAGCACACCGGCCACCACGCCACTGAGGCCGCTGAGCGAGAGGAATCGTGTGCTGCGCTCCATCATCGACCGGATGTGCGCGAGGTCCGAGAGCGGATCGTTCTGTTCCATTGCAAAGTACTTTGAATTGCAAAGTAAACAACGCAACGATGATATCCGCAAGTATGTGTACGATCAATGCACCGTGAAAAAAGCGAGCAAGGCCCCTGCGAGCACGGTCACGAAGCGCCACGCGTTGAAGCGATGGTCCGGCGTGCTCTCGAAAATGATGGTGGTGCTGATGTGGAGCAGCATGCCGATGGCGAGGGCCAAAGCGCGCAACAGGAAATCGCCACCGAGATGATCACCGCCGAGCACTCCGGCAAGGATCCCCGTTGGCAGCGCCGTGGCGAACACGATGATCATGACCCACGACCGGGCGACCGGTACCTCCGAACGTTTCAACACCGTTGCCAGCGCGATCGCCATCGGCATCTTGTGCATCAACACACCGGTAACGAAGGGGATGTTCCCGCGCACGAGTGGATCGGCGAAGGGCATCCCTTCCGTGAACGAGTGCAAGCAGAGGCTCAGGAGCGTGGCGAGCGGCAGTGTGTGGCCATGTCCCTTGTGAACATGCACGTGCCCATGCTCGATGCCACGACTGAAGAACTCAAGCACCACTTGCAAGAGGAATCCACCCAGCACCCATGGGCCGATGCCTATGCCACCGCGTTCGTACAGTTCGGGCAGCATGTGCAATACGGTAACACCCAACAGGAAGGCACCGCTGAATGCGAGCAGCAATTTGATGCGACCGGCATCCGCCTCGACCATCCGCACCCAGGCCCCCGCAACCACCGGCAACGCGAAGAAGATGACGCAGAGGAGCGTGAGGTTCATCGGTTGTTCGTTGGGACATCCCCCTTGCGCGCCCAAGCAACAATACGCTCTGAGCTTATGGGATCGAACGGCTCTGGCTTCGGCCCATCGGTGATCTCTTCGATCCGCAGTCCGGCACGTTCCAGCATCGCACGCACTTCTTCCTGCGTCCAAGCATGCACGCGTTCGGTGAAGCGATGGGCACAGCCATGATCGTCCACAGTGATGGTTTTCACGATCTCGTCGCCCATCACTTTGCGTTGGATGGTGAATCGCACACCACCTTCCATCTGGCACTCCTCCTCCACCAGTTCCTTGCGCACGGTCACGCCATTCAGCAGGTCGAGCACGAACCAGCCCCCGGATCGCAGTGCTACCGCAGCGGCATCGATCACTCGTTGATCATCATCCCGTGATGCCGAATAGCCCAGGCTGGTAAACAAGCAGACAACGACATCGAAGCGGTCCGTGGCGAAAACCTCGCGCATATCATGCACACGGAAATCCGCAGAGGGGATCCGTTCATGCGCCTCCTTGATGCTTTCCGCGGAAAGATCGATGCCGGTCACACGCAGTCCATGATCCGCGAACCAACGTGCATGGCGACCTCGCCCACAGCCCATGTCGAGAAGATCGAGACCCGCGCACAGCCCGCAACGCCGCACGATGGCGTCCACCCAGGCACGCGCATCATCCTCATCACGGTGCCCATAGAGCAGCTTGTAGTAACGCGTGCCGAACCATTCCTTGTACCACGGCATGTCTTGGCGGAGAGCGCCGAAAGTACGGTGCG
The DNA here is from genome assembly GCA_031371785.1 of Flavobacteriales bacterium. GTDB lineage: Bacteria > Bacteroidota > Bacteroidia > Flavobacteriales_F > PHOS-HE28 > PHOS-HE28. The sequence continues at coordinate 8,800 of JANMKC010000450.1, read as the reverse complement.
CATGAGCAGCCCCGGCAGTGACGCGGCCCTCCGCTCGCGTTGATGGATCTGTGGAAAACTCCACCCCGTATTCACCGCGCACGGGGCCGGGTGCGGGTTCCTTTGCGACAGGTGGGCCAATTCCGCCCAGCGGCAAAAAATGCTGGAACGTGTGTTCGATCTTTACGATGAGTTGGAGAAACAGCGCATTATGCTTTCGTTCAAGGGCGAACTTTCGCCGGAACTCGTAACGGCCTTGCTCGGACTGGTGGAACGCAAGATGGCGACCATCGAAGCGGACCAGCGCGTGCGCAAGCGCGTTTTCAACGTGGCGATGGAATGCCTACAGAACCTTTACCACCACAACACGCGAGTGGATGTGAAGGACGGTGATGTTGTCCGCACGGATGATCCGCAAGGCGTGGTGATGATCGCACACGACGACAAGGGCTACTCGGTGCTCACGGGCAATTTCATGGCGAGCGACGAAGTACACGGATTGAAGAACCACCTGGACCGCATCAACGGTTGCGAACCGGAGCAACTGCGCGACCTCTACAAGGAGACCTTGAACGACGGGCGCTTCGGCCGTGCGGGCGGCGGTGGGCTCGGCATCATCGACATCGCCCGCAAGAGCGGCCGCAAGCTGGAGTATGGCTTCGTGCCGCTGGACAAGGAGAACTCATTCTTCAGCTTGAACGTGAACGTGACCGCTTGAACATCACACCATGGCAGCCATCCTACAGGAAGGAACACCCAAGACCCCGACCATCAGCTTTGATGACACCAGCGGCATGCTGGAACTCAAAGGGCGCAGCATACCGGAGAACTCGATCGAATTCTACAAGCCGCTCATCGATTGGATCGATCGCTATGCGCGCGACCCGCGCCCGAAGACCACCCTGCACGTGCAATTGGAATACTTCAACACCAGCAGCAGCAAGTGCATCCTCGATGTGTTCAAGAAGCTCGAGCTCGTGCGCACCACCGGGAACGAAGTGGTGGTGCTCTGGCACTACGAGCAGGATGATGAGGACATGCTGGAAGCCGGCGAGGACTACCAAGCCATCATCAACCTGCCCTTCAAGATGATCCAGATCGAAGAGGTGGACGGAGCGGCGAAGTGAACCGCGTCTTCAGGGAAGGAGAAGACCGGCCGGACCGGGCTTCATTTTTTCAATGGATGCTCACCCCTTCACCCGCTCCCAAGGCTTGGTGCTCAAGCGTTGGATCGCTCGCGGGAAGAAGTCGAACTTCAGCGTGATCGCCAGCACGAGCGTCATGCCCCACAGGAGCAGGATGTTCGCCCAGAGCGTGGGCACGCGCAGGCCGAAGACGCGTTTCACCGGCGCATAGAAGTGCGCGGCGAAGAAGCCGCCTTCGCGGGGTTCCACGTAGATCGGATCGCTTTTCTGGACCAGTTCGCCATCGGCGGTCTCCACGATCACATTCACATCGTTCTTATTGGTCACGTGATCGGCGAGGCTCTCGTTGCGCTGGTGATCGAGCAGGTCGAAGTACTGCTTACGCGCTTCGGGCGTGGCCGTCATGCGGGCGATGAGCTCCTCCTTGGAACGTTCAGCCGCGCGGTAGGCCTTGCGGTAGTGTGACGTGAGCATGTTCAGGGAATCATCAAGCGCATCCAAGGCGGCCGCGTCGAGCTTCTCCGGTGTCAGCCTGTCCATCAGCGGGAACGAGAATCCGTTGAGCACGCGCATCTCCTTGTTCAGTTCCGTGCGGATGAGGCCGAGATCGTAGGCCATGTCGGCACGATCCCCTTCGCCGCGCAATGCGCGCCGCAGGCCCGAACTGCGGTCCTGGAGATCACGCACCCAGAGATCCTTCTTCCAGTTGGCGGTCTTCATGCGTTGATCGGAAACGTAGAAGAGCTTCTCATAGTCGTTGTCCTTGTACTGTGCCACGGCGAGGCCCTCGTAAGCCCAACGGCTCGCCATGATGTTGCCGATCCAAGGCACGCTCTTCTCGTTGGCGAACCACGGGTGCAGCTTGTCGAAGCGTACGATAATGCCGCTGAAGAGCAGTTGTGGGATGATCAGTACGGGGATCACGATGTAGATCACCTTGGCACTGTTGAAGCTCGCGCTCACGTTCAGCCCGAGCACGTTGGCGAAACAGGCGGTGCTGAAGAACACGGCCCAGTGCGCGAAGGTCATTCCGTGGAAGCCGAGAACGGTGTCGCCCACGAGCGAGAACAACAAGGTCTGTATCGCACTGATGATGAAGAGCAGGCCGATCTTGCTCAACAGGTAACTGGTGCGGCTGAGCGATAGGAACTTCTCACGCTGGATGATCTTGCGATCACGGATGATCTCCTCCGCGGCCACGGTGAGGCCAAGGAAGAGCGCGACGATCACGGCGATGAAAAGGTATTGGGGGATGTTGTCGTTGCGCCGGAACAAATAGCCCATGGTGCCGTGGCCAGCGCGATAGTATCGCAGGAAGAAGGCCATCACGAAAGCGAGCGCCGGTGCCTCGAGCATGTTGATCAGCACATACTGGCGGTTGGCCAGCTTGCTCAGCAGATCACGCTTGAAGTACACGAGGAACTGCTTCAACTTGTCCGGTGCCTTGAAGGTGCTTTTCGGAACGCTCGTACCATCGGGCACTTTGCTCACGCGCACTTCCATCTGCGCGCGGAAGACTTCGTTCCAGGCTTCCGGACTGATGCGTCGTTGATCCGATTCGTTGCCGTACTCATCAACGATGCGTGCTTCGAGGATGTCGAAGATCTGCTCGGGGTTCACGTTGCCGCAAGCCGCGCACTGGCCCACGTCGCTGTTCACTTGGCCGGTCACTTTCTTGAAGTAGACCACGGCATCCACTGGATCGCCATAGTAAACGGGATGACCTTCCTGGTCCATCAGGAGCAGACGATCGAAGAGCTTGAATATCTCGGACGAGGGCTGGTGGATCACTACGAAGACGATGCGGCCCTTCAGCGCGAGCTCCTTCAGGAGGTCCATGATGTGCTCGCTGTCGCGGCTGCTCAGGCCGCTGGTGGGTTCGTCCACGAAGAGCACGCTGGGTTCGCGGATCAGTTCGAGCGCGATGTTCAATCGTTTGCGTTGGCCACCGCTGATGGTCTTCTCCAGTGGGCTGCCCACCTTCAGGTCTTTCGTTTCGTAGAGCCCGAGCGTTTGCAATAAGCGCATCACGCGCTCAGTGATCTTCTCGTCGCTCTGGTCGCCGAAGCAGAGCTTGGCGTTGAAGAAGAGGTTCTGGAAAACGGTGAGTTCCTCGATCAACAGATCGTCCTGGCTCACATGGCCGATAACTCCACGGATCTTGTCGCTCTCGTTGTGTACATCGATGCCGTTGATGGTGATGTGGCCCTTGCTGGGTTTGAGATTCCCATTGAGCACGTTCAGCAAGGTGCTCTTGCCGCTGCCGCTGCCGCCCATGATGCCGATCAGCTTGCCGCTGGTCTCGGCCATGTGCAACTCGTGCAAGCCGACGCGACCGTTCGGGAACGCGAACTCGATGGAATCCGCTTTGAAGACCAACCGATCGCGGCCCTCACCGTTCAGGAAGCTCGCGAGGATGTCACTGTAGTAGATGGGTTGTCCGTTCGGTGGTCGCACCGACGCACCGTTGCTCAGGACGTATGCCTGATCGCTGTGGATCGGTTGGCCATTGAGCAGCACTCGATCACCACCTTGATAGCGCATGAGATAAAGTCCGACGCTCGGCACGTGCAGCACGCGCATCTCACCTTCGAGGCCATGTGCGTGCAAGTGGCGTGCTTTCTCGGTTTCCGCACCCTGTGCCGCGTTGATATAGAGAAGGTCGGCGACATCCTGCCGTGCGGTGTTCTCCTCAACGAACGCTTGGCAACGCTTGAACTCCGCCTGAGCGATGTTGAAGGATTCGGCCACGGTGCTCACGAAATCCTGCTCCTGCTCCCCCACCTCACCGCCCGCGTGGATCAGTTCGAGCAGGTGTACCATCACGATGAACTTCTGGCGTTGCGCGAGTTCCTCGTTCACTTGCGCGCAGATCTTCAACACCTTCACGCTGTTCACACTGGTGCGCTTGCGACCGCGCTGGCTCTCGCCCCCGCTGGCATGAAATGCAGCGACGAAGGCTTCGAACACCGCCATGTGCGCCACGGCCTGTTCCGACGTGAACTGTTGGCGCAGGAAACGCGAAACCGCTGCATAACCGCTGCGATCGGCCGTCGAAGAACCGTCCACTTTCGCGATGATCGCGAACAATTGCAGCAGGGCTTTGAGGATCTTCTCGCTCATGGAAGGACATGCTTTTCAATGGCCAAGGCCAGAAAATAGCAGCCCTCTCTACGGGAAGTTGTCGATCAAAGTTCCTGGCGCGACCGAAGGACGATCACTCGTAATGGCGAGTGGCGCGTGCTGAGCGGCGAGTGTTGCTGCGCCTCGACTGCGCACGGCGTGACAGAGGCAGCACGCGTCGCTCACCGCTCATATCATCACTCGCTACTTCTTGAAGCCGATGAGCATCACCGCGCAACCGGAACTGGCCTTGCTCTGGTCGAGGTTCGCTTCGATGGTGACGTCTATCGTACTCGCTATCACCAGATCCCAGTACGGATCGTTGTTGAACTCCTTGTTCGAATAGAGCAGATTCCGGTCCTTGTCGTAGACACTGAAAAGGAGGTTGCCATCACTGTGCCCGCTGCAAGCGGCTACGCGATAGGTGGTGCCGCCGAAGAGCGTGAGGTTGAACTCCGCTGTTTCGTCCTCACGCAACAGGGCGCGGTAGAACTGCCCATCGGGAATGTACGCGGCGGCGATGTGCTTTTCACAGAGCGATGCGATGGTGTCGCATTGGGCAGTGGCAGCACCACCGAGCGAGAGGGCAGTGGCCAGTGCGAGCAGGTGCGTCGTCTTGCGCATGATCAGGCGGTGAGCGTTGAACGAAGAGCCTTCACCTTGTCACCGATGGCCTTGAATTTTTCCGGGGCCATGGTGACGGTGGAAGTACTGTTGATGTAAGTGGTCTTGTGCGCGGCGTCCACGGTGGGCGTCTCGAATGTGTAGGTGGTGGAAACACCATCGAACGCGGTAAGCAGATCCTTCAGCCCAGCGATCAACGTGCCCTGGGTCTTTTCCGTGTCGGTGTCGCCAAGCAGGGCGATGAGGTTCTCCAATGTCCTGCGTTGCTCACCCACACGGTTGGTTAGCGTTGCTTCCATCTTGTCAGCTGGCCCGCTCATGATCAGGAACATTCCTTCGAGCCAACCGCCGGTGAGCACCAGCGCGCTCACATCATTGCGGTCGTTGTCTTTCAAATAGCGATCGGCGGCGCGGAACGCCGTACCCGTGAAGCGCAACAGGCTGTCCTCATTGTTCAAGCTCTTCTTGAACCCATCGAGCAAGGTCTGGTCGAAGGCGTTGCTGAGTTCCAACTGGCCGCTCAACTTCTGCACGGTCTGCAGGGTGTTCAATGCGCGCTGGCCGTCCTTGTGAACGGTGACATAGGCGAGATCGGCACCGTACGCGCCCAAGGCCAGCGCTCGTTGGGCCTTGGTCGCCATTTTGTCCACGGCCTCGTTGCTCATGGGCAGTTCCTTCTGGTACGGCAGGCCCAACTTGCGGATCAGCAGCGCTGTTTGCACAGGCGAGGGAATGCTGAAAAGCTTGCCGCCGATCTTCATCAGGCTCGCATCGGTCTTGCGGACCGTGTCCAACGGATCGGCCTGCGGGGTCTGGCCGTCGGTTGCGGTCGAGCCACCACCGCACGCCAGCAGGAGCATGCTGATAGCGGCCGTTACGGCCCATTTCAAGGAATTGTGCACCATCATGTCCACGCGGGATCTTCAAGGTTCGGCAACGAAAGTAGGCGCGTGCTCCGGGGTGCTTCGCGGGCCTGCTCCGCACTTTTCAACAACCCGCCACTGAAGGCAGTTGGCCGCGGTGGTGCGAAAATGCGGAGCGCCGGGCCTCGCGATGGACCGGCGCTCCGCGATGGGCGATCGACGATCCGATCACTCCACCACCAGTCGGCCGGTGTTCGTGCCCGAACCGCTGATGCGATAGAAGTAACTGCCAGGCGCAAGGTCGTTGCGTTCGATCACCAAGCGACCGCTCTTCACGCCATCGTAAGTGCGAACCACACGGCCTTGCAGATCGAGGAGTTCCAGATGCGCTTGCTCTCCACTTCCCTGGTGGAAGAGCAGCACGGTCCGATCATGGAAGGGATTGGGGAACGCACGCACACCGTTCGCGGCCAGCGGTGCGGTGATGCCGGTGCTCACCACGCAAGCGTCCTCCAAGTAGGTGGAGGAGTTCACATAGTTCTCGTTCACCACGTCCACGATGTGATCGATGCAGATCAAATTTTCCGCATTGATGAAATGCACGCGCAGGACCGGGACGAACGAATTGCTCCGTGGGATCCTGTGGTCGTCGTAGGAGAGCGTGATGATGTGCTGTCCACCGAGCGAGAACTGCGGCGTTACCGGATAGAGCGTGGTGGATACGAGGTTGTCGAGCCCGGTTATCTCGATCCCGCTCATCACCAGTTCGTAGCCTACGGTCTTCTTGTTCGGGTTGCGCATCTCGATGTCGAGATAGCCCGCGCCGAAGTCCACGTTGCCGATGCGGAAAACAACGGTGTCGAAGGGGTTGGTCACGTCCTGCTTCGGGAAGTGGCAGTGGTCGTGCGTTCCATTGCTGTCAGGACTTTCGTAAGCGAGGTTCCACAGGTGGCAATTCGCGTCGAGCGCGGCATCGGTAACGGTCAGTTCACCGTCGGAGTTCAGGTCGTTGCACACGGCGGTCGCGAGGTCATTGCCCAGGATCCCGTCCACATATTCCTGCGCATCGGAATAGTCCTGTATGCCGCTGAGATCGAGATCCCCGAAGAGGTGCGTGCCATTGCACACGCCTTCACAATCGGGCAGCGCACTGCCATAAGCGACTCCCGCGCAATCAACGAAAGGCTCGCAGTTCGGCAGCACGGTGGCGGAGAAGTTCGGCGCGTGGCTGATCTGTACGCACACTTGCGCCCAGTTGTTGATGTGGTTCGTTTCGATGCGGCCGAGCGCATCCGGGCTATTGTCCCAGTTGCACCGCACCACCAGCGTGTAACGTCCGTCCGGCACACCGGTAACATCCACCCACTGGCAGTCGAGACCGGAATTGTAGATGTCGCCGCAGCCATGGCTGATCCCCATATTGCCACAACCGTATTGCGCGGTTCCACCACCGTTGCATTCCAGATCGAGCACACAGAATCCGTTCTTGAACCCATTGACCACCTGGGCTCCGAGCGTGTCGTACATGATGTACTCAGCGTAGCCTTTGTAGTGCCAGTGATTGTGGCAGTTGCCGAAGGTGAACTGTCCCGGGTTCTGCGCCGGACTGCCGATGAAGTAGTCCAGTTGGCCGATGTTCTGGATGTGCGTGCTGAAGCGGATGATCTCGCGTGAGCCGAAGCCGTTGAGACAACCTTCGCCGATGTAGCAATCGTTGGGGCTAACCGTCAGGTTCTGCACATAGAGCGAACTGATGAGGTCGGCCTGGTTCACGATCAGGTCGGGCCCTTGCGGACAGTTGGGGTCGCCCCATTGCATACAGGTGCCATCATCGATGCTCGCGAACGGATTGTAGTTGCACGCATTGGGTTGCGTGCAACCGCTCACCGGACCATTGTAGTGGACGTTCCACTGGATCGGCTGTCCGGCACAATCCCCATCGGTGTCGCCGATGCGGATCCAATACTCCGTGCCAGCCATCATCATCGCATTGATGTTCGCGTTCAAGCCACACTCATTGTAGCCGTAGTAGATGGTGCCTTCGTTGTTGTTGGTCACCACCAGGCCGGTGCAGTGATCGTACAGCCAGATGCGCGTGTCGCAGGTGTTGGAGTCGCAGGTGGTGATCGTATAGAAGCCGGTGGTGCCCGGGGTGAACGAATACCACGTATCGCTGTGCGGAGCGGTCCACCAGCCTTCCGTGATCGTGAACGCACTGACGCAACTGAAGCCCGGCGGGCAATTGAACTCCACACGATCGAAGGTGGTGTAGGCACCACCGCTATGGATCAGGACGCTGTCCACATAAAGCGCGTATCCGCCCGGAGCAAGGATGCCATCCCCATAGCCATCATGCATCGTCAATACCACGCAAGAACTTGTATCCACGCAGACATCACCGCCGAGGTAGTTGCCACTGCCGAGCACGGTGCCGCCCCCGTCCTTCAGGTCCCAGGAGATCTCGTTGGGGAAATTGTCCGGCGTGATCGCCACGGTGACCAGCATCTCGCCGGCGGCGCATGTGGGTGGCGGAGGCGTGGTCTCGTACCAGACCTGCCAGCCTTCAGGGGCACCAGCGCAAGCATCCTGGTAATCGCCGATGCGGATGTAGTAGGTGTTGCCTGCGATGAGGTAGGGATCCACTTGGGATTGCAGATTCCCACAGGCATCGTCGTTGTAGGCGATCGCGTTCGTGCCCGCTTCGTCCACGACGAGTCCCGCGCAATGGTCGTACACCCAGATCTTGGTATCGCAGGTGCTCAGGCCACAGGTAGCCACGTGATACACGGCGGTGACGTCCGGAACGAAACGGTACCAGTAATTATCCCCGGGAGCGGTATAAGTACCCACCGTGATGGGCACGGCATTGGTGCAATTGGCACCATCTTGCGCGAACGCCAACAAGGGTGCGAGAACGGATGCGAGGAGCAGTGTACGGAACGTGATCATGTGGAAGGGGTTCGAGCGGGGCGCAAAGTAGACGGTCCTTTGTTCCCTTCCGACGCACTGGTCGACGAAGCCTCTGCCTTACCAGTTCAATGCCTTCTTGTAGTAGCGTGGGAAGCG
>JANMKC010000436.1:0-1938 GCA_031371785.1 Flavobacteriales bacterium | reverse complement strand
AGTGCATTGCTGTCGACGCCGCCTGACAGGACCTTACCCGAGGTCGGCACGATGGTGTTATAGGCGCGCGCGAGACGCGTGATCGAGTCGAGCAGGATCACCACGTCCTTCTTGTGCTCGACCAGGCGCTTGGCCTTTTCGATCACCATTTCGGCAACCTGCACGTGACGTTGTGCGGGTTCATCGAACGTCGACGACACCACTTCGCCCTTGACCGAGCGCTGCATGTCGGTGACTTCTTCCGGGCGCTCGTCGATCAGCAGCACGATCAAATACACCTCGGGGTGATTGGTCGTGATGGCGTTGGCGATCGACTGCAGCAGCATGGTCTTGCCGGTGCGCGGCGGCGCCACGATCAGGCCGCGCTGGCCCTTGCCGAGCGGCGTCATCAGGTCCATGACGCGGGTCGAGAGGTTTTCCGGATCCGCCTCGAGGCGAATCTGCTGTTCGGGGTAGAGCGGCGTCAGGTTCTCGAAGAACACGCGCTCCTTGCCGCGGGCGGGCGGCTCGAAGTTGATCGCTTCCACCTTGATCAGCGCGAAGTAGCGTTCGCCTTCTTTCGGCGAGCGGATCTGGCCGGAGATGGTGTCGCCGGTGTGCAGGTCGAACTTGCGGATTTGAGAGGGGGACACGTAGATGTCATCGGGGCCGGCGAGGTAGTTGTAGTCGGGCGCTCGCAAGAACCCGAATCCGTCCGGCAGCACTTCCAGCACGCCTTCGGAGAAGATCAACCCGGCCTTCTCGGCGCGGGCCCGGAGGATCTCGAAGATCAGCTCCTGCTTGCGCATGCCGGTCGCGCCGGGAATCTCGAGATCGCGCGCGATCTTGGTCAGCGCGGTCGTCGCCATTTCCTTCAGCGTCGAGAGGTCGAGGGTTTGCGGTTCGGTCTTCGCTGGAACCGGGGCGGACGAGTCGGCGGGAGCCGGTGCGCCTTCGGTTGCTACGGCCGCGTTGGTATCGTCAGGCTTGCGATCTTCTTCCACAGTGCATCCAATCCTTCGCCGGTTTCCGCCGAGACGGGCGTCACCGGGCCAGAGTAAATCCGTTCGAGTTCCCCGAGATGACGCCGCCGTTCGGACTGCGTCAGTTTGTCCACCTTCGTCGCCACGACGTGACGTACTACGCCGTGGCTGTCGAGCCAGTTCCACGTTTTGTTATCGCTGTCGAGGCCGGGATGGCGGCTGTCGACCAGCACGAACACGCCGCGAAATCGCGGATCGTTGACGCGGGCGCCGAAATACGCGGCCGCGAGCGCGTCGAATTCCTCGCGCGCCTGGTCGCCGCCGCGCGCATACCCAAACCCGGGCAGGTCCACCAGCAGGAACGGCAGACGCGGCTCCACGGCGACCCGATAAAAATTGGCCAGGCGCGTCTTGCCGGGCGCGGCGCTCGTGCGGGCCAGTTTCTTCCGGACGAGCGCGTTAATCAGGGACGACTTGCCAACGTTTGATCGGCCCACCATCGCAAGCTCTGGCAGGCCGTCTTTGGGAAGCCCTTCGGCTCCGGCGGCGCTAGTGACAAATTCAGAGATTACTTTCAAAGAAAACTGCGAGGGCTTGGGGCTTGCGGCTTGGGCTTGATTGCCCAAGTCCCAAGTCCCAGGACCCAAGTCCCTTAGTGCGTCGTCGCGTCGGCCGACCCGTCGAAGTCCGACTCGGGCGACGGCGGGATCGGCGTCAATGGACCGTCGAGCGCGATCTTCAGCACTTCATCCATGTGGCTGACCAGGTGGATGCTGAGCACGTCGAGCACGTTCTTCGGGATGTCCGCGAGATCCTTCTCGTTATCTCTCGGCATGATGATGGTGGTGATGCCGGCACGATGCGCGGCGAGCAGCTTTTCCTTGACACCGCCGATTGGCAGCACCTTGCCGCGGAGCGTGATCTCCCCGGTCATCGCCACGTCGCGGCGCGTCGGGATGCGCGCCAGCGCCGAGAT
>JANMKC010000395.1:0-3593 GCA_031371785.1 Flavobacteriales bacterium | reverse complement strand
GCTGATGGCGGTACGCTTTTTCTGGATGAGATCGGCGACATGAGCTCTTCCGCGCAAGCGAAAGTGCTGCGCGCGTTGCAGGAAGGTCGCATCACACGCGTGGGCGGCGACAAGGACATCAAGGTGAACGTGAGAGTTGTTGCCGCAACGAACAAGGACCTGCGCAAAGAGATCGATGCGAACAATTTCCGCGAGGATCTCTTCCACCGCCTCAGTGTGATCCCGATCCACGTGCCAGCGCTGAAGGAACGGCTGGACGACATCCCGCTATTGGCCGATCACTTCATCAAGCTGGTGTGCGATGAGCAAGGCATCGCGCCGAAGAAGATCACGGACAAAGCGATCAAGGAATTGCAGAAGCTCTCGTGGACAGGGAACGTTCGGGAACTAAGAAACGTGATCGAGCGCTTGGTGATCCTCTCCGAGAAGGAGATCACGGATGGGGACGTGAAGATGTATGCCGCGCCGCGCGCTTGACCGTCAAGGGCGGATGAGCGCCAGTAGTTGATCAAGTTCGTTCGGGGATAGATCATCCTTCTCGGACTTGTCGTAGATCGTGAGCAAGAAGACCATGTTGCCGGCCACATGCACATGGGTGATCACGCGAGCACCGCCTGAGCGGCCTTTGCCTTTGGACGCGATAGCCAACCGGATCTTGAAGCAATTCCTGCCGACCCCAGTACCCATCCGTGGATCCATTTCCAACGAATCGATCAGAGCGGGATACTCCTTGCGCAGTGATGGATACTTCTTCGCCAGCCGTTTGATCTGCTTATCGAACGGCGGGATCGTGACGACCTTATAGCTCATCCAGCAATTCCCTCGCAGGCCGTGCTTTCAACTTTCCCGCTTTCACCAGGTTCACGTTCCGCACCGCCTCTTGGATCTCTTCGATCAGTTGGGCCTTGGCGGGAGTGATGGTCTTCGCTTTCACGAAAGTCAGGCTCCTGAGCAATTCCATGACGAACTGCGCTTTGCTGTCTTTGATATCCAGTAGAACTTTCATGACGATGCGAAGATAATGGTCGTGCGAAGCTCAGATCCTGAACGCCTTCTTCACCACCTCCACCGCATCGAGCTTCTCCCAAGGGAACAATTCCACGTTCACTTTCAGTTCGTTCTCCTTCCCCTTGTTGAAGATCTTGGTCACCTTCTTCGGCTCGCGGCCCATGTGGCCATAAGCTGCGGTCTCGCCATAGATCGGTGTGCGCAATGCGAAGCGCTTCTCGATGAAGTAAGGGCGCATGTCGAACTCCTTCAAGCCCGCGATGATGCGCGCGATGTCGCCATCGCTGTTCATCACCTTGGCGGTGCCGTAGGTGTTCACATAGAAGCCGACAGGCTTCGCGACACCGATCGCGTAGGCCACTTGCACGAGGACTTCATCACACACGCCTGCGGCCACCAGATGCTTCGCGACATGTCGCGCCGCGTAGGCCGCGCTGCGATCCACTTTGCTGGGATCCTTTCCACTGAACGCGCCACCACCGTGCGCGCCTTTGCCGCCGTACGTGTCCACGATGATCTTGCGACCCGTGAGGCCCGTGTCCCCGTGCGGTCCACCTATCACGAACTTGCCCGTGGGGTTGATGTGGTACTTGATGTCGTTGCCGAAGAGCGACTGCACACGCTTGGGCAGTTGCTTCTTCACGCGCGGGATCAGGATCTCCACCATGTCCTTCTTGATCTTCGCGAGCATCGTTGATTCCTTGTCGAAGTCGTCGTGCTGCGTGCTCACCACGATGGCATCGATGCGCATCGGCTTGTGGTCGTCAGTGTATTCGATGGTCACTTGGCTTTTCGCATCGGGGCGCAAATAGGTCATCACTTTGCCTTCCCGACGGATCGCGGAAAGCTCGCGCAACAGCATGTGCGAAAGCTCCAGCGGCAGCGGCATGTAGGTGTCCGTATCGCGGCATGCGTAGCCGAACATCATGCCTTGATCGCCCGCGCCCTGCTCTTCGGGTTTCTTGCGCACCACGCCCTGGTTGATGTCCGGGCTTTGCTCGTGGATCGCGCTGAAGATGCCGCAGCTGTTCGCCTCGAACATGTACTCGCTCTTGGTGTAGCCGATCTTGCGGATCACCTCCCGCGCGATCTCCTGCACATCGAGGTAAGCTTTGCTTTTCACCTCGCCGGCGAGCACGACCTGGCCGGTCGTCACCAATGTTTCGCACGCCACCTTGCTACTGGGATCATACGCGAGGAAGTGATCGATGAGGGCATCGCTGATCTGGTCGGCGACCTTGTCGGGATGGCCTTCGCTGACGGATTCGGAAGTGAAGAGGTAGGGCATGTGTTTCGTCTGTTTCATCCCGATCCATCGGGGCCGATCTTATCGGGGGTTCGTTTTTCGCGGCGGCAAAGGAAGGTGTTTTGATCGGGCACCGCAAAGCCCACGTCCGGTCTATCTTGTAAGGAGGCTCAGCCCTTGGTCAATTCCTTGAAGACCTCCTCCAGCCCACGCTCGGAACGCTGCATGGCGAGCACTTTCAGGCCGTTGTCCACGGCGAACTGGAACACGGAGGCGCGGATATCGTGGTCCGCGGCGCAGGCGAGCAGCCAGCTATTGCCCTGCTTCCGCTTCGCGTCCAGAACGCCGCTGATGGCGAGAAGACGTTGCGCGTCCACGGCTTGGTCGAATTCGACCTCGATCGCTTCCCGCATCGCCGATACGCCGCGCAAGTTGCTGGCCTTGTCGTCCGCTACGATACGCCCTTTGTCGATGATGATCACGCGGGTGCAGATGGCTTCGACCTCCTGCATGATGTGCGTGCTCAGCATCACCGTCTTCTCGCGGCCGAGCTGCTTGATGAGCTTGCGTATCTCTTCGAGCTGGTTGGGGTCGAGACCGCTGGTGGGCTCATCGAGGATCAGCACTTTGGGGTCGTGGATCATCGCCTGCGCGAGGCCCACACGTTGCCGGTAGCCTTTGCTCAACGCGCCGATCTTCTTGTGCGCTTCGCTACCCAAGCCCACGGCGTCCACCATTTCCTTCACGCGTGTACCCACGTTCTTCAACTTGAAAATGCCCGCGACGAATTCGAGGTATTCGCGCACGTACATGTCCGTGTACAACGGATTGTGCTCGGGCAGGTAGCCCACGTTGCGGCGCACGTCCATGCTGGCTTCGCGCACGTCGAAACCGCACACGCTCGCCTCACCGTTATTGGGCGGAACGAAGCAGGTGAGCACCTTCATCATCGTGCTCTTTCCCGCGCCGTTCGGGCCAAGGAAGCCCACCACCTCTCCCCCGCCGATCTCGAACGAAACACCGTCAAGCGCTTTCTGCGCGCCATAAAGCTTGGTGATATTGCGGACGGAGATGGACATGACGCAGCGAATGTATCCCGCGCACGGAGAGCACGAAGTGAAGAAGTGCAGGGGTGAAAGAAGTGGAACGAGTGAAAGAGCATCCCGCCAGGCGTTCCCTTTCACTCACTTCACTCCATACACTTCTTACACTCTCTACACTTGTATCCGAAATGCCAACCGGTCTCGTCATGCGCTCCACCGGCAGCCGGTACCTCGTTCGTGGAGAGGACGGCTCGCTGCACGCATGCGTGGCGAAAGGCAACCTGCGCATCAAGGAC
>JANMKC010000374.1:0-6273 GCA_031371785.1 Flavobacteriales bacterium | reverse complement strand
TCGAGCAGTTTGTGTCGTGCCGGCTCGTTGTAGAACTTCAGGTCGGTGGTGTTCAGCACGCCATTGCGGCGGATCTCCACTTCGCGGTATTCCTTTCCGAGCAACTTGGCAATGGCCTTCAGATCATCCTTGGTCGTGCCTTCGCGATCCTCCAACAGGATGGCGTTGTCCAGATCGCCGCCTTTGATCAATCCGGCCTTCGCGAGCTGCTCCAGTTCACGCAGGAAGACGAAGGTGCGGCATGGTGCGATCTCATCGCGGAACTCCACCGAGCGGTACATGCTCGCGTGCTGTGTGCCGAGCACCGGGCTGTGATAGTCCACCATCACCGTCAGGCGGAATTCGCCCGCAGGTTCGGGCACGCCGAGCATTTCGGTACCGCGTTCGCGCGTTTCGAACCAGATCGGCGCCTTGATCTCCCACCAATCGCGCAGGGCGTTCTGTTCCTCGATGCCCGCTTCTTCGATGTCCAGCACGAAGGGCAACGCGCTGCCGTCCATGATCGGTACTTCCGCACCGCTCAATTGCAGCAGGCAGTTGTCCACGTTCAACGCGTACAGCGCGGACAGCACATGCTCGGTGGTGTTCACGCGCACATCGCCTTTGCCGAGCGTGGTGCCACGTTCAGTGCTCACCACCAGTTCGGCATCCGCCTCGATGATCGGTTCGCCTTCGATATCCGTGCGCTGGAACTTGTAGCCATGGCCGATGGGCGCGGGACGCAGTGTCAGTGTCACCGGTTCGCCAGTGTGCAGGCCCACGCCTTTCACGGACACTGACTTCTTGAGGGTGTGTTGCTTGTCGCGGTTCATTTCAGTTGGATCGCGGGGAATGAAAACAGCCACACACGAACCCCGATAAACAGGGATGGATGCGGGAGTGCACCTCCCGTTGATCCGTCTTCAACCTTCTTTTATCCGTGTCCATCCGTGTTCATCTGTGGTTCACTCTTCAGGCTGGGGCGATGCTTGCATCGCCTTCTCCAGCGCATCGATGCGTTGCTTGATCTCCGGCAAGTTGCGGAACAGCACATAACTGCGTTTGTATTCGCCGATGGTGAAGGCCGGAGAGCCCTGCACCACCGCGTCATCCGCTATGTTGCTGCCAATGCCGCTCTGCGCGGCGATCTTCACGCGATCACCGATCACGAGGTGACCGGCGATGCCCACCTGGCCACCGATCATGCAGTACTTGCCGATGCGGCTGCTGCCCGCGATGCCGGTCTGCGAGACGATCACGGTGTGCTCCCCGATCTCCGCGTTGTGGCCGATCTGGATCAGGTTGTCCAGTTTCACGCCTTTGCGGATGATGGTGCTGCCCAAGGTCGCGCGGTCGATCGTGCAGTTCGCGCCGATCTCCACATCGTCTTCGATGATCACATTGCCGATCTGCGGGATCTTCTCCTGTTCGCTTTTCGCGTTGATGGTGAAACCGAAGCCGTCCGCGCCGATCACCGTGCCGCTGTGGATGATACAATCAGCGCCGATGACGCACTTGGTGTACACGCTCACGTTCGCCTGTATCCGCGTGCCCTTGCCGATGCGCGCGTGATCACCGACCGTGCAATTGGGATAGATCTTCACGCCCTCATCGAGCACCGCGCCATCGCCAATGTAGCAGAACGCGCCGATGTAGACGCCCTTGCCGATCACGGCCTTGGGGCTCACGTAGCTGGGCTGCTCAATGCCCATCTTGTCGTGCTGTTGCTTCTCGTGCAGATCGAGCAACAGGGCGAAGGCCGCGCGCGGATCGGCGACACGGATCAACGTAAGATGCTTCGGGATCGACTTGGTGGGCGTGAATCCCTTCTCCACGATCACCACACTGGCGGCCGTGGTGTACACATGCTCGGTGTACTTCGGATTGGCCAGGAAGGTGAGCGTGCCGAGCCGTCCCTCTTCGATCTTGCTCACGTCCATCACCAGCACCTGGGCGTCACCGTCCACGGTGCCTTCGAGCAATTCGGCGATCTGGCCTGCGGAGAACTGCATTGGTCAACCGCCGGTAAGGGCGGCTGGCGAAGATAGAATCCCTCGTCTCAGTGGACCTCCACGGTCTTCTCCTCCACTTTCATGCTGTCGGCCATCTCCACCTTCACTTCCATCTTGTCGCCATGGCGGCTCACATGGATGGTCGCACCGTCGTCCTTGATGGTGGTATCGCCTTGGAAGTTCGACGCTTCGAGGCCCTTGATGATGGTATGCGTGCGCTCCTCGCAATGGCTGTCCATTTTGCAGCAGCGACCTTTCATATCACCATGCATACAGCCACCCTTCATGTCGCCCATGCCGCCTTTGCAGCAATCGCCTTTCATGCCGCCGTGCTCGCAGCCTTCACGCATTTCGCAGCCGCGCTCGCCATCGCAACCACCGTGGCGGTGGCATCCGCGCCCGCAGCAGCAGCAGCAGATGAGAAAGCCCAGCGCGAAAGAGAGCAGGCTGAAGAGGAGGATCTTGGACCAGTTGGTGTTCATGGGAGACGGTTGGTTGAACGGCAAAGCTATCCATCGGGCGTCCATGGAATGGATCAACACTTTCCTCACGCCCACCATGCTTCACAAGTTGGCAAAGGCAATTTGGTCTCCGTCGCATCCCTTATCCATAGGTTTGATGGTCCACGACGAGGCTCCCAAAATTCTCATGTCGAAAGCACAGGTCACATTTCTTTCCCTTCTTCTGCCTGCACTTGCCCTGTCACTTCAGTTACAAGCACAGTCTGTCTTCCTCCCGGACACAAATCTGCGGGTGTGGTTCGATCAGCAAGCACCGGGATGCGTAGATGCTGCTGGATGGTTCGATCCGAACAATGAGTTGATCCAAACGGATACATCATTCACCCTCGTTATCAATTGGCCGTCGTGCGATCTGACCGGTATCGGGGCATTGCCCAATGCGAGGTATCTCGCCATTGGCACTCTTGAACAACTTGGTCCAGCCACTATTGAGGCGTTTCCTGATTCGCTGCGGAGACTGGTGCTGGAAGACATTCCGGGCCTTGTGCAATTGCCCGATCTCCCTGACCGGATCGAACAGATCGAGTTTCGCGGGTTACCGGATCTTTTTGTCATTGGGCCGTGGCCTACATCGTTGAGAGGACTCGACATCGAAACGAATTTCGTGCTCGACTCGCTGCCTGACTTTTCTTCCGGGCTTGCGGCACTCTCGTTGATAGACATGACAGAGTTGGATGTAGTTCCCCCACTTGATCCAGAATTGGGATCGCTTTGGGTGAAGCACTGTCCACAGCTCAGTGAACTTCCGGATCTGCCAATTGGTATCAGTAACCTCTGGTTGACAGAACTCCCGCTACTGACCGAATATCCGATGTGGCCGGATTCGCTCGTCTATCTCCGGCTTGAGGAACTCAACGTTCCAAGCCCACTCCAACCATTTCCGGACAAGATGGAGTTGTTGGTTATACAGTGGAATCCATTGCTATCGGACCTGCCTGCTTTTGGTGAACACCTCGCATCCCTGACAGTGACCAATTGCCCGCTGTTGACACACGTCCCGGATCGGTTTCCCACATCACTTTCAAGTGTTGAGTTGACCTTCTGCCCACTTGTGCACTGCCTCCCTTGGTTGCATGATGACATGTACATGTACGTCGAGTTCTCCGGTATTGATTGCCTGCCAAACGTTCCACAGAACGACTTTACGATCAACCCTGTTTGGCTGAGGCAGCGCCCATGTATCATCTACGGCCCAACATGCACAGCGGCCGCCATTTCTGGGACAACCTATGCCGATCAGGACAGTGATAGCGTCTTCGATCCAGGAGAAGCGGCACACCCCTACGCGACTCTGGAGGTTCAACCGGGCGGTAGTTTGTGTGGTAGTGACAGTGCTGGAAAATTCATGTTGAACGTTGGGCCAGGCAGCTATTCGATCAATGCGCTCACCGATCCCTACGTTTCCTCGATTTCGCCTATCGGCGGCCACACAGCATACTTGCAGTCCTGCACGGATCAGGACAGTTTGAACGACTTCGGGTTCATCACCATTCCGAACATGCAGGACCTGCGCGTAGACTTCTACACGATGCCTCCGAGATCGGGCTTCGTCCGGTCAGGGTGGCTTACGTTACGGAACGTCGGCACGCTGCCAGTGCCAGCCACTGCGACCCTTGTCCTGGATACGGTGGATCAATTCTTGGAAAGCGAAGTGTCCGCAACATCGATCTCGGGCCAGACCATCACGTGGGATCTGGGAACACTTCAGCCGGGCATGCAACAAGCGATCGTCCTGTCGTTACGCATTCCTGCCGGGACACCGATGGGAACACCATTGGAACATACCGCCACAGTTTCCCCGATCGCAGGTGATCTCTATCCGGCCGACAATGTGATCGCGTTCCAAAGCTTCACCATCAATGGATTGGACCCGAATGACAAATCCGTATTCCCCGATAATCTCACACCGAGCGAGGTGCAGAATGCCGAACGCCTGACTTACTCGATACGCTTCCAGAACACAGGCAATTCATACGCTGAACGCATTGTGGTCATCGACACCTTGAGTCCGGACCTCCAGTGGAGCAGTTTTCAATTTCTTTCGAGCAGTCATGCTACCACTTGGTCCCTCGAACATGGAGTGCTTGTGTTCGTCTTCGATGGCATTTACCTGCCGGATAGCGGAACTGATGAACTGAACAGCCATGGCTTCGTTCGGTTCAATATCCTGCCCAGTACCACGCTGCAGCTTGGCGATCATGTCACCAACGTGGCGGACATCTACTTCGACTTCAATGAACCTGTAATAACAGAAGCGGCAATAGTGTCTATTGCGGCCTCAACCCAAGTGGATGAAAAGAGCGGTCCCGCGTTGCGTGTCTTTCCGGATCCTGTCGAGGACTTAATGTTCATCAACTTCGATAGCTGGGGTCCTGGTTCGCAGTGGTCTATCGCGGACGCCTCTGGAAAGCTGATGAGATCCGGCGACGTGACGGAACATGTCGCCATCGAGGTCCGTGACCTTGCGAACGGTGCGTACATGTTACGTATTGTGAGTAATGATCGGGTGGCATCGGGCCGATTCATCAAGCTCTGAAAAGGCTTCAGTGGTGAAACTCGCTTTACCCGAACCATTCCACCCCCAACCACCTCGGATACGCCAAGTACCACTTCTCCACCGCCCGCGCCATCGCTTGTATGCCGAAGTTGTCGCTGGCTTCAGCGATGTCGCGCAAGCTGCCGTCCTTGTAAAGCAGGTCGATGCGTTCCTGGGCGGGATCGTAGGCGTTGTTCATGATGCGGTCGGTGAGGACGAAGTGATCGGCCTCTTCGATCCCGATGCCGAGCTTCTTCGCTACTGCGGCCTTGATGCGCGCGATCCGTTCGGCTTCCCAAGGCTTGTCCTGCAAGCGGATGCGGTAGGTGCGCCGCGTAACGAGATCGGCACAAACGATACTGAGCACCTTGTCGTCATGATCGGCCCACACCTTCACTGCGCCCATGATGTCGTGATCATCCAGCTTCAGGAAATCGCGCAGCACCTGCGGGTCACTGAACGAAGCGCGCTCATGTGGTGTGCGCAGGAAGCGTTGCAGGGCCGGGGATCCGAACACTTCTTTTCCCGAAGTCGCGAGCGTCTTCGCCCGTCGCAGCGCCTCTTGCAGCATGCCCTCGGCCGCCACCACGGTCTTGTGCAGGTACACCTGCCAGTACATCAATCGCCGGGCAACGATGAACTTTTCGATGCTGTAGATCGCCTTCTCCTCCACCACGAGCCGGTCGTTCACCACCTCCAACATCTTGATGATGCGGTCGCCGCCGATCACGCCCTCGCTCACGCCGGTGTAGAAGCTGTCGCGGTTCAGGTAGTCCATACGGTCCACGTCGAGCTGACTGCTCACCAATTGATGCAGCGCCTGTTTCGGATGCTGGCCACGGAAGATCGAAATGCCCGTTGTCAGTGCACCATCGAGCTGCTCGTTCAGCGCATCCATCACCAGGGCGCTGATATCCTCGTGGCCTATGCCTTCAACAAGACTGTGCTCCAGCGTATGGCTGAACGGACCGTGCCCCACATCATGCAGCAGGATCGCGATGTGGGCGCCGAGCGACTCTTCTTCCGTTATCTCGTGGCCCTTGCTACGGAGCACCTGGATCGCCTGGCCCATCAGGTGCATCGCGCCGAGCGCATGGTGGAAGCGCGTGTGCAGTGCGCCAGGATACACGAGATGCGACAGGCCGAGCTGCTTGATGTAACGCAGCCGCTGGAACCACGGATGGTCGATCAACCGCAGCACCGTGGGGTGCGGCACAGTGATGAA
>JANMKC010000067.1:0-13607 GCA_031371785.1 Flavobacteriales bacterium | reverse complement strand
CTTTGGGCACGTTCGAGGCGAAGAGCAATCCGCTGAAGAGCGCGGCTTCCGGCCGAAGGCGCAGATCCACCGCTGCCCAACCGACGACTTGTTGCAGTTCGTCCATGGCTTCGGGACGCAACCATGTGGTGAGAAGTCGCTGCGCGCACTGCAGGTTCACCAGGACGTGCGCGTCGCTGCCCGCGCCCAATGAGCGGCGCGCCTTGATGAACAGGGTATCGGCCGCCAGTGCGCTCCCGGCCTTCAACTGCGACACCGCGTCATCAATGGTGGCGCGACGGTCGCTCAACAACAGAAGCCCATCCGCGAACGCGAGCTGCATCGCGGGCAGCGAAGGGTCCGGAGTCGCGGTCGCATGGCCGTCGTGCCAGAACGATGACAAAGGGCCGAGGTCGGCACCCAGCGCGGGACCGAGCTTGCCCATCGCTTTGCTGTCCACGGCCAAAGGCCATACGACCAATGTGCTGAAGTCCTCACCGGATGGTGCGAATACGACCAGCAGTTCGGAACCGTCGATGGCACCGTGAAGTGCGGCATCACCATCGGCAACATCACGCAGGCGCAACATCATCGCGTTGAGAGCGGCGCATCCGGGCGCGCTATCCCATGCCGTCCACAATTGCGAGGTGCTGGTAAAGCGCTCCCACGTGGCCAATGGCGCGGGAACCTCGATGATCACCGCCGTGTTCAGCGGTATCGCCCGCCATGGGTCGGCTTTCACCAACGTATCACTGCTCCATTCCCACAGCCACCACGCAATGCTGCCAACAATGGCGAGCAAGAGCAGTGCGATGAGCGGGCGGCGCATAGGAGAGGCTCAAAGTTGCGTGCCCAGGTCCGGTGCGGTCCACGCGGTACCGAAGCCTTTCGCACAGCGGCGTGTGGAAGGTTTGGCGGAAGCCGCTCCGGCTCGCTCAGCGCAGGACGGGCGTCTGGGGCAACAACCGGAAACTGCGCCGATGATGATCGCACGGGCCGTGCAGCTCGATCGCCGTTCGATGTTCTACCGTCGGGTAACCCTTGTTCACAGCCCAATTGAAACGTGGCTGTTCGGAATGCAGCTCGCGCATCAGCTCATCGCGATGCGTTTTCGCCAGCACGCTGGCGGCGGCGATGCTGCGGTACCGGCCATCACCTTCGATGATGCACAGGTGCGCGATGCCGAAGTAGGGCGTGAAGCGGTTGCCGTCGATGAGCAGGAGTTCAGGTCGGCGCAAAAGACCATCGATAGCGCGATGCATCGCGAGGAAGGAGGCGTTCAGGATGTTCACCCGATCGATCTCTTCCACCGTTGCGTGCGCTACGCACCAGGCGATGGCTTGCTGTTCGATCAAGGGCCGCAGCGCTTCGCGCCGAGCCTGGCTCAACTGTTTTGAATCGTTCAGGCCGGGCAGTTTCGCTTTGGCCGGAAGAATGACCGCAGCGGCGACCACGGGACCAGCGAGGCAGCCACGACCGGCTTCATCGCAGCCCGCCTCCAGCGATCCCTTGGTATGACAGGATGCGAGCCTCATGTGTTACGGACTGTGCTCAACACCTGTTCGATGCTGGCCCATAGCGTTTCAGCGGTGCGATCCCATGAGTATCGCCGCGCGCGCGCCACACCAGCGCGGGCGAGTTGTTCGCGCAAAGCTCCGTCGCCACACACCCTTGCCATCGCGTCACTGATGCTCTCCAGATTGAACGGATCGCAATAGATCGCCGCCTCTCCCGCGACTTCGGGCAAGCTGGTGGCGTTGGCGGCGATCACCGGCACACCGCACTTCATCGCTTCCGCCACGGGAATGCCGAAGCCTTCGAAGTAGCTCACATAGGCCAACGCGAGCGCACCTCCCAACGCTTCGCGCAGGGCCTGCTGGCCGAGCCTTCCCGTGAAGACCACGCGCTCCTTATGGCGCATGGCGTTCCACGCGCGCTCCATACGTTCATCGCGGAACATGCGCTCGCCCACCATCAGCAACTTCACCTCCCCGTGCTGCTCGGCGAACCGATCGAAGGCCTCCAGCAATCGTGCGATGTTCTTGCGCGGATGCATGGCACCCACACAAACGAAGTAGGGCGCGCCATCGGTAAGTTTCGCCCGTGCGGCGGTTCTCTCCGCCTCGTTCAGCGGCGAGAAGATCTCCCCTACCCCATTGTGCGCCACGTCAATGCGCGACGGGTCCACATGGTAGCGCTGCGCGATGTCCTGCTTGCTGAACTCCGAAACGGTGACGATGCGCGACGCTTTCTTCGCGAAGCGGGGGAACCATGCGCGGTAATAGCGGCTGTATGCGCGCGGCAGGTCTTCCGGGTAGTGCTCGAAGTTGAGGTCATGCATCACCGCGATCTGGGGGATCGCGGTGCGTGTGCTGAGAAAGCCGTCCGGCGAAACGAACATGTCGGCCCTGTGCTTTCTCAAGGCGCGTGGCAACATATGCTCGAACCAGATACGATAGAGCACCGGATGGCGCGTCGGTGGCGGCACCACGATGGGTTCCACGTTGTTGGCGTAGACGAATCGCGCATCGAATGCGCGATCGAACAGGAACAGGAAGTGATGCTCAGGATGCGCTCGGATAATGCGCGAAAGTGTTTCGTGTGCGAACCAGCCGATGCCTTCGAGCTTGTCGGGCAACAACAGGCGGGTGTTGATGGCGATGCGCACGGTGCGAAGAAAGCACCCTCGCGGCCTGCGCCTGTCGCGTGAAGCACCTTTCTTCGCGCCATGCGGCGCGTATTCGTCACCAACCTCGCCCTTGTGCTGGTGCTCAACCTGCTGGTGAAGCCCTTCTACATCCTGGGCATCGACGCGGAGGTGCAGGTGCGCGCGGGCACGGAAGCGTACGGTATGTATGCGGCATTGCTCTCACTGAGCTTCCTGCTCAACATCCTGCTGGACTTCGGCATCACCAATTGGAACACGCGGCACATCGCGCAGAACACCGCGCACATGCGCGACCAGGTGAGCGGCATCCTCACGGTGCGCGCCTTGCTGGCCTTTCTGTATGGTGCCGTGATCATGATCGTCGCCATAGTGATCGGTTATCGCGGAACGCAGCTGACGTTGCTCGCGATCCTGGCGTTCAACCAGCTGCTCGTTTCCACCATCCTCTATCTGCGCAGCAACATCGCCGGGTCGCAACGATTCGCGCAGGACAGCCTGCTCTCCGTGCTCGATCGGGTGCTGCTCATCGGCATCTGCGCGTGGCTGCTGTGGGGCCGCTTCGCGCACAAGCCGGTACCTATCGTATGGTTCGCGTTCGCGCAGACGGCCGCGTACGGGATCACCGCGTTGATCGCCTTCGCCCTGGTGGCGAAGTACGCGGGCTTTCCACGCCCACGCTGGAAGGGCGTCTTCACGCGTGATCTGCTCCGGCAGAGCTTCCCGTTCGCATTGCTCGTGCTCTTGATGAGTTTCTACTACCGCACGGACACCCTCATGCTCGAACGCATGTCGCCCGATGGCGCGCGCCATGCGGGCATTTACGCTCAAGGCTTCCGTTTCTTCGAATCGTTCAACATGCTCGGGTTCCTCTTCGCGGGATTGCTGCTGCCCATGTTCAGCCGCATGCTGAAGGAGAAGACCGATGTGGGCCCATTGACGGGCCTCGCCTTGCGGTTGGTCCTCACCGGCACATTGATCGTCGCAGTGATCGGCTGCTTCTATTCCTCGGAAGTATTGCGCTTGCGCTACCATGAAAGCACGGAACCTGCGGCACCACCGGCCTTCGCGGTAATGATCTGGAGCTTCGTGGCGGTGTGCATCACGTACATCTTCGGCACCCTGCTCACCGCCAGCGGCGACCTGCGTACATTGAACTGGATGGCGGCCTGCGGCATGGTGCTCAACATCGGATTGAACCTGGTGCTGATCCCTCGATATCAAGCATTGGGCGCGGCCTGGGCGGGGCTCATCACGCAATCGCTTACCGCTCTCGCGCAGGTGCTCATCGCTGCGCGTAAGTTCCATCTGCGGCCATCCGTGCGGCATCTGTCCAGAGCGCTGCTCTATGCTGCGGCATTGGTCGCGATCGCTGCGGTCATGGCTTCCCATGGCCTTTCGTTGTCGATCGCCGCACCAGCGATCATGATCATGGGGCTGGCCGTGGCCACAAGCACCGGTATGCTTCCGCTGGCGGGGCTGCGATCCGTGTTGCCAGGCATGCTGTCCCGAAGGAATTCGGGGGTGCGCGGAACGGGCCGGGACTGAACAAGGGCACCGGTTATCTTCGCCGTCCTTTTTCCACCCACACTTATGGCAGACGAACAGCGCGCGCGCTCCGGGAACTCCTTCGATCTGCTGATCTTCCTCTGGAGCAAGTGGAGGATCCTCGCGGGCATCACCCTGCTGGGCGCCGTTGCGGGCATCGGTGCGTCCTTCATCATCCATGAGCAGTTCAAGAGCGAGGTGATCCTGTATCCCGCCATCAGCAATAGCGTGAGCCGCTCGGTGCTTACCGACGGGAACAGTTCGCGCGATGACATTCTGGCGCTGGGCGACGAAGAGGACGCGCAACAATTGCTGCAGATGCTCCAGAGCGACGAGGTGCGCGAACGCACAGCGGAAAAGTTCGACCTGATGGCCGCTTATCGGATCAAGTTGAGCAACACGCACAAACAGGCGGAATTGCGCGAGGCGTTCGAGGACCATGTGTCCTTCGCCTACACCAAGTTCGGCAGTGTGCGCGTAACGGTGATGGACGAGGACCGACAGCGTGCGGCGGACATGGCCAATTTCATTTCGCAGGAGCTGGACAGCGTGTGGAACGGCATGCAGATGGAACGCGCCAGCATCGGAGTACACCTCGTGGAATCCAAACTCGCCGAAGCGGAGCATGCCATCGCGCTGCTCAACGACAGCTTGGGCCACATCCGCGAACTCGGTGTGCAGGACTACCACACGCAGAGCGAACGCTTCAATGAGTATCTCGGTGCGGCCATCGTGAAAGGCGACCAGCGCGCGATCAGTGCGTTCGACGAGAAGTTCAAGGTGCTCGCCCAGTACGGTGGATCCTACCTTATCCTACAAGGCCAGCTCGACAATGAAGTATGGCGGCAAGCCATGCTGCGCACGAAGCTGATCCAGGCGCGTGCCGACCTCGAAAGCGATCTGCCGCACAAATTCCTGGTGAACAAGGCGGTGCCTGCGGACAAGAAAAGTTATCCCGTGCGCTGGTTGATCGCGGTGATCAGCGCGGTGAGCGGCTTCCTGCTGGCGCTCTTGTTCATCACCGTGCAGGAGAACATCAACAAGCTGCGCCAGGCCCATGGATGATCGCTTCACCTTCTCGCGCTTCTTCGCGGTGTTCATCGACCATTGGCGCCTGTTCGCCGCAGTAGCCATCGGCTCGGCAGCAATGGCCGTGGTGTTCAGCGGCCCGACCTTCGTGAAACCGCGTTACCGTTCATCGGCCATCGTATACCCGGTGAACCTGACCAGCTACTCGATCGAAACACGCGCCGACCAATTGCTGCAATTGCTCGAGAGCAACAGCATCCGCGACACGGTGGTGCATCGCTTCGACCTGATGGGGCACTACAAGGTGGACAAGGCCGCGCGGGGCAGCCGTTTCATCCTCTACAACATCTACAAGGAGCGCGTGGAGATCAGCAAGACACGCTACGAGAGCGTGCAGATCGAAGTGACGGACGAAGACCCGGACACCGCACAGCGCATGGTGACCATGATCCTCGACCAGGTGAACCTGCTCGCGCGCCGACTGCAACGGGAGAAATCCGATGAGGTCCTGCGCATCGCCGAACGAGCGCTCGGCCATGCGAAGACCAAGTTGGACAGCGTGGAGACCAAGCTCACGGCCCTACGCAACAGCAGCGGCCTTCTTGCATACGACAGCCAGAGCAAGGAACTCACCAAGGCCTACGCGAAGCTGATGACCAATGGCGGCACGCAAACACAGAAGGACGCGATCAAGGGCATGATGCGCGAACTGGAGGAAAAGGGTGGAGAACTCCGTTCGCTCACCAACCTCAGTGATATTTTCCGGGACGAGTACAGCCACATCCTCACCGACTATGAGCACGCGGTGAACGACATGACGAAGGAGCTCACGTACACGAACGTGGTGGTGTATCCGGAGGTGCCGGACAAGAAGATCTATCCCTTGCGCTGGATCATCGTACTGATCAGCGTGATCTCCGCGAGCTTCCTGTGTTTCGTACTGGTGCTGTTACGGGATCAGGCCGGAGCGAAAGGCCGACCACAACGCTGAAGCCATGGTGCGGGCGCTGAAGGAGCACTGGATCCCTGCGGCGTGCGCCTTGTTCATCGCGGTGAACGCCCTGTTCTGTTCCCGGGAATTCTACTGGCTGAACCTGTTGCCGGCGGTGTTGCTCATCGGTTGGGCCATCGTGGCCTCGGTGGACAAAGTGCTCCTGTTCATCGTGTTCGCCACACCGCTCTCGATCAACCTGGAGCAGCTCGATCTCGGCGGCATCGGGGTGTCGCTGCCCACCGAGCCGTTGATGGTGTGCATCATGCTGCTCTTTCTGCTCAAGCTCGGCCTGGAGAAAGACGTGCTGGATAACCGCGTATGGCGGCATCCGATCACGATCATGATCCTCCTGCAGCTGGTGTGGATGGCCATTTGCATCATTCCGAGCAGCATGCCTGTTGTCAGCGCGAAATACCTGGCGGCCCGGCTTTGGTTCGTCTGCGCGATGTACTTCATGGGCACCCGCTTGTTCCAGGACACGCGCAACATGCACCGGTTCGCGTGGCTCTACATGACCGGTCTGGTGATCGTGATCGCTTACACATTGATCCGGCACTCCACGTTCCACTTCGCGCAGGATCCCGCGCACTGGGTAATGGAACCCTTTTTCAAGGACCACACCAGTTATGGCGCGATCATCGCGTTCTTCTTTCCCTTCGCCTTCACGGCCGTGGGAATGCCCGGCTACTCCTTCGCGCGCCGCGCCGTTGCTGCCTTCTTCCTGATGATGCTTACCGCCGGCATGATCTACTCCTACACGCGCGCCGCCTGGGTGGGTGTTGTTGGTGCTTTGGCGACTTTCCTGGTGATGCGATCACGTGTACCGGCCTGGGTCGTGGGTGCGGTGACATTGCTCCTCGGAACACTGTACCTGACCAACCAGGACCAGATCACGATCGCCTTGGAGCGCAACAAGGACCAGAGCAGCAACGATTTCGCCAAGCACATTACTTCCGCCGGCAACATCAGTACGGACGCGAGCAACCTGGAGCGCATCAACAAGTGGCATTCGGCGCTGCGCATGTTCGAAGAGCGGCCGATCATGGGCTGGGGACCGGGCACCTTCATGTTCCAATACGCGCCATTCCAAGCAGCGGCGGACCGCACCATTATCAGCAGCAATTTCGGACTGATCGGGAATGCGCATAGCGAATTCCTGGGTCCGCTCGCGGAACAGGGCATACCTGGCATCGCCTTGGTTATCGCGCTGGTGACCGTGAGTTGTTGGACCGCCGTCCGGCTATGGTCGCGCATGCCACCGGGCATGGACAAACGCATGATAGGCGCGGCGTTCTTCGGGCTGGTCACCTACTACATCCACGGCACACTGAACAACTTCCTCGATCTCGACAAGGCGAGCGTGCCCTTCTGGGGCTTCACCGCGATGCTGGTGGTGATGGACCTGAAGTACCCCACGAGGAAGGTCGAAGAGTTGGTTTGAAGATTTGCCAGTAGTCTCTCTTCTTCAGGCGAAGCGGCAGGTCAGCAAGGCGATATCATCGAGGTAAGGCAAGCCTGCGCGATGCGCCTCGAAGGTAGCGATGAGCGCTTCGTTCACGGCCTGCGGCCCTCCGGGACCGAACTGCTCCAAGGCCTGCCGTAGGGGTTGCATGTCGAACGCGGCACCGTATGCGTCCTCCTGCTCGATCAGGCCATCGGTGTAGCTGAGCAGCAGGCCGCTGTTCACCTGGGCCTCGCCCACTTTCACAAAAGGAAGTTCAGGGAGCATGCCCAGTGCGATGCTTCCACTGGTGAGTTCCGAAAATGCACCCTTACGCCAGAGGATCGGGGCATTGTGGCCGGCGTTCACATAGCGCAGCAGACCCGATCGCGTGTCCACCGCACCGATGAAGAGCGTAATGAAGCGCTCACCACGGGCGCGGTCCATCACGTTCGCGTTCAGGTCTACGATCAATTGGTCCAGGCGGGCATAGCCCAAGGGCAACATCGCGGTCAACGTGGCTTGGAAATTCGACATCAGGAGAGCGGCCGCCATGCCCTTTCCGCTCACATCCGCCACGCAGATCACCAGTTCATGTTCGTTGATGCGGATCACATCGTAGTAGTCGCCGCCCACCGAGCGGTGCGGCAGGTACCAGGCGGCGGCCTGCACGGTCGCATCGTTGGGCAGATCGCGCGGGATCAGCATCGCCTGCATGTCCGCGGCCAGTTCAAGCTCGCGCTTGTCGCGTTCCTGTTGCAGGGCCATTTTCCCCAACCGCTTGTTCTCCAGTGCCACAGCGATCAGGTTCGTGAGCGTCTGGATGAAGTTCAAGTGCTTCACCGCAGGGCTCACGCGCCGTTCCTCCTCATCGATGTCGCCGATAAGCAGCAATGCCAGGGGAAGTTCGCGGTGGAAGACAGGCACGGCGATGTCGAAGCCGCTGAGCAGTTCTTCCTCGCCCGATCCGATGAACTGGATATCGCGGTATACCTCCATCAATGGCCGCACATCCACCAGCTGCTGGCTCCCATCCGCCCCGAACGCATGGGCGCATCGCCAACTTCCACCGTTCTCGAAAAGCATGAGCCGCGTAATGCCCAGTTCTTCGCGCATGATGCTGCCGTACAACTTCAACAGCTCCTCGCGCTGGAGGTTGTTGTTGATCGCCTTGGTCACATCGAGGAGTGCGCGCAGTTGGAACTCTTTCAAGTTCAATCGTTCGCTGATGCGGTCCAAGCGGGTCATCGTCAGATGCCCAATTTCTTCACGATCTCCGGTAGCCGTGCGATCAATGCGATCTCGCGGAGTTTGCGTTTGGCTTCGCCCGCTGGCGAGCCGAGGTAGCTCTTGCCGCCTTCCACGCTGCTCATGATGCCGCTCTGCCCGAGTATCACCGCGCCTTTCCCGACGGTCACTTTGCTGGGGATGCCCACCTGCCCCCAGAGCGTCACGCCATCCTCGATCACCACGGCCCCCGCGATGGCCACATGCGCGCAGATGAGGCAGTGTTTTCCGATGAGCGTATCATGGCCCACCTGCACGTGATTGTCGAGCTTCGTTCCTTGGCCGATGCGCGTGTCGGCACTAACGCCGCGATCGATGGCGCACAACGCGCCGATCTCCACATCGTCCTCGATCACCACGCTGCCGCACGGGATCATTTTGTCATAGCCTGTCGGCCGTTTCTTGAAGTAGAACGGATCGGCACCGAGCACCGTGTTCGCATGTATCGTTACGCGGTCACCAATGGTCGCTGGGCCATAGATCACCACGCCGGGCATGATGTTGCAATCAGCGCCGATGTTCACCTCCGGGCCGATCACCGCTGTTGGATGCACCTCGCTGTTCCTGCCGATGGAAGGGCCCATGCCGCCCCAGCCCGAGCGCGGGCTGAAATGCGCCACAAGCTTGTTGTATTCCGCGCAAGGATCCGCACAGAAGATGATGGCTTTGCCTTGGGGGATCACGACGTCATCCTTGTTGATGAGCACCACGGACGCCGCACTGTTCAACGCCTTGGTGTAGTACTTCGGATGGTCCACGAACACCAGATCGCCATCGCGCACACGATTGATCTCGTTGATGCCGGTGACCGGTCGCTGCGTATTGCCCAGCGCCTTCGCGCCGATGATGTCCGCGACCTCTTCGGCGGTGATGGGTTGCTTCAGATCCATGCGTCGGCGAAGGTAGCCGTGCCGGAAAACAGAAAACCCTGTGGTCGTCCACAGGGTTGTTCCGATCGGATGCTGGGCGACGAGAGCGTCGCCCCTGTGATCACTTCTTGACGCGGTCGAGGTATTCGCCCGTCTCCGTATCGATGCGCACCACCGTGCCGATATCAACGAACGAAGGCACATTTATCTCCACGCCGGTTTCCAGCTTGGCGGTCTTCATCACCTTGTTGCTGGTGTCGCCCTTCACGATGTTCTCCGTGTAGGTCACCGCCAGTTCCACCACTTTCGGGGGGCGTGCGAAAATGGGGATCTCACTCTCATAGCCCACTTGCATGATCATCTCCTCCTTCATGAAGCCCATGGCGTCGCCGAACAGGGCGGCGGGCACATAGAGCTGCTCGAACGTGTTGGGGTTCATCAGCACGAGGTTGTCGGCTTCGCGATAGAGGTATTGCAGTTCGTGGATCTCCACGCGCAGCACGTCGATCACCTCGCCGCTGCGCCAGCGGTGCTCGTTGAGCTTGCCGTTGCGCAGGTTGCGCATTTTTCCCTGGTAGAAGGCACGCAGGTTTCCCGGCGTGCGGTGCTGCCACTCCATGATCTGGCAGATGTCGTTGTTGAAGCGGATGTAGGATCCGATGTTGATGTCGGCGGTGCTGGACATGGGAAGGGTCTGGAATTTTTCGGGGCACGAATGTAGGGAATGGCCTGTAGGCCGACGGATGGTCTACCATCGGCAATGCCGGACGGATGTGCTGGCCGCGAACAAGTGGCCCCAAGCGTATCTCTCAATACACGACGACCGGCTTTGCGCCCGAGATCCAAGAACCGTCCAACGATATGGCGCGGGCCAAATAGCTGCCCTTCGCCCAACCATCCGTGGTGATCCGCCCCTCCGCGTTGGCCTTCAGCGAGGTGGCGATCACCAACGTGCCTGCCGAAGAGAACACCTCGATCCTCGCGTCGCGATCCGCTCGGACCCTGATGGATCCACCCTTCTCCACGAGCGAACTGATGACTTCAAAGTCATGATGCACCTTGTCTTCCTGTTCGATCCCGACAAAGAGCGAACATGCGCTGTGCGTGCCCAACGGAACGAGCGAGGTGGTATGCGGGATCAGGTTTTCATCGGTCGCTACGACATCGATCGAGACGAAGTCCGTGTCCTGGAGCACTTGGATCAGCGAGTCGGGTACTTGGTACCGCGTTACTGGAAAGATTTCCAACAAACACGCATCAGGTGAAGCGGGATCGAAGGACCATACTTGCGGGTAATAGTTGAGGTCCCCGAATATCTGGAGGGTCGATGTGACATAGCCAGGAAGGAGGGTCCTGCCTTGGGCATAGCCCGTAGTGACCGGAAAGAAGGAAAGATCGTTCGGTGCGACCGATACATCGCTGATCCGTTGCGCATGCAATAGAGCGCCACCTGTATCGACCTCAATGAACGAGCGACCCGAAACGAACGAGAACCTGTCATCCGCGGTACGGGCACCACCGTCAAGACCGTCGTATGACGGTAAGCCGCCATACAGATCGGCGGACAAGAGGCTGCCCGAACTGTCCACTTTCACGATGATCCCGTAGTTCTGTCCGGCAGTGTTGATGCGGCCGATCATCAATGCGCTTCCATGCACATCGGTCACGCATGAGTTCATCCGGTAATCGTTCGGGTCGTTCGTGTACATATAGTCGCGTGTCCAGAGCAATTCACCGGAGGAGGATATGCGGATCAGCCGGGCGCGCATCGGATCGAACGGGTCCTGTACTTCGGGCACCAGATATCCGCCGCCCAGCTCGTCCGGTGCGAGATGGAACTTGTCGAAGACCGTCTGCACAGGCCAGGATGGCTGGAACGCATTGTTCTGCCTGCCCACGCACTTGCACCATGCGATCACGCCATCGGGATCGAGCTTGATGACATGAACTGTCTGGAACCAGTCCGCGTCCTCCGTAGTCGCCAACAAGAACATTGCGCCATCGCTGTTCACCGTGCATTGATAGTCGGTGAACACACCACCAAGGCCCATGTGCAAGACCGGGATATCGAGCGACAAGGTTCGCGTCCAGATCATCTGTCCTCCCGCATCGAGCATCGCCAATGTGACCCGGAGACGGGCGGTGTCGTTACCGTCGATCTGGGTGATCGCCTCTGTGGGGAGCGGATCGATCACGAGATTTCCATTGTCCGGTAGGCCGATCAACTTGATACCGAAGTGTGCTGTGTCCAGCGATGCGCACCACGTCGGGTCGCCTTGGCCGTCGGCTCTCCAAATGATCCTGCTCGGCGGAGGTCCCAAAAGCAGCGCACAACCGCCGTCCGCGGTGGCGCAGCCTTCGGTAACAATGTGCGAGGTCGAGCTTGTCGTGTCCAATTGATACTGCACCGCGCTCTGTGCGGATGAACGCAATGTTGCGCTGGTCGATAGTGCGAGGACAAGGAGTGCTCTGATCCACATGGCGTAGCGGTTGAAGAAGAACGGAGGGTGAAGCTATTGGTTCCCCTGTTGTGCGACCGGGATCACTTCCAACTCGCCATGTCAAGACTTGATGCGCACGCGAACGTCTCTTCCCCTTGGCGGTTGCTCGCCACGATCAGCGTTCGTCGATCGATATGCTTCAGCAGCAGTTCACGGAACCACACGATGCCTTGGGTATCCAGGTTGCTTGCGGGTTCATCGAGCAGCAATAGCGGAGTGTCGCTGAGGATCGCGAGGGCGAGCTTCAAGCGCTGCTTCATTCCGCTGCTGAAGTTGCGCACGGGCTTGTCGAGATGCTTCTCCAGCATGGCGATGTGCGCGAGTTCCTCGACGGCGATGTCCGCATGTAGCGGCTTCAAGCGCCTATGGTTGGCGATCACCTCGTGCAGGGACAGGTCTTCATACACGGCCATGTATGGCGCGGCGATGCTGATGTGCCGGTACACGTTCTCCTCAGCGATCACCGAGCCGATCAATTCATGAACGACCAAGCCGGACGTGGGCATCATTGCGCCTGCAGCGACTTGCAGCAAGGTGCTCTTACCGCTTCCGTTGGGACCGAGGATCGCCGTGCGCGAGCCGCTCTCGAACACATGCGAACGTTCGCGGAAGACGGTTTCGCGACCGAAGACCTTGGAGACGTTCGAGAGAGAGATGCGCATCGATCAAGGATCGCTTCGGTCGGCTTCTCGAGTCCTCGGTCGCTTTGCGCCCTGCGGTCCATTCCTTCGGAATTGCTCGAAGTGACAAGCCTCGCGATGACGTTACTCCGCCAGCCCGCGCATGATGCCTTTCGGGCTGTTGTTGATGAAGTCGAGGATCACCCCGCGTTCCGGGCTGCGGGGCATGGTCTGCTCCACGTTCTGCACGGCACGCTCGACGTTATTGGTGCGAACGAAGATCTCGCGATAGATATCCTCGATGCGTGCCACGGCATCATCAGCGAAGCCGCGGCGGCGCAGGCCGACCACGTTCACACCCACGTAGCTCAAGGGTTCGCGTGCGGCCTTCACGAAAGGGGGAACGTTCTTGCGTACCAACGATGCTCCGGCGATGAAACTGTGCGCACCGATGTGGATGAACTGCTGCACGGCGACATTGCCTTCGAGGATCGCCCAATCATCGATCGTCACGTGGCCGGCAACGTTCACACTGTTGGCGATCACCACGTTATTGCCGATGATGCAATCGTGCGCCAGATGCACGTATGCCATCAGCAGGCAGGTGTTGCCCACGGCGGTTTTTCCACGATCGGCCGTTCCCCTGTTGAGCGTCACGCACTCGCGGATGGTGC
>JANMKC010000357.1:0-3519 GCA_031371785.1 Flavobacteriales bacterium | reverse complement strand
AGCGGCTTCGAACGCGATGACGCCCGCCTGAACTTCAACTACACTTCGCTTCGCGCCTTCGCGAACGTGCGCTACAAGTTGAACAACCACTTCACCCTTCGTACCGAAGCGGGTTATGCGCCCTGGCAAAGCGTCCGCTTCACGAACGGCACGGACGAGCGATCACGCTATGTGCTGGATCCGGGCTTCTCGTTCATGTTCGGCGTGAATATCCTTTTCGGTGAGAGCATGCTCGATCGCATCATGGACGAGGTGATCAAGTGAGCGAAGAACGGAACGCTGATGACGCTGATGCTTATGACCACGCGGATCTGATGACGTCGTCTTTGCGCTTAGGAAAGGCGGTCCGCTTTTCCTTATCAGCGTTCATCTTGTGATCGGCGTTATCTGCGTTCCGTCATTCCCTGATCTCGCTTGGGATCACGCACACCGGCACGGGCACCATCTTGTGCAGGTTCGTCGCGTGCATGCGGTCGTAGATCGCGAGTACTTGTTGCTGGCGTTCATTGATCGATGACGTATCACCATCAAGTCCGCGCAGATCCATCGCCCACTCCAATTCCGGATACGTCGCACCGATCTGGTCCGCATCGCTGCGATCATCGCCCCAGAGGCCATCGGTAGGCGGCGCGCGCATGATCGCATCGCTAACGCCGAGCGCTTTTCCGAGTGCGTACACTTCCGTTTTGTTCAGGTCGGCGATAGGGGAAAGATCCACGCCGCCATCGCCATACTTGGTGAAGAAGCCCACGCCGAAGTCCTCCACTTTGTTGCCCGTGCCCGCCACGAGCCTGCGGTGAAGTCCGGCGAAGTAGTACAGAGCCGTCATACGCAAGCGGCTGCGGGTATTCGCCAGTGCGAGATTGGTGAGATGCTCATCGTCCATCCGATCAAGCTCGTTCACCAAGGCATCGAACACCGGCGTCAACTTCACCACGGTCATGGACACGTTCGGATGTCGCGTGCGCAATGCGGAGATATGCTCCTGCGCGCGCTGCACTTGCGATGCCGTTTGGTGGATCGGCATTTCCAGACAAAGAGCCGGTAGCCCTGTGCGCGCGCAAAGCGATGAGACCACGGCGCTATCTATTCCGCCGCTCACACCAACAACAAAGCCGGTCTGCTTGCTGCGTTCGGCGTACTCCCGCAGCCAACCCGTGATGTGGTCGATGATCCTGTTCGTGTCCATTTGCGCAAAAGAAAAGCCCCGCCGGGATGCGACAGGGCTTTTCCGGAGCTTCAAGATCAGAACAACGCGCCTACAGTGACTTCAAAGTAGTGCAGCTTCGCGGTCGGACCATCGCCGTCGTTCACGCTGGTGAATGCGTTGCTGTATTTCAGGCCCAGCAAAGCGGAAGTGTTTCCGCTGAAGTTGTACTCCAGGCCACCGCCCACCACGAGGGCGATCCGAAGGATGTTCGCGCCGTCGCTCGCATCCTCATATTCGCCGCCGCTCAACTTCGCCTTTGCTGCAGTGCGCAAGCCCGCATCAAAACCGATCTGCCCGAAGTAGGTCATGTAGCCGATCTCGTTCGTCTTCAATTTGATCGTCAGCGGCAATTCGACATACTGGTATTTGGTCTCAAAGCTTGAAACCGTATGGGCACTGTCCGAGCCTGTGATCTTCGCCTTCGCTCCCACATTGTTCAGGAACAGACCTGTGCTGAAGAAGTAGTTCGCATTGGAACCAAGACGGAAATCACCGAGCAGGCCGAAGCGGAAGCCCAGGTGCGATCCATCGTTCGAGTACGTCTTCTCATCCGTGCTGATCCAGCCCATGTTGGGGCAAACTTCCAATCCCAGTCGGAAGGATTTCGCGTCCTGTGCCTTGGTGAGGGTAACGAGCAGCATGGCGGATGCCATGGCAAGGGTCGTGTTCTTCATAGTTTCGCGCGCGTTTTCAGATGGCCAAAAGTAATCTGTTGTTCCACCCCGCGATCCGGGCCCTGTTCTTCCTTTCAACGATCGCGGTTGGGACCGGATGTCGCGGTGGACGTCACACCCCTGACGTGCCCAAGGTCGATCTCACGATCCGGCTCGAACGCCTCGACCAGGACCTCTTCCGCAGCGCGAAGGACAGCGCGAGCAACTTCAACTTGCGCTTGTACGCCACCTATGGCTCCTTCTATAAGGACTATGTGGAACGCGTGCTGCAGGCCGGACCCGTGGATGATCCCCGCTTGCCCATCGCGCTCACCCGCTTCGTGATGGACCCTGATTGGAGCAACGTTCAGCAGCATGCGGACAGCCTGCTCGACGACATGGAACCGCAGCGAGCGGAATTGGAGGAAGCATTCGAACGTTTGAAGACCTTCTTCCCGGACAGTATCGTGCCGCGCATCGTCGTGTTCAACAGCGGCTTCAACTATGGGGTGATCCCGACGGACAGCGTGCTCGGCATCGGTATCGAATGGTTCGTGGCGAAGGATAGCAAGGTGAGCAGCTACCTCGCGCCGGAAACATTCCCGCAGTACATGAAGGATCGCATGCGGCCCGAAATGCTCGTGCCCAGCGCGGTGAAAGCATGGTTGCAAGTACACTACACCCATGACGTTCGTGGCGAAGATGTGCTCACCAACCTGGTGGAGATCGGCCGCGTGATGTACCTGCTCGATGCCCTGCTTCCGGAAACGAACGATGCTTCCAAGTTCGCCTTCACCGATGCGCAATTGAAGTGGTGCGAGGACAATGAGTTCAACACCTGGAAGGAACTCATAGCGAAGGAACAGTTGTACAGCAAGAAGCAGGAGGACATCGATCGCCTGCTGAATGATGGTCCCTTCACCAACGGCTTCCCGAAGGAGAGCCCCGGCCACATCGGAGAGTGGCTCGGCTATCGGATGGTGAAGAGCTATATGGACGATCACAGCGAGATCACCATTCCCGAATTGTTCCGCAAGACCGATGCGCGCAGCGTGCTGAAGTGCTACAAACCGAGATGATGCTCGTCACCCTCTGTCACCCCGAGCGCAGTCGAGGGGCAACCGCGATCGTCAACATGAACATACCCACGCCCCTCGACTGCGCTCGGGGTGACAATTCAATATAACTGTCATGAAGACCTCCCAGATCCGCTTCACCGTTACCCTTGATGAGAACCATGTGCCCGAACGCATCGATTGGGAAGCCGAGGACGGAGACGTGAAGAGCGAGTGCAAAGGCGTGCTCATCAGCCTGTGGGACGCGAAGGAGAACAACACCCTGCGCATCGATCTGTGGACGAAGCAGATGACCACCGACGAGATGAAGGCCTTCTACCACCAGAGCATCATGACGATGGCCGACACCTTCGAGCGCGCCACCGGCGAAGGAAAAATGGCGGCCCAGTTCCGCGAGTTCGGGCACTATTTCGCGGAG
The DNA here is from genome assembly GCA_031371785.1 of Flavobacteriales bacterium. GTDB lineage: Bacteria > Bacteroidota > Bacteroidia > Flavobacteriales_F > PHOS-HE28 > PHOS-HE28. The sequence goes on along the minus strand of JANMKC010000357.1, from coordinate 162 downwards.
CACATGTTGAATGTCAAGAGTGGTGAGTAGCGAGTGGTGGGTGGCGGGTGGTGGCGGTCCCGGGACCCCCCCCCAACCCCACGCCCCAAGCACCAAAATTTTGCACGGCGCCATCCCCACCCCGGTGTACCAAAACACTGAAAAGCCGCCCGCGCCCGGGGG
>JANMKC010000349.1:0-14589 GCA_031371785.1 Flavobacteriales bacterium | reverse complement strand
AGTGTTCCCTGCTGCACGGGGATATCGTCGAGGTAGATCGATCGTCCCGTGACGTGCCCGCTGCCGTCCACATTCAGCATGTTGCCCATCTCTTTCCGGACGTCCTGTTCCTGCGCTGAACCGGAGCCATCGGTATTCGGGATCAAGCGATCGGCGCCTTTCTTCGGACTGGTGTACATGCCACCAGTTCTTACAAGGTGAAACGCTTGGGAAACAACTCCAGGAAGTGCGCACAGAACAGTAGGCGCAGTAGCAAACGCTTGTAGTCCGCTGTTCCGCGCGCATCGCTGATCGGCGCGATCTCTTCGTTCATCACCTTGATCGCTGCTCGCACAGTATCGTTCGTGATCGGTTTCCCGGCAAGGAATGCGGACGTGTTCACCAAGTACTTCGGGATAGGCGCCACGCCCCCGGCGCTCACATGCGCTGCGCGGATGATGTCGCCATCCAAATCCAACCGGATCGCGCTGTTCACGCTAGCGATGTCGAGGTAGGTGCGCTTGCTCACCTTCTCGAAGTTGAAGCGCGTGTTCTTCGTCGGTAACGTGAAGCGGACCGAGGTCAAGATCTCATCCGGCGACTTGTCGAGCTGCTTGTAACCCTTGTAGAGGTCGCGGAGTTTGAGGGTTCGCGCTTCGACGGGCTCAGCGTGACATGTCAAGGTGATGGTGCTGTCCAGCGCAAGGAAGAACACCGTCAGGTCACCGATCGGAGAGGCATTGACGAAGTTGCCGGCAACCGTACCCATGTTCCGGATGGGCGTCGAGGAGACCAGCAGCAGGTGTTTTTCGATGTTCGGGAAGTGTGCTCTGAGTTCCTCTGAAGCGAGGAGGTCGTTCGCAACGCATGCTCCGCCAATGATGCACTGATCACCTTCGATGCGGATGCCTTTCAGATCCTCGTCGTTGAACACTGAGCGGATGGCCGCGTGGTGCATCGTGTCATGCTTCTGCACATAGAGATCGGTGCCGCCGCCCAACGGGATGCCGTTGTTCGTTGATGGTTGTTGGTTGCTCGGCTGGGTGATAGCAAGCGCTTGGAGACGATCCTGGATGGTCGTGAAATAGGAGGGGAGGAAGCCGTTCTCCACCGACCACTTCATCGGATCGGCGATATCCTTCTTAGCGAGCTTTTCTGAAACAATGGCCGCAGCGCGCTCGATCGACTTGTAGCCCGTACACCGGCAGATGTTGCCATCGATCGCACGTACCGCAAGCTCCTTGGTCACCTTCTCCGGAGACAGACAGCACCCGCTCAACGACACCACGAAGCCCGGCGTGCAGAATCCGCATTGCGTGCCGCTCTCGTCCACCATCGCTTGTTGCACGGGGGAAAGCTTCTCCATGTTCAAGCCTTCCACAGTCACGATGTGCCTACCCGGCACGCTCGCCAGCGCCAGTAGGCAGGAAGTCATCGATCGATACTCAACGCGATCATCTTTCAGTTCGCCAACGAGCACGGTACACGCGCCACAGTCGCCTTCGCGGCATCCGATCTTGGTTCCCGGCAGGTGCTGGTGATAACGGATGATGTCCAGCAGCACCGTGCCTTCCGGCTCAGCGCTTTCGACCAGCTTGTCGTTCAGGATGAAGGACACCATCGTTCAGTACTCGGTCTTCAACGGGCTCGACTTCCACATCTCGAACGCGACCAACGCTTCGTCACGCATCATCTGCTGGGTGAAGAGCGTGCGCTGCTCGACGGGTAGTGCGATCTCCGCATAGATGAACGCATCATCGAAGTCGATACCGGCTGCGTCGCTCTTCGTATTCGCGTAGTAGATCGCCTTCGGCCGCGCCCAATAGATCGCACCCAGGCACATGGGACACGGTTCACAACTGCAGTAGATATCACATCCATCCAGCTGGAACGAACCGAGTTCCTTGCACGCCATTCGTATCGCCACCACTTCGGCGTGCGCGGTAGGATCATTGCTCAATGTCACCTCATTCGTGCCGCGTGCGATGATGACCCCATCCTTCACCACCACGCAGCCGAACGGCCCGCCCTTGCCGCTTTCCACGTTCTCGATGGACAGGCGGATGGCTTCGCGCATGTGGGCTTCGTTGCCGGGGTTCGACATCAACTTCGTTCTTGTAGGCAGCCAAGGTAGGATCGGCGTGAACGCGCAAACCCGCACGCGGACGCGTGGTATCCCTGGAGTAACGGATCCAGACTATAACACCCCTTCGTCGTACGCCTTTTCACCATGGAGGGAATCATCCAGACCAAGGTCCTCCTCGCTCTGCGAGACTTTCACGGGCGTGAGCTTGTTGATCAACGCGAGCATGCCGTAGGTGAAAACGAAGGCGTAGATGCACGCACCGATAACCGCCACGCACTGCTTGAGGAAGAAGTGCGTGCCGCCGCTCATCAGCCCGTCCGCGCCTGCGGCGTTCATGGACTTGCTGGCGAAGACGCCGAGGAGGATCACACCGAGGCAACCGCCGATGCCGTGAACCCCCCACACATCGAGCGCATCATCCCAACCCATCTTGTTCTTCAGGTGTACGGCGAAGTAGCAGGCCACACCCGCCGCGATACCGATCATCACCGCCGACGGCAGCGACACATATCCAGCGGCCGGCGTGATCGTCGCGAGACCCGCCACCGCGCCAGTGAGCAAACCCACGAACTTCGGTTTGCGTTGCGCGCTCCACTCGATCACCAGCCAGGTGATGGCGGCGAAGGATGCGGCCACGTCGGTGTTCAGGAAGGCGAGACCGGTCACGGCGTTCACGTCGAGCGCACTGCCCGCATTGAAACCGTACCAACCGAACCACAGCAGGCCGGTGCCGATCGCGATCAACGGAACACTGTTCGGTGGTGAAGCCTTGTCACGGCGTTTGCCGACGTAGAACACAGAAGCCAGTGCAGCGAAACCCGCTGTCGCATGCACGACGATACCACCCGCGAAATCGAGCACGCCCCACTTGGCCAACAAGCCACCGCCCCACACCATGTGCGCGAACGGATAGTACACGAGCAATTGCCAGAGCACCAGGAACACGAGGTAGCTCTTGAAGGTGACGCGGTTCACGAACGCACCGGTGATCAGCGCGGGGGTGATGATGGCGAACATCATCTGGTAGGCCATGAACACGAACTCCGGCAGCTTGTTGTTGCCGGGGAAAGGCGAGTTGAGATCCACGCCGTGCATGAAGGCCTTGTCGAAGTTGCCGATGAGGCCGCCCATCGCGTCGCCGCTGAAGCAGAGCGAGTATCCGCAGATGAACCACATGATCGTGGTGATGCCCATGCTCACGAAGCTCTGGATCATGATGCCCAGAATGTTCCGCTTGCCCGCGAGTCCGCCATAGAAGAAGGCCAGGCCGGGCGTCATCAACATCACAAGGCTCGTTGCCAGAAGCATGAAGCCGGTTATGCCAGTGTCGAACATGGGAGGTGGGGTTGGTTTCGGTTCAAGAAAATAGAACGCAGAGGCGCGGAGGAAGGGCCGAGGAACGCAGAGGGATGGTTCAATAAGAACAAGCACGCAGAGGATCCGCCGAAGGTGGATCGCTTCCGTGTCGCGACAGTGTGCTCAAGGTCTCCGCGTCCTTCGCACCTCCGCGCCTCTGCGTTGATCTTCATTTGGAAAGCGGGATCAGAAAGAGATCCCCAAATTCAGCAGCACTTCCGTGCGGCCGTTGGTGATGTGCTTGTCCCAGCGGAAGACCTCTTGGTCCTTGTCCGCGATCAGCTGTCGGCACTCCAGCCGGATGTAGGATGCGTCCGTGGGTTTGTATTCCACGCCGCCGGTGATGCCCCAGAGGTTGAGGCCGGTCGCTTCGCCTTTCTGGTCAACGATCACACCGCCCATGAAGCCCTGCGGATCGTTGAAGAACTCGTAGCGCGCATAGCCTGCGAACATCGGGGTGAACTGGTATTTCAAACTGGCTACACCGCTCAACATCGAGGCGCTCTTCTTCGCGTTCTTCAGGTCCGAGTTCTCCTGCATACAATTGTCCACACCGACCTGGATCTTCAGCTTCTTGATCGTGTAGTTGACGAACAGGTTGTTGTAGATGCGCAGGTGGGCAATGCTATCGGCGGCGGTCGGCGTATCGTCGCCTATGTAGTTGCTGTAGCCGATATTGCCTTTGTCACCAAGAGCGTATGTGGCCAGCAGGGCCAAGGACTTCTTCGTGTTGTTGTCCTCGTACAAGTTGTAGGCGTTCAGCACGTAGAGGTTGATCGCCAGCTTTTCGTTCGGGTTGTAGTTCAGGCGCATGCCGCTTTCGAAGTACGGCTCGTGCCAAGTGCTGAGCGAAACAGAGGAGGCGAAGTTCTCTTTGGGCAATAGGCCTTCCGTTCCGAGGTGCGTTCGGAAGAAGCCCGCATCGAGCCACAGCTTCTTGCACAGGCGTACACCCGCGTGCGCTTCCATGATGTTGTTCTGTGTGGTCGACCAGGCGCTCCGTGCGATGTCACCATAGTGCAAAGTGATGATGCCGCGCACTTTGTCAGCGTCGTATTGCGCGGTGATCATCGCGGTGTTCAGCCCGAACTGGTCGCTGCGCGGCGCGATGGATGGCCACTTCTGGAAATTGCCATCGCCCACGCTGTCCGTGTAGTAGGCGTAGTAGGCGTCCACGTAACCGGAGAAGACGACTTTCGGAACTGCTTTCGTGGTGTCTTTCTGCGCGTGCGCGAACGCGGGCAGCAACAGTAAAACAAGAAGGATGCGCAGGGTGAATGTTCTCCTCATGCGAAAGTGGTGGGCGGTGAATGTAGCAGACTCCGTGATCCGGCAATGCTTGCCAAGAACCTGTTTCAAGTCTTCAACGCAGAGGCGCAAAGGTCTGTGAGCCACGCGGAGCAAGGCACGTCGGGGTCACCTCCGCGTTGAGCATTTCTCCAATCCGCCCAAACCTCTGCGCGCCTCCGTCCACTTCGCGCCTCTGCGTTCTTCTTCACTTGGCGATCACGCCCTCAAAGCGCCAACGCGCAGTTCACCGCTGCTTGCGCATTGATGTTGCCATAGCCCTTGCTGCTGTTCGGCGTGGGGTAGAATTGCACGGTGCTCGTCAAACAATTGAGCACTTGCGCACGCGTGGCTGTCAGGTGCGCGCTCCACACCAGCGCCGCGATGCCGGCCGCCGTTGAGGTGGCTATGCTGCTTCCACCGATGTAGGTGGGCGTTGTTCCGCTGGCGGGAAGCGCGAGCGAATTGCGGTTGCTGTCCCCGGTGCGTTCCATGCATATAGTAAGGTCCACCTGCGAACCATCGTGACAACTCGCGCATCTGCTTCCACTCTCCTTCACACCGGTAACGGCCACGGAGTTGCTGTAAGCGGCAGGGTAGATCACGCCCCACCAGCTTGTCCAACTGTAGCTGGTACCTGCGGCGCAGAAGAGCAATTTGCCAGCGCCATACGCGTAGTTCACGCCATCGCTCAGAATGCCATAGCTGAAGGGCGTTCCCATGCTCAGGCTGATCACGCGCACCGAGGAGTTGTTGGAAAGTTGCACCAGCGCGTTCTTCACGCCGGTGCGTTCGGCGCTCTCGTCCAGCACCACGTCATTGGCGCCGCGAACGAAGGCGAGGTTGGCCTTGTACGCCACACCGCTCGTGGCGCCGCTATTGTTGCGCGGGCCGGTAGCAGTGCTGCTCATGCTCGTGCCGTGCGTGCAACTGGTGAACGCGGAAGTGCCATACGTGTAAGCGGTGCTCACGGTGCGGCCCACGTTGCTGTCGCCATTGTTGAAATCGCTGCCGAGCAAGGGTTGCGATGAACTGATGCCCGCATCGATGACGCCCACCGTGATGCCCAAGCCCTGCGCGTTGGTCCATGCGCCGGGTATTGTGTGGTTGTTGAAGTTCCACGGCAGCAATGCGTTGGGGGTGATGGTGGAATAGTCGGAGGCGCTCAGTGCATAGGTGCTCGCGCTGCAACCGGAAGTACTGCGGTCTTCACCTACCGCAGGCCAATAGTCCAGCGGTTCGATGTAGCGCACGTTGCGCAGGTTGTACAGCGCGGTAATGGTCTCTTTGTCAGTGAGCTTGAGGGTGAGGATCGGAAGTACCGGATCATCCTCCACGAGAATATCCTGCAGGGCGAGCGGCCGTGCGCTGTTCTTGTTCAGCGTGGTGAGTACGAGATCGATCAGCGCATCGTGCACTTGCTTCCACGCGCCGCTGTGGATGTCGATCTTGTTGATCACCTCGCTGATGTCGCCCACATCCGCAGGCTCGTAGCCGATGGACACGCTGTGGTCGTTGTATTGCGTGGCGCTCCAGAGCGTGCGCAGGTCCATCCATTCCCAGTGGAAGTCGTTCTGCGCTTCCAGCTTGCCGATCACCGCGCGGTCGAGTTCATCCCGTGTGAGCGGATCGCCTTGTGGTGCTGGGGTGATCACTGGCTTCTGCCTCAGGACTTCGCCGCTTTGTACCGAGCCATCGGCCGGAGCGATCGGCTCGCGCTGGCAACCAGCGAGGATGAACAGTGCAGTGGCGAGACCGATAAGGGTGATGCGCGTCATGACGGGTGGGTTCAGGGGTCCGCAATGTATCGAGTAAGAGGACTGGCGCAACCCCGAGTTTTCCACAGCTACTTCACGCGCTGCTTCGCCTTGGCTTTCAGGCCCTGGCCAACCAGTTGCTCCAGCACCTTCAGGTCCACGTCCGCCAACCGTTTGATGTGCAGGCAGCCGCCGCTGGTCTTGTAGCGGCCGAGCTTCTCGAGCAGCTTGGCGTTCGCATTCAGGTCGCAGCCGAGGTAGAGCGAGAGGTTGGCTTTGCGCGGACTGAAGCCGACAATGAGGAAGTCACCCTCGCGGCCGCTGTCATATTTGAAGTGGTAGGTGCCGAAGCCGATGATCGCGGGTCCCCACATCTTCGCTTCTTCGCCGGTGGCCTTGCTCATGATCTTCACGAGCGTACGGCAATCGTTCCGCACGCTTTCATCCGGCAGGCTATCGATGAAGCTCGGTGGGCTCGCTTTGGTCGCAACGGTCTTGTTCTTCGCTTGGGCCATGATGGAAACAAAGATGATCACGCTCGCCCCTTGCCGCTCGACCCCACTGCCCCTGCCCACTGCCCCTGCCTACTGCCCCTGCCTACTGCCCCTGCCTACCGCCACTGCCCCTGCCTACTGCCCCTGCCTACCGCCCTTGCTCCCGCTCCCGCCCCTGCTACATTCGCGCCCCGCTGAACGGCCCCATAGTTCAATGGATAGAATAGGAGTTTCCTAAACTCTTGATCCAGGTTCGACTCCTGGTGGGGTCACCAGTCTTTGGCAAATGACGCACTTGAAAGAACCTGCCGCGATAGCGGGAGCTGATCTGCTTTCCGGGTCCACACTGTAAAGGATATGGCCACCATCCCTTCCCTCCGCAAACTCTTCACCTACTACAAGGAGTTGGCGGAGAAAGCCATCGCCCAGGTGAAGGACGAGAACCTCCACCGCTTGATGGGTGATGATGGAAATTCCATTGCGGTGATCATGCAACATATCGCGGGTAACGCGCGCTCGCGCTTCACGGAATTTCTCACAAGTGATGGCGAGAAGCCTTGGCGTGATCGCGACGGCGAATTCACCGAGAAGGCCAGCACGCGCGAAGAGCTGATCGCCGATTGGAACAGTGGCTGGACCTGCTTCTTCGCAGCCCTGGATCCCTTGACGGAATCGGATCTTGAGCGCATCGTCTTTATCCGCAACGAAGGACACACGGTATTCGAGGCGCTGCACCGGCAGCTCGCGCACTACGCGTATCACGTCGGTCAACTGGTGCTGCTCGCGCGTGCGTTCGCAGGCAATGAGTGGAACTCGCTGAGCATTCCGCGAGGTGCATCTCAGGCGTTCAATGTGGAGAAGTTCGGGCAGGGGGGTAGTGGGCAGGGGCAGTAGGCAGGGGCAGTAGGCAGTAGCAGTAGGCAGCAGCTACCCAACACAGGCATGTGAGAAACATCCGTGTTCAAGCAAGGGTGTCCCAATGGTGGCTTCTACCTTCGGCGCTGCCCCTTTGTGCCCGATGCGCGAACCTCGCCTGCTCTTCCTGTTGCCATTGATCATGGCCGCGCATGCCGCGCTCGCCCAACCGGCGAACGAGGATTGCAACTCGGCAGTGAACCTGTGCTCGCAGCAACCGCAACCGGGCAACAACACCGGTGCCGTGGGCTGGCCGGGCTTCTGTCCGGGTTCGGCGAACGTGCTCTGGTACAGCTTCATCACCAACAGCCAAGGTGGCCCGGTGAATGTGAACGTGAGCGGGATCAACTGCGACACCACACTGGGCCGCGACAACGAGCTGAGCGTGGTGGTGCTCAACGGCGATGGCAGTTGCACCCCCGGTTCCTTCAACGCGGCGAGTTCCTGTCGGGAGGATTCCGTTGACTTCACCCTCACAACTCCCGCGCTAGCGCCCAACACGCAGTACTGGGTGATCGTCGCCGGTGCCGCGAACAACGGCGCGAATCCCGCGAACTGTGGGTTCAATGTGGCAACAGGCGGCCCAGGAGCGAACATTGTGGGCGTGGATTTCTATGCCGGGCCTGATGTGATCCTCAGCGAAGGTGGCAACACGCAGTTGCTGGCCACCGGCGGAACGACCTATGAGTGGAGCCCTACGAGCGGACTGAGCAGCAACACCTCGGCCGCTCCCAACGCCCGACCCAATGAGACCACCATCTACACGGTGACCACCCAGATCAACGGATGTACGTACTCCGATGACGTGCTGGTGGAGGTGAGGCGCTTGATCGACCCGCCCAACACGATAACCCCGAACGGTGATGGCAAGAACGACACGTGGGTGATCTACGGTATCAGCGATTATCCGCAGGCCGACGTGAACATCTACGATCGCTGGGGCCAGCGTGTGTACCACAGCGTAGGCTACAAAGAACCGTTCAGTGGCGGAGGCCTTCCTACAGCCACCTATTACTGGGTGATCCAATTGAACAAGCTGGAGGGGCAGACTACTCCTTACACCGGTTTTCTCACCCTCGTGAACTGATGCGTGCGCGCGGCCTGCTCTTGCCCCTGCTCCTGCTCCTGCTTTTGGATCAAGCGCACGGCCAGCAGCTTTCCCAATACACGCAGTACGTCTTCAATCACTTCAGCATCAACCCCGCAGTTGCGGGAAGCAAGGACTGCCTGGATGTGAGGCTCGGTTTCCGCAAGCAGTGGGTGGGCTTTCCCGGTGCGCCCACCACGGGCTGGGTCAGCCTGCAGGGCTGCATACGCCCCAAGGGAAAACCCTTCTACCGCAACCGGCACGGCTTCGGCGCGTGGATCGAAGCGGACCAGACCGGGCCCTTGGGCTATACCCTCTTCTACCTCGCCTACGCCTACCACATCCAGCTATCGCATGACTATTTCATGAGCCTCGGCACCTTCGCCGGGATCAAACAGGAGAAATTGAACCTCGGCGATGTGGTGGCGCTGGACAATTCCGATCCGGCCCTCAGCAATGATGGCAGTGTGATCGTATACCCGGAGATCACGCCGGGCATCTGGGTGTACAACAAGAGCGGCTGGATGGGTCTGGCATTGCACCAAGTGCTCAACAACCGGATCAAGGACGTTGGGAACGACAGCCGGCTCTCCCGCCACTTCCTCGCCAGCGCGGGCCACCGCTTCCGCATGAGCCGCAACTTCGGGGTAACGCCCAGCACGCTGCTGAAGTTCTCGCCGCATTCGCCGTTGGCCATCGACCTGAACGTGATGCTCGAATACCGCAGGCGCATGGGCCTGGGTGTGAGCTACCGCAACCAGGACGCGGTGGCCTTCATGCTGAAGGTGCCCTTCCTGAAATTCTTCACCCTCGGCTACAGCTATGACATTACCACCAGCCGGTTGCGGGTGGCCAGCAGCAATACCCACGAGATCGTGCTCGCGATCTATCCGTGCGGTGCCGATGATCCTTCCAAAGCCATTGTTCGATGCCCCGTTTTCGAATGAAGCACAGATCCACCACCCTCCCTGCCGCGCTGCGCTGCGCGATGATCTCCTGTTCCATCGTGCTCGGCGTTTCGGCGCACGCGCAGCATGTGAAGTACTGGACCGGTGGCAGCGGGGCATGGAGCGATGCCGCGCACTGGTCGCTCGCGGCCGGGGGTGCCGGTGGTGCGGGCGCGCCACGCGCGAACGAGGACGCGATGATCACTGCGCAGGAAGGCACCAACGTATTTGTTGATGGCGATGGGCGTTGCCGATCACTGATCGTGGATGGTACGCATGGGTTGATCGCCGTACAAGGCGGGAGCGGGTCTATCCGCATCGGAGGTGACTGGCGCATGAAGGGCATTGTGGAGTGGTCCTTCACCGGCACGGTGGAACTGGCACTCGAAGAAGGAGGTGCGGAGATCGATACCCATGGGATCGCCATCGCGAGCGATGTGCTCTTCAATAGCTCGGCCGCGTGGAGCATGCTCACGGACCTCACCCTCGGCGATGCGAACACCTTGACCCTGCGTAAGGGATCGGTGATCACCAACACGAACACTTTACGCGCCGGCACGCTGCGCTTTGAGGGGCACGGGGAGAAACACCTGTTCGCGGGTTCATCCGTGTTCATGCTCAAGCATGGCTTCGAACCCGGTAATGCGAGCGCCGTGGTGCAGCAAGGGCGATCACATTTGCTAGTGAACGAACAGGAGATCTCTTGGGGCGGATCGTCGATCAGCGATCGGGAGGATGACCGCAACATCAATACGTGCGGTACCGGTGTGGGCCAAACGCCCTTCACGATCAATGCGCATCTGGTGAGCAATTACAATGGTTTCGGTGTGAGTTGCGCGGGTGCTTGCGATGGTATCGTTACCGTGGATGTTAGCGGTGGTAGCGGTTCGTTCACCTTCGGCTGGACCAGCGGTCCTGCGACCCAGACCTGGACCAATACCTGTGCTCTCAACAGATTGGTGATCGTCACGGATGTGGTACAGAATATCGGTTGTGCTACCACTGTGCAGGTCACAGGCCCTGCGCCATTGGGTGTGATATTTTTCCCGGAGATCACACCTCCCACCTGTGCCGAAGTTTGCAATGGCACCGCCAACGCACTCGCCGTTGGCGGCACTGGTGGTGGCTATACCTACAACTGGAACAACGGCGCGGGATCCAACTCGTTCTTCGGCCAGCTCTGCGCGGGCGTGAACCACCTGCAGATCCATGATCAGAACCTCTGCTCGTTCGATTCCACCTTCACCATCAACCTGCTGCCCATCAGCCCGAACCTGGTGGTAGCACCGCCGACGTGCAATGGTGGTTGTAATGGAACAGCCTCGGTCGCTCCCACGGGTGGCACACCGAACTACACCTTCGATTGGGAACCGGGAACACCACAGGGTGATGGAACCGACGCCGTCTCGCAACTATGCGCGGGCAACTACACCGTGACCATCGTGGACAACAATGGCTGCGATACCACGGTGCAGTTCACCATCATCGCGCCGCCGCCCATCGTACCCAACGCGGTGATCACCAATGCTACTTGCGCCGACGTGTGCAATGGGCAAGTGGTGCTCACGCCGAGCGGTGCCGCAGGTCCCTACTCGTACAGCTGGACACCCGCTCCCGGTGGTGGCCAATTGACCAATACCGCAACGGGACTCTGTGCCGGTGTGTACCAATGTCTGATCACCGATCTCGCTACCGGCTGCGATACGTTGGTCAACCTCACCATCGGGTCGCCGCCCGCGCTGGTGCCTGCGATCTCGGTGAACAATGTATCGTGCTCGAACACATGTGATGGTTCGGCATCCGTACTTGTAAGTGGTGGCACACCGGGGTACACTTACATCTGGGCACCCGGCACCATTACCGGACAAGGCACCAGCGCCGTATCGCAGCTCTGTCCCGGCGACTACAGTCTCACCATCATTGATGCCGCACTGTGCGATACCACCGTGCAGTTCACCATCACCGCGCCGCCGCCGATCCTGCCGAACGAAACACATACCGATGCGACGTGCAATGGCACTTGCGATGGAACGATCACCTGCGCGCCGACCGGTGGAACGGGCAGCTACACCTTTGATTGGACACCGGATCCTCCTTCCGGTGATGGCACCGCCACCGCTTTGCAACTCTGCGCCGGTGACTGGAGCGTACTGATAACAGATGACAACGGCTGCGACACCTTGCTCACGGTCACCATCATGGAACCACCGCCGCTGGTGATCGATCCATCGCAGACCAATGTTACCTGCGGATCGAATTGCGACGGCACGGCCAGCGGTGCGGTGAGCGGTGGCACGCCGGGCTATACCTATCTATGGTCACCTGCGCCAACAGGTGGACAAGGCACGCCCGATGCGACAGGGTTGTGCGCGGGGAACGACACGCTGTTCGTGACCGACGCCAACGGTTGTTCGATCCAGCAGGTCTTCATCATCCTCGGCCCGGAACCCATCGTCGTCTCCCTGCAGTTGGTGAACGCCACTTGCCCTGATTTCTGCAATGGCACCGCCATCGCCGATGTGAGCGGGGGCGTTCCGGGCTATACCTATGCTTGGCTCCCACAACCCGGCAGTGGGCAAGGAACGAACAGTGCAGGCGGACTGTGCGCGCAGGACTACCTCCTTACAGTTACCGACACGGTGGGTTGCGATACCACGGTCACCTTCACTATCAGTGCACCGCTTCCCATCGATCCGCATGCAACGGTAGTGGATGCCACATGCTTCGGCTCTTGCGATGGAAGCATCGTGCTCGCTCCAACAGGAGGCACCGGCGTGTTCACGTATCTGTGGTCCCCCGTTCCGCCGAACGCGCAAGGCACCCCGCAAGCGCTCAACCTGTGCGCGGGTACTTGGAGCGTAACAGTGAGCAGTGGCGTGTGCGACACCACGCTCGTTTTCCAGATCGCATCCCCACCGCCGATCGCTGCGGGCCTGGTGACCACGCCTGTTACCTGCGCGCATGATTGCGATGGCACGGCTACGGCCAACACGAGCGGCGGTACCGCAGGCTACACGTGGACATGGAACCCTTCGCCCGGATCAGGGCAGGGCACAGCGAACGCGGCCAACATGTGCGCGGGCAACTACACGCTCAACATTGTTGACGCTGCCGGTTGCGATACGTTGATGGACCTCACGATCGATGCGCCCGCACCGATAGCGCCGAACCTCACCACCACCCTGGCCAGTTGCGGCGGCGGATGCGATGGCACAGCGACCGTGGCACCCACCGGTGGCACCGGCGGTTTCACGATCACGTGGAACCCACAGCCGGGTTCGGGTCAAGGCACCACTATGGCAAGTGGTCTGTGTACCGGACCTTGGACCGCGACCATCAGCGACAGCCTCGGTTGCGATACCATAGTGCAGTTCGTGATCACTACACCGAGCGGCATCCTTTCCACCGCGCAGATCACCGATGCATCCTGTTCCGACGTATGCGATGGCACCATCGCGCTTACCACGAGCGGAGGCGTTCCCACTTACACCTATGTATGGTCACCCACGCCGCCGGGCGGATCCGATGCGAACATCAGTGGCCTCTGCCCTGGCCAATGGAGCGTGGTGATCAGTGATCAAGCCTCATGCGATACGGTGCTTGTGCTGAATGTCGGATCGCCAAGCGCGGTGATCCCCAATGGTGTATTCACCAATGAGACATGCAATGGCCCTTGCGATGGTACCGCTCAAGTGGCTCCGAGCGGCGGCGTGGGCGGATACTCCTACAACTGGACCCCGGCACCTCCTATTGGCCAAGGCACCGCCAGCGTGAGCGGCCTTTGTGCTGGGGATTGGAGCGTGACGATCATGGATGCGGGCGGTTGCGATACGGTGTGGACCTTCACTGTGCTTCCGGTACAACCGATACTACCGGACCTCACCGTGCAGGATGTCACCTGCCCGTTCACCTGTGATGGTAGCGCCAGCGTGACCGCGACCGGCGGCTCGGGTGGATTCAATTATCACTGGAGTCCGAACCCACCGGTAGGACAAGGCACATCAAGTGTCAGTGGTCTCTGCCTCGGGCAGTGGAGCCTTACGATCACCGATGCCACCGGTTGTGATACCACGGTAACGTTCATCGTTGACAAGCCTGCGCCTATCACGACGAGCTTGTCCTTCTCGAATGCCACTTGCGCCGGACCCTGCACCGGGCAGGCCGCTGTATTCCCTTCCGGTGGCACACCGGACTTCCAGTTCTCATGGCAACCTCCTCCGGGTTCTGGTCAGGGCACCTTCTTCGTGGATGGCCTGTGCGCGGGAGCGACATATTCCGTCACCGTCACGGATGCACATGGTTGCGATACCACGGAAACATTCACGATCCCCGACTTCACGCCGATCGATCCGAACATCACCACCACTCCGGTGCGCTGCAATGGTGCTTGTGACGGTGCCGCTTCGGCAAGTGCCACAGGAGGTGCGCAGGGTTACACGTACAACTGGGGCCCGGATCCGATAACAGGCGATAGCACCGCGACCGTCACCGGTCTTTGCGCGGGCGATTACGACCTCACGATCACCGACACGAACGGGTGCGATACCACGGTAACGATCACGATCACCCAACCCGCACCGTTGGGCGCGTCCGCAGCGATCGTCCTTCTCACCTGCCATGGCGATCACAACGGGAGCATTACGTTGAACACATTGGGAGGCGTCGGACCGTATACCTATTT
>JANMKC010000337.1:0-3723 GCA_031371785.1 Flavobacteriales bacterium | reverse complement strand
GGCTTCCTTGGTCACCTTGCTCACCACGTAGGTGTTCGGGCCATCGACGCTGGGGTGGTCCATGGCCTCCAACGCGTTCGGCAGCAAACGCAACATGTCATCCGGCTTCAACTGGATCGCGGAGTGCTCAGTCCCGAATTTTTTCGCGACCAGACTCGCGTAACGCTCCTCGCTGAATTCCTCCTCATTGAAAACAACGCTGAAGGTGTGTATCGGCGATGTGCTCGCTTGCGCCATCAACCCCACTACCGCGCTGCTGTCGATACCACCGCTGAGGAAGGCGCCGAAAGGCACATCGCTTACCAATCGCTTCTCCACCGCACGACCCAAGCGTTCGCGCACTTCGCGCTTCACGGTTTCCAGCGGAAGCTCGGCGGCCTCCAGCTTCGCGTTCGATACCAGATGCCAATACCGTTGGTCGGTGATCGTATTGTCCTTCCACCGAAGCCAGTGACCGGGCATGAGCATGCGTACGTCCTTCACCAGGGTGGCTGGGGCGTGAACCGTGCCGTAGCGCAGATAATCCGCAAGACCTTGACGGTCGAGTACGCGCGGCACCAATCCGGTTGCGAGCAACGCGCGGATCTCCGAAGCGAATAGCAACACACCCTCGTTCTGCGAGATGTACACGGGTTTTATCCCGAGCCGGTCCCTTACGAGGTAGAGTTCACGCTCTTGCGCATCATACAGCGCGAAGACGAACATGCCTTGCAACTTCTCGACACACCCGATGCCCCACTTGGCAAAGGCCGCGAGAAGAACTTCCGTGTCGGAGGCGGTGCGGAACACATGCTCCGACAGCTCCGCCTTCAGTTCCCGATAGTTGTAGATCTCTCCGTTGAAGACAATGGTGTAACGACCATCGGCACTGTGGAAAGGCTGGTTGCTCTCCGCACTGAGGTCGATGATGCTCAACCGCCGATGACCGAGCACAACATTTTCACCGCTCCACACCCCTTCGGCGTTGGGGCCGCGATGAGCGAGCGCATCGGTCATGCGCTTCACCAGGAATGTCGTCGCCTCGGTGCTGGGCAGGCCGATGATGCCCGCGATCCCGCACATTTATCCGCCGAAGCTTTTGTTGGACAGCAGGGTCATGCGAAGGCGGATCTATCCGAGTATGAAGCGCGTGTCGGCGAGGATCCTCTCCAATCCGGTGCGCAGCGGCAACAGTTCGCGGCCGAGCAACTGGCGCATCCGCGTGATGTCCGGCATGCGGCGCGTCATATCGCCTTCTTCCAATGGCGGCAGGTGTATGACCTTGCTCTTGCTGCCCGTAACGTCGATGATCGTCTTCGCCAATTCCAGGATCGTCGTCTCCTGATCATTGCCGATGTTCACCACATCGTTGATCACCTGGCCGGTGCGGAACGCGCTCAGGCAGGCGTCGATGTTGTCGTCGATGTAGCAGAAGGTGCGCGTCTGCAGGCCATCGCCATAAACGGTGATGTCCTCGTTCTTCAGCGCCGCACGGATGAACTTGCTCACGACGAAATCCTTGCTCTGCTTGGGCCCGTAGGTGTTGAAGAACCGGAACACCGTATAGTCCAGACCGTATTCCTTCTGGTAGCTGCGCAGGAAGGCCTCGCCGATATTCTTCACGATGGCATAAGGCAGCTTGCTGTTCAGGGGCGTGGTCTTCTCGTTCTGGGGGATCTCCACCGGCTCGCCGTACACCTCACTGCTGCTGCTGAAGAATACGCGCTTCACACCGGTGTTCTTGCACAGGTCGAGCACGTTGCGGATGCCATCGATATCACGCAATACCATCACGGGATTGTCCGTGGTCCGCTTCACTCCCACCACGGCCGCGTAGTGGAACACGTACTCGAAACGGTACGCGTAGAACACGCTGCTGATGTCCTCGAAGCGGTTCGCGTCGCACTTGATGAAATGCAGATTGGGATGCTCACTGAGCGGGAGCTTCTTCAGATCACCGGTAAGCAGGTTGTCCACGGCGACCACCTCATTGGTGCGGTCCTGGGCGAGGCGGATGGCGAGTTCGCTGGGCACGAAGCCAGCGCCGCCGGTAACGAGGATACGGGGCATGTGTTAGTTGAAAGGCCCGCGAAAGTAACCCGTGTGACCGTCATCGCGAAGGCGTGTGCATTCAACACGCCTGAAGCGATCTGTAATTGAGCGGCGGGATCCGCACAAGGAATTACAGATCGCTTCGTCAGACCCCGGAGTTTCATCCGGGGCTCGCGATGACGGTTGGAAAAAGGCTCGCGATGTCGGTCAGGAGCGGCGGTAAAGCCTCCGTACCAGCATGAGCAGCAGCGCACCACCAAATGCGCCCCACCAGAATTCCTTCCGCAACACCGTGGTCTTGATCATGTACGGCAACAACCGCCATTTGAATCCTTCGTGACCTTCGCCGAGATGGGCGCGCCACCAGGCGGCATCGTACTTCTCCGGTGCCAGCAGCTTCTGGCCGGTGAGCGAGAAGGAACTCCACTTCACTGTATCCGGATATACATCAGCGATCAGCAGCGCATCACGAGGTTCATCGCGGATGGCGCACTGGATGTAGGTGATGTTCTTCGCATGTTCTTGGAAGAAGATGCTGCTCGGCGCGAAGCCGCCCATGCTGCCGCTGATCCAATACACGTGCGCATGCTGCGCGATCTTCTCCAGCAGCGGATACATGTCCTTCTTGAAGTTGGTGCCGGTAGCTGAGCGCGTGTTGCCCTCGAAGAGTGAACTGTACCGCGGATCATCCTCGGCCCAGATGGGGCGGTGCGTAACAATGAACACCCGCCTTACCACTTCTACATGTGTAACCAACTGGGACTCCCGGTTGAACTTCTCAAGGCTCAGAATGTCCCGTTCGGTCAAACTACCGTCGCTCGCTTCAAGATCCAAGACCAGGACCCTGTCTGTGATCATACCCCAAACCGGTCTGAACTTCGTGATCCCATCCAGCGCTTCCCCCGGCATCTCGAGGATCACTGGGGCATGGTCCGCGACGGCGTCATGATTCCCGGGCGCATTGAACAGCGGCATCATCAACTTGCTGAAAAACGATCGCTCATACCGTTCTTGGTCCTTCGCCGGATCCATGAACAGATCACCAGCACTGAGGAAGAGATTCGCGCCGAGTTTGTTGATGGTATCGATGTTCGCGAGCAACGTGGCCGCCGGATAGCCGCTGCGGTTGGTGCTTTCGCCATGGAAGTGACCGCCGATGAGGATGCGGTAGTGCCCGGTGCTGTCGACCGGGAGGACGTCGAGGTTGTTGAAGGGAGAGCGCTGGGAGAATGTGGTGAGAACGGTGAGAATGGCGAGAACGGTTAGAGCGGAACAGATCAAAGACTGCTTCGCCCGAAGCGGGCTCGCAGTGACGTATTGAACGGAGCAAGGCGTGGCGGCGAGACGCCACCGCGCCTTGCTCCCATCCGACCCGTCATCGCGAGCCCCGGATGAAACTCCGGGGTCTGACGAAGCGATCGTTGATCGAGGATCGATCATTTTGCTTTCTGCGGAGCAGCGGTGCTATCGTTCATCGTTTTCACATCCAGCAACGTGAACGGAAAAACCTCCTCCTCCTTTTCCACCGAAGCACCGAGCACGCGATAGGTCAACTTCAGTCCTTTCTTCGGAACGTCCTTCTCGCCACGGGGAGCAATGAAACGCACGTCCATCGGCACGCCCACTTTTCCACGCTCGCGACAATTCACGATAGCGCGCCCGATCGGTGCCACGCGTATCCCGTGTTTCAAT
>JANMKC010000305.1:0-5493 GCA_031371785.1 Flavobacteriales bacterium | reverse complement strand
GGATCGGAAGTGAATGGCGAGCGCTTGCCGGTGCGGTGGTCGTGCTTCGCCAATGGTGGCGTTGGTATCGGCGGGCGCATCACCCTCGCCCCGGAGATCGTCTTCCAGCGGCAAGGCCCAACGCAACAATTGATCTACGGAACGGATGTGCTATGCCTCCTTGGCAAGAAGCCATCCTACCTCGATGAAGCACGGCCGGTCTCGCTCGGTCTCGGTGTCTTCAACCGTTTGAACGACGCCATCATCGCGCACCTGCTCGTGCAATGGTCGGCCTACGGCATCGGCATCGCGTACGACATCGGCGCGTCCGGATTCGATCGCTATGTGCAGCACCGCAACGCGGTGGAAGTAGCCCTGCGCTATACCGTGCTGCGCTCGCCTGTCGGCCATCGCTGATCGGCTCGCGCCCGCGCCGCTACTTTCGCCGCCGCATGGCCAACAAGCCCTCCATTCCCAAAGGCACGCGCGACTTCTCCCCGCAGGAGATGCTGCGGCGCAAGTACATCTTCAGCACTATTGAAGGTGTGTTCAAGAAGTACGGCTTCCTGCCGCTGGAAACGCCCGCGATGGAGAACCTGGAGACGCTCACCGGGAAGTACGGCGAGGAGGGTGATCGGTTGATCTTCAAGATCCTGAACAGCGGCGATGCATGGCATGAGGTGGATGCCAACGTGAAGGCGAAACTGATGGCAGGTGAACCTGTACCTCCAGGCCGCGTGGCTTCGGAACTGAGCGAGAAGGCCCTGCGGTATGATCTCACCGTGCCCTTCGCCCGCTATGTCGTGCAACACCAGAACGAGCTCGCTTTCCCTTTCAAACGCTATCAAATACAACCTGTGTGGCGAGCCGATCGCCCGCAGAAGGGGAGGTACCGCGAGTTCTACCAGTGCGATGCGGATGTGATCGGGAGCAAGAGTTTGTTGAACGAGATCGAACTTGTTCAACTCTTCGATGATGTGTTCACCGCGCTCGGCTTGCAGGTGGTGGTGAAGATCAATGACCGCAAGGTGCTCAGCGGCATCGCGGAGATCAGTGGCCAACCGGAGAAGGTGGTTGACATGGTAACCGCGATCGACAAGCTCGACAAGATCGGACGGGAGAAAGTGGAGGAGGAGATGCGCGCGAAAGGGATAACGGATGAAGCGATCTCACGCATCGCACCCTTGTTCGCGTTGAGCGGATCATGGAACGAGCAACGTCCGCGATTGCAGGAATGGCTGGCTTCATCCGTCATTGCGCAACAAGGCTTGAAGGATCTTGACACAACGTTCAACGCGGTCGGAGCAATGAAGAGCGCACGCCTCGAATTCGATCCGACACTTGCTCGCGGCCTCGACTACTACACCGGCGCCATCTTCGAAGTGAAAGCCCTCGAAGGCTCGTTGCAAAGCAGCATCTGCGGCGGTGGCCGTTACGATGACCTCACCGGCGTCTTCGGCCTGAAGGGCATGAGCGGCGTGGGCATCAGCTTCGGCGCGGACAGGATCTACGACGTGCTCTTGGAGACGAACAAGTTCCCGGCGGAACTCGGGGCAAGCACCAAAGTGCTCTTCGCCAACTTCGGCGAAGCGGAAGCGATGCACTGCCTGAAGCTTTTGCGCACCGTACGCGAAGCGGGCATCGCAGCAGAGCTTTACCCCGATGCGGTGAAGATGGCCAAGCAGTTCAAGTACGCGGATGACAAGGGCATTCCCTTCGTGGCCATCATCGGTGGGAACGAACTGAAGCAAGGCATCATCACTTTGAAGGACATGAAGACGGGCGAACAGAAAGCAGTGAATCAAGAAGAACTGTTGTTGGTTGTTGGTTGATGGTTGGTCGTGCGGAAAGAGCATGCCACAACACTATGAGTCGGCGTCGGCAGCCCAGCAACCAGCAACCAACAACCAGCAACCAGCAACCAACAACCAACAACGAAGAACCAACGCCCGGACCCCATCCGCATGAAACCCCACCTGATCAGAACCGTCGGCATTGGATTGGCCGAGCTCGCGCACATCCTCGACAAGCGCAGCCCAATCGCGTTGAACAAGGAAGCCAACGCGGCGGTAAAGCGCAGCCACGCCTACTTGCGCGATCGCCTGAAGAACAGCGACGAGGCGATCTACGGCGTGAACACCGGCTTTGGAGCCTTGCACAACACGCGCATCGCGAAGGGCGACCTGGCGCAGCTCCAGAAGAACCTCGTGATGAGCCACGCCTGTGGCAGCGGCGATCCGGTGCCACCGGAGATCGTGCGCGCGATGCTGGTGCTGAAGGTGCAGAACATGGCCTTCGGGCACAGCGCCGTTGCGCCGGGTACGGTGCAGCGCCTCATCGACATGTACAATGCGGATGTGTTGCCGGTGGTGTATGAGCGCGGTTCGCTCGGTGCTTCCGGTGATCTGGCACCGCTCGCGCACCTCAGCCTGCCATTGATCGGCCTGGGCGAAGTGATCATCGCGGGCAAGCGCATGTCTTCCGCGCAAGCGTTGAAGAAGTTCGGTTGGGCACCGCTTGAACTTGGTCCGAAGGAAGGCCTCGCCTTGCTGAACGGCACGCAGTTCATGAACGCCTACGCGGCCTTGCTCACATTGCAAGCGAACCGGCTCGCGCACTGGGCGGATGTGATCGCGGCGCTTTCGCTCGATGCGTACGATGGCCGCATAGAACCCTTCCATGCTTCGGTGCATGCCGTGCGCCCGCATCCCGGACAAGCGGTGGTAGCGGGGCATATCCGCGAACTGCTGAAAGGAAGCAAGCTCATCACACGCAAGAAGGAGCATGTGCAGGATCCGTACTCGTTCCGTTGCATCCCGCAGGTGCATGGTGCTTCGCGCGATGCGATCGCTTACGTGCAGCGCGTCGTTGAGCGCGAACTGGGGTCGGTGACGGACAATCCTACGGTATTCGATGATGAGGACCTGATCGTGAGCGCAGGAAATTTCCACGGACAACCATTGGCGTTGGCGCTGGACTTTCTCGCCATCGCCGTTGCGGAGCTCGGTAGCATCAGCGAGCGCCGCACCTACAAATTGATCGGCGGCCAACGCGGGCTGCCTGCGTTCCTTGTGGCGAAGCCAGGATTGAACAGCGGCTTCATGATCCCGCAATACACCGCCGCTTCGCTCGTGAGCGCCAACAAGATGCGGTGCATGCCCAATAGTGTGGACACCATCGACAGCAGCAATGGACAGGAGGATCATGTGAGCATGGGTGCCGCCGCCGCGCTGAAGACCTGGGCCGTGGTGCAGGACGTGGAGCGCATCCTGGCCATCGAACTTTTCAATGCCGCACAGGCGCTCGATCTACGCAGGCCCGCGCGATCATCGGGAACACTTGAAGCGCTGCACGCTGAATTCCGCGAACGTGTTTCCTTCATCGAGAACGATGTGGTGATGCACGACGCGATGGAGGCTGCGCGCGATCACCTGCGCGCCATGTCCGTGAAGTGATCGACAACAACAGAGCGGCCCGTTGGAGGCCGCTCGGCTGCAACGTGGATGCTGGAGAGCGCTCCGCAGTGCCACGCCGATGTGTTCCGCGGATCATTGATCATCCTCATCGTCGAAGCTGAAGGTGATCGCACCGGGATCGGGCTTCGGATCAGGGATGATGATGGGGCCGGTGCCGTTGCCGTCATCCACCGTGTTTCCTATGGTTACCGCTGTGATCGGCGCATACGGATCGCTGAAGGTGTTGCCTGTGCTGTCCGGTCCGGTGGTGGGTGCGAGCAGTTCGTTCTTGGTGCATGCGATGGCCAGCAGGGCGAGAACGGCGGCGGAAAGGAGGAGGAGGTCGCGTGTGGTTTTCATGGCTTCAGGTGTTTGGCCCTTTCGGGCAGGTTGGTGTGATCCGTGCGTTGATGGAGCATCGTGGTCTCCGTTCCAAAAGTGGCCGTGCGGATGTGGGCGGAACCATACCCGTTAACCGGTATTTTTCAGGGTGTTTCAGCCGTATGAGGCGCATTTCTACCGGTTTTCAGGTAGGTCGACAGCGCTGCATGCGATCGCGGAACACCACGAAGCAGCACCATAGCTTGCCGCACTTCGATCCGCGATGATCATTTACCTGTTGCCCGGTATCGGCTGCGACGAGCGCCTCTTCGATCGCATCGATCTGGGCGGCTACCACATCGTCAAGCTCCGTTGGCCGGACTTTCCGAAAGGGTGTACGCTCGCGGATATCGCCCGCGAGCTGAGCGCGCACGTTGATGCGACCGTACCGCATGTGCTCGTTGGCGTGAGCATGGGCGGCATGGTGGCCCAGGAACTCGCGTCGATCACCAAGCCCGAAGTGGTGATCCTGGTCAGCTCATGGACCGGTCCGCACGAATGGCCAATGTTCGTCCGGATCAGCGCGCGGCTCGGCCTTCACGCGTTCATCACGCACTTCACGATGTGGCTCACGTGGCCGGTGAAACGCACACTCGGCAGGCGCGATCGCTCGACGGACAAATTGCTTTGGGAGATGGCCTGTGCGCAGACCGCGCGCAAGATCCGCCGGGGCACGGGTGCGATCCTGCGGTGGAAAGGATCCACATGGAAGGGTCCGCTCGTTCGCATCCACGGAGATGGCGACCGCGTGATCCCGTTGCGCTTTCCTGTTGATCACATCGTGGAAGGTGGCGCGCACATCATGGTGCTCATGCGGGCGGAAGAGGTGTCGCGCTTGGTATGCGCAGCGATCAGTTCTTGACGAAGCGCAAGCTCCGCAAGCCATCGCCGACCACGAACATGCCCGGCTTCAGCGTTGCTGTTGAGAACCGCATGGAGCCGCGATCCGCGGACACTATCGGAAGTGTGACAGGTCGTCCCAGCGCATCAACACAGAGCGGTGCGTGTGCAGCTGCTACGATCAGCTGATCATTCGTCGCGTCATATCGCCATGCCTGCTCGATCTGTGGTAAGGCCGTGACGCCGGTGGAAATGTTCGTGAGCGCAAGCCCATCGAATACCGCATAGGTACCGAGGCCGAAGCCGCTCACCGTGCCCGCATCGCACATCACATAGGCAGTGTCGCCAGTGGAAAGGGTGAAGGTGTTCGTGACGCTCAGGCCGGTCCAGATCCCTGAACTCATCAGCGCAGGCGTGTTGTAGAGATAGGATCCATCCGCGTATTTCACGCCCATGCGGATGCCGATGTAAGGGTCGGAGATGTTGTAGAGGAAATTGTAGCACCAGCCGGTGAGTGTCCAGGTCTCGCCGTTGTGGATGTCCGGCATAAGTTGGATGAGAAAACTTCCGGAGCATCCGTTCGATTCGCCGTGCGGCACAGCGATGGCCTGATCACCGAAGCCCGGAGCGCCCGCCTCCGGAAAGGTTCCGCCGCATGTGGCGGTCCAGCCGGTCGCATCGAAATCCCCTTGGCCGTTCTCGAAACTCCCATTGAGGAGTTGGGCGTGCGATGCGGTCGGTATCACGCACAGCAGGAGGATGAACAAGGCGAGCTTCATGTGCGGCAGGTACTGTGCGCCAAAAGTAGAACGCGCCTTGCGCGCCGTGCGCCATCCGG
>JANMKC010000270.1:0-2452 GCA_031371785.1 Flavobacteriales bacterium | reverse complement strand
ACCGGTTTGCGCGGCATCGTAAGCGAGTTTGATGGCGGCTTGGGAATCGGCTGCTCCTGCGGGATCAGCGCCGTAGGAAACCACGTTGAACTGGCTCGCGGCACCGGTGAGCGCGATGGTGATCGCGGCGGAGAAGGTTAGCGATCGCATGCTTTGATGATCTTCAGCGCGCTGCGGTTTGCGATGTGATCGAAGAGGATAGTGTACACGCCGGGCGACAGATCACGTCCGAGGTGGACGCTTGCAAGTCCGGAATGCACAGTTCGGCCTTGGGCATCCACTAAGCGGATCGCAGCGCTGGGTGGGAGACCGGTCACGCTGAATGTTTCGGTGAACGGATTCGGCCACGCACGCATTCCCGTATTCGCTACTTCTTCCACCGCCGTGCCCAGACAATCGAACACGTTCGCGCTGTGGGAGACGAACTGCGGTAGCGTGTACAAATTGGAATACCACGTTTGCACGGCAACGAACTCCGGGCTTTCCGAGATGTCGTCCCAACGCGGCGTGATCGAATCGGTGTTGGCGGTCGCACCGGAAGGGATCATGAGCGATCCGGTGAGCAGATGCACATCGTCGCCGAAGGTGACAGCGCCGCCCGTGAGGAAACTGAAGGGCAATGGGAAGGAGAGATCGGTGCTGGTGCGCGTGGCCTGGAACACGGCCGGTAGCGGACCGCATTCTTCCGCAGTGGTGTTCAGGAACGCGTGTTCCATGGTGGTGGGCGGCACGGCGTTCAGCAGGTTGGGGGTGAAGGCGCAATTGATCGTATCCAAGCTGTTGGTGATCACCAAGCCCTGGCCGTTGGGTGCCACCACCGTGCCTGTGAAGTTCACATCGGTGAGGCCAGGTGAAGTGCTCCAACCGAAACCTTGGAAATAGGGGAACTGCGTGGCGTAGGTGACCAGGCAGTTGGTGAACGCCACACCGCCGAAGCCCGCGCAGGGATCCACATAGTCCGTGACTTCCGCAGCGAGCGGCATGTTGTATTGCACTTGCTGCTGGCTCACATTGGTGAAGGCGCAATCGGAAAAGCCGACCGTGTATCCAGCGGAAGGTTTGCGGATGTTCACCGCCGTCCAATCACTGCTGTCCACATGGCAACGCTCGAAGAGCACCGTGCCGGTGGGTCCGATGGAGTTGGCACCGAGGTCGATCTCGTCCGGACCGTAGGGATGTCCGGGTCTTCCGTTGTGGCTGGTGCGGCAGTCGCGGAAGGTGATGCTGATCGGCAATGAGGTATCGTCCATGTAGTACGTGGTCACCTGGATGCCGGTGTGATCGTTCCGCGTGAAGTTGCACTTGTCGAACGCGAGGTCCACGATGCGTTGGTAGTTGGCGAAGGGCTCGATGTCCACGCCGCTTTCGGGCAAGGTGCCGTTGGTCTGCGTGAACAAGCAATGCCGCACGCGCATGCCCTGCACGCTGATGATGCTCATGCCTTGCCGATAGTTGTTGATGCTGCGCAGGTCTTCCAGCACGATGTTCTCGCTGTAGGTGCGCGGTTCGCCCCACCAGTCGGCACCGCCCACGATGATGCCATCGCCACCGCTGTCACGCACCGTCAACCCCTTCACGGTGATGTCCACGCCGTTCTGGATGGACAGTGTGTGGCGGTACTCGCTGTCGTTCAGCAGCACATACTCCGGCTTGTTCATGATGAAGCTGGCCCCGTACCCGATGATGGTGATGTTGTGGCAGCGTACCAGTTGCACAAGGCATGCTTGGGTACTGTTGAAGGCACCGGGCAATGCGCGCAGCACCACACCCGGCTGGAAGATGATGGTGCGATCGGTGAGGTCCGCGAACGAGCTCGGCCCCACGTTCCAATCGGCGACTTGCAGATCCACAATGATGGTGTCGTTGGCCGAGTTCACCGCGTTCTGGAACGCAACGGTGGCATCGGTGGTGGTGTAGCCGAAGGTGCTGGCGAGGATGGTGGAGGCGTTCGCGGAGACCGTGAGACCGCAGAGAACAACGAGGGGGATGATGCGCATGGTGGAACAGTTCGCGTGCAAATATCCCATTGCCAGCGTTCGATGCAAAGACCTGTGTTCAGATGAAGGTGGGATCAGCACCTGTCGCAGGAACGAAGTCTGCCGACGCTTTCAGCTATGGGGGACGAAGTACATTTCCATCTCCCCCTTTCCCTTCGCCTGCACTTTGCCGCGCGGGATGAAAGCGAAGACATTCACCTCCCTTCCATCCTTTACCTCCATTGTGTCCTTCACCAACGCGTAGGTGCTCTCGCTGATGTTCACCTGCCCCACTTCGCCGCTGGGCTCTCCCAAAAGATCGGGACGAAGACGCATGCTGCTCGCGATGTTCACCGTATCGCCCCGGATGTCGTAAGCGAACTTCTTCACACCGACGATGCCCGCGACGACCGGGCCGGTATGGATGCCGATGGATCCCGAAGGAGCGCGCAACCGTCTGGATATTCCGTATCCGT
>JANMKC010000255.1:0-1666 GCA_031371785.1 Flavobacteriales bacterium | reverse complement strand
TACCGATGTGAAGCGCTTCACTGCCGACGTCACGGGATCCGATGTGGATGGGTCCCTGTTCCGCGCCTATGCGGAGTGGGCCCATGGTGCGGCGGGCATCGCGGTGGCTGGATCCGACAGTATCTCCCAGCACTGGGCCGTGATCCAAGCGGAGGATCCACTTCGTGCGGCGGCGGCGATCACTGCGCGATGCACCGGTTGCGACACGTTGGGGTACCGGGGCGTGCGCGTCACGCGATCCACGGACACCAGCGCGCTGGGTTCGGTGTGGGGCGCAGGGTTCGAAGACTTCGAGCGACCATGGTGGTGCGTGCTCAACGACAAGGTGATCTTCTCCGATCAACTCGGTGCCATGCGTGCTTCCATCGATGCATGGACCGATGGCAGCTCGCTCGCGCAGGATCCGAAGGCCGCAGGATTCTTCCAGCGCTACGCGTCGGAGGCGGGCTTTACCTGGTGGTGCAATGCGGCAGAAGGCCTCGAAGCCTTGCGCGGTGACATGAAAGAACGCGGCGTCCGCGCCGTTGATGCACGGCGGGAAGCATGGCACCAGCTCGGTGGTTGTCTGCTCCAACTTTCGCCGGACGATGATGGAACATTCCAGATCACGGGCTGTCTTTCGAGCAACAGTACAAGCGCGCCGCATTCAGCCGGTGGCCTGTGGAGCGTGTCCATCGGCGCACCGATCACGGCAGGTCCGTTCCTGCTCACCGATCACCTGAGCCGAACGAAGCAGATCCTCGTGCAGGACAAAAAGCAACGTATCACACTGATCTCCTGCACTGGCAAGTCGCTCTGGCAACGTGAACTCGATGGGCCGATCATGGGCGAGCTGCACCAAGTAGATCGCTTCAAGAACGGCAAGCTCCAGCTATTGTTCAACACCGCCGCCCACATTTACATGATCGATCGCAATGGCAAGGACGTGAGCGGTTTCCCGATCAGCTTGCCGGAGCAGGCCAGCGCGCCGTTGAACGTCTTCGACTACGACGGCAAGAAGGAGTACCGCGTGCTCGTGCCCACCGTGGAAGCGCGCCTGCTCAACTACGGAATGGATGGAAAGGCCGTGCAAGGATGGGATCCGCCCCATACGCCCGCGACCTGTGGTGTGCCGGTGCAACATCTGCGCATCGGCGGCAAGGACTACCTCGTGCTCGTGGATCATACCGGTGGTGTGACCGTACTTGATCGCCGGGGGGAGAAGCGATATGCGCCGAAGTTGGAAGTCGTCGCAGCAGCACGGCTCATCGGACTGCGCCCCGCGCTGGACATCGGCACATGCAGCGTGTTATGGGTTGATAGTGCTGGCAATGGCATGTGCGCATCATTCTCCGGTGCGGTCGATACGCTGGTGCATGCGCCCTTGGAGATCGCCAATTCATCGATCGACCACTTGGGCCTTTCGGATCCAGACAAGGATGACCATGAGGAAGTCTGGCTTTGGAAAAATGGCAAGGCGTCCTCCATCCCCGGCGCGATCCCTTACCCAGCGGATCGGTCCATGCGAGCGAGCGCGAGCAATTCGCGCCAGTGCGACATCAACCTGGACGGTGCATTGGAAACAGTGACCGCGTTCGGTACCGGAAGGGTGACCGTGCAACGGGCAGAGCCATGACCGACATCGCCACACCGGATGACATCCGTTCGTTGGTGGATGCTTTCTACA
>JANMKC010000238.1:0-12842 GCA_031371785.1 Flavobacteriales bacterium | reverse complement strand
GTGTGGTCCGATGCCGACCACGGTGGTGGGGAAAGCCAATTGATAATGGTTGTGGAAGGTCTGTATCGAGTTCGGTGGAATGACCAACGGGCCGTCCGTCATGGTTATGGTGTGCTCTAGTGGTGCGGTGATGCCCAGTTCGCGAACGAAGGTGGACGGATCGTACTGGAAGTTCACGCGTGTACTGTCCAAGAGCCCTTCGCTCGTTTCCGGATAATGCACCTGGATCACGATATCGGCACCGGCGTAGAGCTTGATCGCCATGCCCTGCGGGGCAGTGAAGGATCCGGAACCGGGCACCCATAGGCCGATCAGCTTCGCGTCGGCCACGCCGATGCCACCGAAGCTCACATAGCCCGGCCCGGGTTGGGCATCATCCAGCGCTTGCGCTTCTCCGGTGGTGTCCTGGTAAACGAGCACATGGTGTACTGCGGCGTTGTTGCCGGGGATCACCTCGAACTGTTTGATCCATTTGTCCGTGGTGTTGCCCACGTGGATCACAAAGGCCTGGTAGAGATCGGTGGTGAGCGTGGGCACGGTATAGTCGGGCATCTTCACCGTGAGGTCCGGCGATGGGATGCTCCACTCCGTAGTGTATACCGGTGTTGGAGGTGCGTTCGCGGCAATGCCTTCAGGGGCATCGGCGTTCACCCATGCCGTGATAATGTCGATCTCCTGCTGGGTGAGCAGCCGCTCACGCGCATGTGAGCGGTAGCTCGGATCCGGTGGCCAGGGTGGCATCGCCCTCCCCGCCGTATAGTCGCGGATGTCGTCGCGGTGTCCGTAGGCGTCGGTATAGCTTGTCATATCCACCGCATCGCCGCTGATGCCGCCGGGGTGGTGGCAGCTGGTGCAGTGGCTGAAGGCGATGCAGGCCACGTCATCGGCCCACGTGGGTGCTTGGCCCTGGCCTGTGACCGAAAGAAGAAGGGCGAGGAACGGGAGTACGGATCGTTGCATGGACAGCCTTGTTATTGAACGCAAGCTACGACGCTGCGAACCGGGACAGGTTCGATCCACAGGAACGGATCATCAAACCATCGTTGTGGCCGAACGCAGGTTCACTTCAGGCCCGTTCGCCACCACATTTTCCGTTCCGGCCTTGATGTCCTTGATGTTCAACTGAAGGGTGGTGCGGCCTTGCCACACGTTCTCTTCCACCACATAGAGCACGCTGAAGGGGGTGCCGCTTTTCACCAGATCGAAATGCTGGCCTTGGCGGAACGCGATCGCATCGAGCCGTTTCTCCGGCCGGTCGGGGTGTTGCAGCGTGAGTTTCAAGTGGTCTTCACCCACGATGCGGGCGCTCCCCGCGTCCACCACACCGCGCGTGAGGAAGACCGGGCGCATGTTGTGGGGGCCGAAGGGGGCCATGCCTTGGATGATGCGCGCGAAGCGATCGTTGATCCGGTCGAAGGTGATCTCCTGATCGACCTCTTCTTCCGGAGAACGCAACGCTTCGGGCATCCGCTCCCGCACCACCTGCTCGAAGCGATCGCGGAAAGCTTCCACGTTCTCAAGCGGCATCGAGAGACCGGCGGCGTACATGTGTCCACCATATTGATCGAGCAGGTCCGCGCAGGCCATGATGGCCTCATGCACATCGAATCCCTTCACGCTGCGCGCACTACCGCTGGCTTTGCCGTTGCTTTCGGTGAGCACCACCGTAGGGCGGTAGTGCGTTTCGATGAGCCGCGATGCCACGATGCCCACTACGCCTTTGTGCCAGGTCTTGTTGAAGACGACCGTGCTCCACGCGTCGCGCAACAGATCATCGGTGTCGAAGAGTTCCAGCGCCTGTCGCGTGATGTCCTTGTCCAAGCCCTGTCGCGTGCTGTTGTTGCGGTCGATCCGCAAGCCCATTTGCTCGGCCTGCTTCATGTCATGGCTGAGCAGCAGTTCCACGGCCTGTTGCCCGTGCTCGATCCGCCCTGCGGCATTGATGCGCGGACCCAGCACGAAGACCAGGTCCATCACCGTGAGCTGCCGCGTGAAATTCGACATGCCCAACATGGTCTTGATGCCGGGGCGGACCGGCCCCTCGTTCAATTTCCGCAACCCGAAATGCGCGAGGATGCGGTTCTCCCCGTCCACCGGAACGATGTCGCACGCGATGCTGATGGCTACCAGATCGAGCAGCGGTTCCAGTTCGCTGAAGGGCATGTTGTTGTGCTGCGCCACGCCTTGCATCAGCTTGAATCCGATGCCGCAACCGCTCAGTTCCTTGAACGGATAAGGACAATCCGGGCGCTTCGGATCGAGCACGGCCACCGCTTCGGGTATCGCAGCACCCGGCAAGTGGTGATCGCAGATGATGAAGTCGATCCCTTTCTCCGTCGCGTAGCGCACCTTGTCGATGCTTTTGATGCCGCAGTCCAACGCGATGATCAACGACACGCCTTGTTCCGCCGCGCGATCGATGCCGAGCGTGGATATGCCATAGCCTTCAGCGTAGCGGTCCGGAACGTAGTGCGACAGGTTGCCTGTGAAGCGCGAGAGGAAGCTGAACACCAACGCCACGGAAGTCGTGCCGTCCACGTCGTAATCTCCGTACACCATGATGCGCTCACCGTCCCCCAGCGCCCGTTCGATGCGCGCGACCGCGACATCCATGTCCTTCATCAGGAACGGATCGTGCAGGTGGCCGAGGCTGGGCCGGAAGTAGTCGCTGGCATCCTTCGGGGAGGTGATCCCGCGTTGCACCAGCAGTTCGGCCACCTCGCGCGGGCACCGGTCATTGATGAGTTCCTTCACCAATGATCCGTCCGGGCGCGGCTTCATGCGCCAACGTTTGTTCGTCGCGGTGCTCATGGTCCGAATGTAGTCAGCGGCTCAGGTTCCACCCTTCTTCGCGGTCGCTTTCGCGGGCAGCTCGAACAAAAGGGACAGCAACAAGGTCTGGTTGCGCTCCACATGCGCATCGTCGGACCGCACCAAATAGTGGAACATGTAGCCGATGCGCGCTTGTGCGCGGGTGGAGCATTTCCAGCCGCACCAGACCCCCGCTCGCACCTGATCGAGCGGACCCATTACGCTCGCATCGGTGGACCTCAGCATCACTTCTCCGAAGGGCATCAGTGTGAACGCACCCGGAACATCCTCCCTGTTCGAAAGTGGAATGCTGGCAACCGTTTGAAGCCGGAAGCGGTACAGCAGTGGAAAACCGTTGGGAACGATCCTGTTCTCCACCTTGCTGTACCGCTCGATGAACCGCTGCTCGGCGCGCAAGCGATGGCTCCAGCGGATCCTTCCCGTGCGATGCTTGAACACCACCTGCTCCCATATCCGATGCTCGGGATATTCCGTGAGCGATGGGAACGCGCCATAAGGCTGGGTAAGGAAATACGCGTAGCCGACAGCGGACGACCACGCCCCCAGGTCGCGCTCCATACCGATGCGTATATGCTCCTGCATCGGTCGGGAGAAACCATCGTTACGGCGCACGCTGCCGTCGGCGAGCAATGTCCACCGCTCCGAGACATGCCAGGAGATCGCTGCTTGGGTCCAGACATTGAACTGGTCCGCGAACACCTGTTGTCCGGAACTTTTCATGGACAGGGCGAACAACGCCGATAGGAGCAGCGCCCATCGCTGCCCACCTGCACGTTGCGGTGGTCGATGAACGAACGTGTCCGGGCCGACGGTGATCACCGCTTATTGCGCCATCAAGGCCTTTTTCGCCATTGCGAATTCCGCGTGTGCCTTCGCGCTCATTTTCGGGAACCGCGGATCCATTTCCGCCAAACGCTCGCGCACGATGTGGCCAACGATCGCGCGGCTCTGCCACTGGTCGTCAGCTGGCACCACGTACCACGGTGCGTGCTCGCTCGCAGTGGCCCTGATGGCATCCTGGTACGCACGCTGGTACTCGCCCCAATGCGCCCGTTCACCCGCGTCGGCGGCATTGAATTTCCAGTTCTTGGCCGGATCGTTGATGCGGTCAAGGAAGCGTTCCTTCTGTTTGTCCAAGCCGACGTTCAGGAAGACCTTCACGATGGCGGTGCCCTGTCGTGATACATGCTCTTCCCACGCGCGGATGCTCTCGTAGCGGTGCTTCCAGAACTTTCCGGTCACATCCTTC
This sequence comes from Flavobacteriales bacterium, assembly GCA_031371785.1. Taxonomy (GTDB): domain Bacteria; phylum Bacteroidota; class Bacteroidia; order Flavobacteriales_F; family PHOS-HE28; genus PHOS-HE28. The sequence goes on along the minus strand of JANMKC010000238.1, from coordinate 8,761 downwards.
GGCCCACTGATGCCCGGAATGTTCTGTGCCACGAGGTATTCGGGATGCACCTTCACCACGAGCACTTCCTCATAGTGGCTGCGATTGTGAACAGCGATCATGCCGCGCTCGGGCAACGCATTTTCGTGCCGCCACAGGAAGTCGTGCGCGCGTTCCTCGCTGCTGGGCAGTTTGAAGCTCGTGACGGAGCAGCCTTGTGGGTTCACCCCGCTGAGCACATGGCTCACCACGCTGTCCTTCCCTGCCGCGTCCATCGCTTGGACGATCAACAGCAGCGACTGTTTTTTTTCCGCGAAGAGCTTCGGTTGCAGTTGCACGATGTGCGCGCGGTCGTCGTCCAAGGCTTTGCGCAATGCTTTTTCCGGGATCGGCTTGCGGAGCATGGTCGAGTGGTCCTTCAGTTTGAAATGCTTGCCATGCATCACACGGAAGCGGTCGGTGTCGAACAGGTCTTTCATCAGCGATCGATAAGGCGCGCAAATTAGAACGCTGCTAGCGGAGACCCCTGAAAACAGGAAAGGCCCCGATCGCTCGGAGCCTTTCCTGGAAAAGTTTGGTCGATCAATGCGCCACCTCGAAGATGCTTGCCGTGCTGCTGCCTGCGCTGGTGCGCAAGCGTGCGCTGTACAGGCCGTTGCCGAGCGTGCGTGTGTCGATGTTCAGGATCGGTGAGCGGGTGTCAAGTTGTTCGCTCGAAACGATGCGGCCGGTGGCATCGAACACTTCCAGCGTGGCAGTGCCCAACACACTACCCACCGGAATGTTCACGCTCGCGTTGGCAGGGGAAGGATAGGCTTGGCCGAGTGCGTTCATCGCTGCATCGAACTCCTGAACGCTCACCAGTCCGTAGAACCAATCATGGCTGAGCTGCACCATCGCGTGCGCCACGTTCAGGTCGCTCATCTGCTCGGGGCCGGTGGCGAAGTACACCAGCTTGTGATTGCCGGAGATCGCACGCAGACCACCGATGCCGTTGTCGTTGTAGTGCATGATGGCTGTGGCGGGCGCGATCGGTGTGATGTGGTCCGGATAGGTGTTGGTTCCGAAAACCGTGTTGATACCGCTGTCCGGCACGCCTCCGAAAACCGGATCCGCATCATCGAAATTCACCAGGTTCGTTGCCGTGGAGCCATCGGACACGAAGGTCGAAAGCAGATACGTGTTGTAGAAGTTCTGCGTGATGGCCGTGCCGTAGCTGCCCGTGGCACCGCTCTGGTCCCAGCCGATGTCCTGCCCGGCGATCATCACGTTACCGCCCTGGTCCATGAACGAGGCGAGATCGTTCGCTACCTCATCCGTGTAGCTTGGGAAGGTCCAGCTGATGTTCAGGTAGAGGTTGTTCACATCGCCCAGCGCCAAGGCCTGCGCGAAGCCGAGATAGTTCTCCCGTGTGGTCGCTGCGCGCGCGCTTTCGTTCGCGATGGAAAGGCCGTCCGTGTAGATCACCTCGTGCGGCTCGGCCTGTGGGTTGGTGACGATCAGGTCATGCACGCCACTGATCACGTGGTACTTCTGCTCCAGCACAGGTGCGCCGGTGTTGGTGAGGCTCGATACCGTGAGGGTATAGTCACCAACTCCGGGTGTCGCGTCCGGAGTGATGTTGGTGTTCAGCACAACGCTGGCACCGCTGCTCACGGAGATCGTCGCGCTACTGATATAGTCGTTGCCGTCGGCGTTGAAGCTCGAGTTCCAACCTGCGGGTGCGTTCGTGCTGGTGAGCGTGATCAGGTACTGCTCATCGCTGCCGATGCCGTTGGAGAAGGATCCGTTGAAGCCCGTGCTCGATCCGTTCTGCCCGCCCTTGAAGGGTTGCGGGTCGCCAGTGAAGCTGCCGATCACCAAGGTGGTTCCGCCAACGGCCTCTACTTCGCGCGTCTGATACACTTCGCTCTGGTATTCGCCGATGTAGGCCACCACCTGGCAGTTGTCCGCGTTCCATGTGGTGGGCATGTCATAGACGTAGGTGCGATCCACCGTTTCGCCTGCTATGTGGTTGCCCACGTCCTCGCCCCAGGTGGCGGTGAGGAAATCGCGCAGCACGTTCATGTGGTCATAGTGCGGGTGCGTTCCGTTGGTATAGTCCGCTTGGTATCCATCGATGTGGTTCTCCTTCAGCAATACGCTCAGGTAGTCATTACCCGATGGGCTGTCCGCGGTATACAGCGCATGCACATGCACGGTGAGCTGGTGCGTACCTGCATCAAAGCTGCTTTCCATGCCCACGTTCACCGGGCTGCTCAATAGGAGCACGGCGTTCACGGCACCCTCCCATGCCCCACGGTTCTGGTCCATCACCCCGCCATAGAGACGGCGATTCACCGGTGCGCTCGGGTAGCCCACGTTGTTGAACATCGAATCCAAGGTGGTGCCTTCCGGAGTGCGGAATTCAGGTTCGCCTGAGCTGGGCACCGCCAGCGAACCGGCGTGTATGCCCACGGTGACAAAGCGGTCCTTGAGGTTGGTTTCCAGACCTTCGGATATCACATGGCCTTCCGGGCAATAGCCGCAGTGGATGGCGGTGAATTCTTCCAGTAAGGCCGTGCGGTTCTCCGGCGTGGTGTACACCAATGACTGGCCGAAGGCGAGCACTGGTGCCAGTCCGAGAAGGGTAGTGAGTTTCTTCATGGGTTCCGTTCGTTTAGGGGCGATGAATGTAGCCGGAGGCCATGGATGCGCGTCGCACCCTCGTAAGGAACCTTGGAGGGCTGAAGTAGCGTGGATCTCTACTTCTCCGCCCACACCACCTGCATCATCGTGGCACCCACGGCCTGCAAGGTGGCCTTGTCGATCGCGCTCATGTTGTCCGCATGCGTGTGCCAGCTCGGCGGGAAGGCATTCGTGGCCGATACACGAAGCCCGTTCAGTCAACAACTACCGCAGTTACCTTGCGCAAAACCCAATGCCAGATGCGTGTCTTTGCCGCCTTGCTTTTTCTTGCCTTTCGTTGCGCAGCCTATTGCCAGACAATGGGCGTCAGCATCACTGAAGCCTACGGCGACCAAGACACGAAGGCGCTCTATGAATTTCTGGGCGTGCAGCGGTACACCGCCAAATTCATCGTGGCGGACACCACAGCAAAATATGACGTGGTGTTCGTGATGCGTTCGATCTGGAAGGACAGCACTTCGACGCGCGATACGTTGTGGAACTCCATTCCTTGGAAAGCGCGGGTGGGCGATGCCTTCAGATGGAAACCGGGCATGGGGGCGAGTTTCATAGAACAAACAGTGGACTCCACGCATGTCAAGGTCAAGTGCCAATTCGGGATCAGTACGAGTTCCCGCATGCTATCCATTCCAGCGAATGCCAGCTATTCATTGGCCGATGGCATCCGCTACTTTGACAAGCCGATCGATCTGCCAATGGGCAAGCCATTCCCGCTATTGGTGCTCACGCAACCGTATCCTGATCCGCCGCCACCGGCCAAGGCCGTCCTCATGCGCTACTGCTTTGGTGCGGATGTGCCTCCCGAAGATTGGCCGAAAACGTTCGGCGTTCCTCACCTCATCCTTTTCGAGATGACAGTGATGCCGTGATCTTGCTGAAACATTCTGCGGCTCATCAATAACGTAGGCATGCTTCGACCCTACTTCTCGGCCCACACCACCTGCATCATCGTGGCACCCACGGCCTGCAGGGTGCCCTTGTCGATCGCGCTCATGTTGTCCGCATGCGTATGCCAGCTTGGTGGGAAGGCATTCGTACCCTCATCCCAGGCGATGATGTCCGCGATGGGAATGCCCGTTCCTTCATTCACGATCAGGTGATCGTCGATACCCACGAACTGCTTGGTATCACTGAGGAAGCGATCGCCATGGCCTGTGGCGGAGGCCGCCTTCCAGATGCGGCTCACCACCTGGGGTGCGGTGCGCATGCTGATCCCTTCGCGCGGGAAGCGCGCATCGGGTGAGCCTACCATGTCGAGCAATATCCCGAAGCGTGCTTTGTAGTCGGGCATGTGCGGGTTCTTCACCCAATACTGCGAGCCGAGGCACCAGGTGCGCAGGCTGTTCTCCTCGTCGCCGGCACCCATCGCGTCGTGTGGCTGGCCCATGTCTTCCACATCGGTGAGAAAAATATCGATCCCCATCGCTGGCTGTTGGGCCTGCAAATGCCTTGCGAGCTCCAACCAGATGCCCGTACCGCTACCCCCATCGTTCGCGCCATCGATCGGTTCGTTCTGCCGTTCCTTGTCATGATCGGCATACGGCCGCGAATCCCAGTGCGTCATCAACAGGATGCGGTCCTTCTTCCCTGACTGCCAGCTCGCGATGATGTTGCGCAAGGGAACGGGCTGTCCATTGAAGGCGGTCACCGTCCCCACCTGTTCGATCACGGTCGCGCCGTAGCTCTTCAGTTTCGCTACCATCCAATCGCCACAGCCTTTGTGCGCAGCACTTCCCGGTACCCGTGGCCCGAACGACACTTGCTGCGCCACGAACGCGTAGGCGCTGTCCGCATCGAAGAGCGGGGCTGGTGCGAGAGCGGGTTGCCCGGTCTTCACTTCAGGGTTCGCATGCGTGCCGTTGTCGGGTGCGCAGGACTTGAAGAGGAATGCGGCGAGCAACAATGCCACAAGGCCGATGACGACGATCCGTTTCATCTATCAAAGATCGCTTTCGCTCGAAGACGCTCTCGCAATGACGCTGGGGAAGTGGGCGATGATCCGGTCACGCATGCTCCCAAGTGGTTCCTTCTTTCGTGTCCTTCATCACGATGCCGATGGCCGCAAGCTGATCGCGGATCCCGTCGCTCATCGCGAAGTCCTTCTTCGCTTTCGCATCGGCGCGCATGGCGATCAGCATCTTCATCACACCGTCCAGCGCGCCGTTGTCACTGACCGCTTCACGTTTCAAGCCGAGCACATCGAAGAGCATGGTGATGAACAACGCCTTCAATCGCGCGATGTCATCGGCGCTCAACGCGAGTTTGCCGTCGTTCGCCGTATTGATCATGCGTACGCCATCGAACAACTGCGCGATCATGATCGGCGTGTTCATGTCGTCGTTCATCGCATCGTAGCACGCTTGTTCAAGCGCTGCGATCTCCGCTGACGCACCACTTGTCACTTCGAGCGAAGTCGAGAAGCCTTTCAATTTCTCCAAAGTCACCACTGCCGCCATCATCTTCTCCAATCCTTTCTCCGCCGCTTGCATCGCCGCATTGCTGAAATCCAGCGTGCTGGCGTAATGGCATTGGAGCATGAAGAAGCGCACCGTCATCGGTGAGTAGCCGCGCTCCAGCAACTTGTGGTTGCCGGTGATCAGTTCCTCCGGCGTGAATCCGTTGCCTTCGCTCTTGGCCATCTTCCGACCGTCCACCGTGAGCATGTTGCAATGCATCCAATAGCGCACGGGGGCGATGCCGTCCGCCGCCACGCTCTGCGCGATCTCGCATTCATGGTGCGGGAACTTCAGGTCCATGCCGCCGCCATGGATGTCGAAGGTCTTGCCGAGATACTTCGTGCTCATCACGCTGCACTCGAGATGCCAGCCGGGGAATCCTTCGCTCCACGGCGAAGGCCAATGCATCAGGTGGCCCTTGTCCGCCTTTTTCCAGATCGCGAAATCGAGCGGCGAGCGTTTCTCGTCCTGGCCTTCGGTATCGCGCGTGTTGTTCATCAGCTCATCGGTCTTGCGGCCGCTGAGTTCGCCGTAGTTGTACTTCTTCGCGTATGCCGGCACATCGAAGTACACACTCCCATTCGCTTCATAAGCATATCCGCTCTTGATGATCCGCGCGATCATCTCGATCTGTTCGATCAAGTGCGCGGTCGCTGTCGGTTCGATGCTCGGTGAAAGGATGTTGAACTGCCGCATCACATCGTGGAACCCGTTCGTGTACTTCTGCACGATCTCCATCGGCTCCAACCGTTCCAGCCGCGCACGCTTCGCGATCTTGTCCTCTCCCTCATCAATGTCATCAACGAGATGCCCCACGTCGGTGATGTTGCGCACGTAACGCACCTTGTAACCGATGTGCGTGAGCCAGCGGTAGAGTACATCGAAGGACATGAAGGTGCGCACGTTGCCGAGGTGTACATCGCTGTACACGGTGGGGCCGCAGACGTACAAGCCCACATGCGGCGGGGCTTGCGGCACGAACTCCTCCTTCTTGCGGGTGAGCGTGTTGGTGAGGTGGAAGGGCAACTTCTGCAGGACCGACATTGTGATAGGAACCAAGGCCGCCTTCGGCGGGAAGGCGCGAAAGTAAGTGCCTGCGAGCAGGCTCATTTGAACCACAGATGAACACAGATAGACACAGATGAATGCAGGCCATGAGGTGCCCGGTGATGGGGCCATGTCGTGGGATCGTTTGCTTTGTCGGGATGACCAACGCCGATCGTGACAATTATCCGTTGAAAACGGAAACAGAAGCGATCATCGGTGCTGCGTTCGAGGTGCTCAACACCATTGGGCACGGGCTATTGGAGAAACCCTATGAGAACGCGCTCTGTGTCGAGTTCGGGTTGCACGGCATCCCTTTCGAGCAACAGCCACGCTTCGACGTGCTCTACAAATCAGTAGCGGTCGGGCTGTACGTTCCGGACCTCATCGCCTTCAGGCAGGTCGTCATCGATACCAAGACCATTGAGCGGATCACGGAGCAGGAACTTGGCCAAATATTGAACTACTTGCGGATAACTGGCCTGCCGGTCGGGCTCATCCTGAATTTCAAACGAGCCCGTCTTGAATGGAAGCGCGTCGTACTCTGACCACAACTGTCGCGCACCCTTTCAGTATCCGTGTCCATCTGTGTTCATCTGTGGTTCCCTTGTATTTCAATTCAACGCATACACCTTCCCCGGCAACGACCTCACCACGCCGTTGAACTCCAGGTTCAACAGAATGCCCGCCGCCTTGTGCGGTAGCATATTGCTCTGGAAGCAGAGCGTGTCGATGTCCACTTTGCCCTTGGCCTTGATGATGTCCACGAGCGTTTGCTCATCGGGCATCAGTTCGGTGAAGAGTACACTTTGCTGGACGACCTTCTTTTTCTTGGTAGGCTCCCATTCCATCAGCTTCAGCACATCGCTCGCGCTGGTGATCAGGTGCGCCTTGCTGTCCTTGATCAGGCGGTTGCAGCCTTCGCTCTTCGTGTCGGTCGGTCTTCCGGGGAAGGCCATCACCTCGCGGTCGTAACTATTGGCGATGTCGGCGGTGATCAATGAGCCGCCTTTCGTTCCGCTCTCCACCACGATGGTGCAATCGCTCAGTCCGGCGATCACGCGGTTGCGCGCGGGGAAGTTGCCGGGTGCGAACGCTGATCCGCTCGTGAGTTCGCTGACGAGTGCTCCTTGCCCGCACATCTCTTTCGCGGTTGAGGCATGTTCTCCGGGATAGAGCTTGTCCAACCCATGGGCCACGCAACCGATCGTGTTCAAGCCGCACCTCAACGCTGTGCGATGCGCAACGATGTCGATGCCGTAAGCGAGGCCGCTGATGATGAGCGCGCCGCTGTCCTTCAAGCCTTCGACCAGTTCTTCGCACAATCGTTTGCCATACTCCGTCGGTGCGCGCGTGCCGACGATCGATATGCTTCGAGCCATATCCAACTCCGCGTTTCCGCGCACGAAGAGCAGCACTGGAGCATCATCGCATTGCCGCAACCGCGCCGGATAATCCGCATCGAGGTAGAAGAGCATGCGCAGTTTCTGCTTGCGCACGTAAGCCAATTCCTTCTCGGCGTCATGGAGCACCTTGGTGTTCATCACCGAGGAAGCCAGCACAGGACCGATGCCGGGGACTTTCTCCTGGAGCGTGCGTCTGACCTTTTTGTCCGTGAAGAGCGGATCCACGCCGCCGCAATACGCCACGAGGTTGCGCGCGTTCACGGGCCCGATGCCTTTCAACAGCGAGAGCGCGATGCGATGGATGAGCTGCTGGTCGTCCACTTAGTTGTCGGAAGCCACGATGAATGTTGTCCGGGGAAAAGTAACCGGTTGGAATTACAGATCGCGGCGCTAGAAGATTCGCTCGCGATGACGTTCGGTTCCTGCAGGTCGTCACTGCGAGGAGGCTCTGCGACGAAGCAGTCTTTGATCCAGGACCGTCGGCTATGGATCGTCCCAGGAACTACATTGGCGCGGAGCGCGAGCGGCCAACGTAACCGACCGATGAAAAAGCTTCTGTCCGTTCTTCTGATCTGTTCCTCCACGCGACTGCTCGCGCAAGAAGGGAACGTGCAAGGCACCGTGAATGACGCGGCCACCAAGGAACCGCTCATCGGTGTGAGCATCTCCTTCGCGCTTGGCCACACGACGAGCACGGACGTGAACGGCGCGTATGACATCACTCTTCCTGTCGGCGACTACAACGTGCTCTTTCGCAGTGTGGGCTATGCCGACAAACAAGTGCCTGTGCATGTAGAAGCGGGCGCACCCATGACCCTCGCCGTCGGCATGGAGCCAAGCGCGTCGCAGCTCGATCAAGTGGTCGTGAGCGCGGGCAAGTTCGAGCAACGCGTGGGTGAGGTCACGCAATCATTGAGCATACTTCGTCCTGATCTGGTGCGCGAGAAGAACACGACCTCGTTGAAGGACGGCATCGCGCAAGTGCCCGGTGTAGTGGTGATCCACAACGATCCGCAGATCCGCGCCGGCAGCGGCTACAGCTTCGGCGCGGGCAGCCGCGTGATGATGCTCGTTGATGATCTCCCGATCCTTAGCGGCGACATCGGGAAACCGAGCTGGAGTTTTTTGCCGATCGAGAACCTCGAACAGGTGGAAGTGATCAAGGGCGCGAGCAGTGTGCTTTACGGA
>JANMKC010000166.1:0-10104 GCA_031371785.1 Flavobacteriales bacterium | reverse complement strand
CCAATACGATCTGGGCACCTTGGTCAACTTCATCGCCACTTCGGACACCGTGTCGTTCGCAGCGGGCATCGCAACGGGTTCGGTATCGCTTCCGCTGCGAGGCGGGACCGGACTACAGGTTGACATGCAGGTCAAGGATCTCGCGCTCATCGGCACGCGCTTGGGCGATGGCACCTTGGTCGCGCGTGAAACGCAAGCGAAGAATTACGAGGCCACGGCGCATCTGGCGAACGGCGCGGATCTTCTGGATGCATCCGCAACGATCGATGTTACCGGGACCCACCCGGCGGTGGATGCACGAACGACGTTCGATCTGAAGGACATCCGTTTCCTGCGCCCGTTCGCAAGCCGCTTCGCATACGATCTGGGTGGCGGTCTCGGCGCGGACCTGCACTACACGATGCACGATGGCCGCAGCAATATGCTGGGCGATGTATCCTTCAAGGATGCCTCCGTAGGCGTGCTCGCGACAAAGAGCCGCTACATCTTGAAAAAGGAGCACCTCACCTTCGATGGCCCCGGTTTGCACTTGGACAACTTCACTGTGCGCGACAGCTTGAACGATGCGTTCACCCTCGATGGCGCGGTGCATCTGCATGACAACTCTTCCGTGGAATTCGATCTCACGTTGCGCACGGATTCCTTTCAGCTCGCGCACAGCACGGCGGGTGCCAACAAGTTCTTCTACGGTGATCTCTTCGCGGGCATCGACCTGCGCATCACCGGCACGGATCACGCGCCCAAGGTGAGGGGTGATCTGCGCATCCTGCCTGGCACCGATCTGAGCGTGATCCTGCCCGGCAGCAAAGTGAAGCTGATCAAAAGCGACGGTATCGTGGAGTTCACCACCGACCTCCGTTCCACCGACACCACCGCTACCGCGAGCGATGCTGAAGTGTTGCGCGACTCGATCCAAGCGCAATTGCCGAAGATCGATCTCGATGTGCGCATCCACATCAACGATCAGGCGGCATTCGCCGTGGTGCTCGATCCCACTACGGGTGATGCGGCCACCTTCCAAGGGAACGGCGATCTGCGCTTCGCGTATTCCACCGAGGGCGGCATGTACATGACCGGCCCGTTCACGATCACACAAGGGGGATACACGCTGGAGTTCTATGGCCTCGTGAAAAAGCGTTTCGATCTCGTTTCCGGCAGCACGGTCACGTGGACCGGCGATCCGCTCGCGGCCAGCATGGACATCAAGGCGCGTTACATCTCGCAGAGCGCGAGCTATCCATTGGTGGCCAATGCCACTGGTGCGCTCAGCCAAGTGGAACGCAATCGCCTGCAATCGCCACTTCCTTACGAGGTGCTCATCAACATCAATGGCGAGGTGAAAAAACCGGACATCACCTTCGGCTTGGACTTGGACAGATCCTACCGCAACAGTTATCCGCAGGTGAACGACCAGCTCGATCGTCTTGCGGATGCCACCCACGCCGACGAACGCAACCGGCAGGTGTTCGGACTGCTGGTGCTGAACTCCTTCATCCAGGATGAATCCTCCGGCGGAGCACCCAGCAGCGGCATCGTCAACGGTGCGGCGCGCAGTTCAGTGAACGGACTGCTCACGGACCAGATGAACAAGCTCACCGGCAAACTCATCAAGGGCGTGGACATCCAGCTCGGCGTGAACACCGTCGATCAGGCCGCAGGGAACGGGGTGTACCAACGCACTTCCGTGGATTACAAAGTGAGCAAGAGCTTCCTGAACAAGCGCCTCAGTTTCGAAGTGGGTGGATCCGTTGGCGTGAACGAACAGGACAAGAGCGTGAGCAATGTGAGCAGCACGCGCGCCGCGCAATATGCGATCCTGTATGACCTCGATGCCGCAGGCCGGTTCCGGCTGCGCGGTTTCTATGAGAACGCGTTCGACCTGTACGATGGGGAGATCACCGACAGCGGCATCGCGCTGATGTATACCAAGGAGTTCGAGGAGAACGAGAACGCGCGCGATCTGTCCCGCCAAGCAGCGATCCTGCGGAACGAGGAAGAGCGGCGGCGGGCGAAAGAGCGGGAGGAGATCGAGCGCAAAAAAAGGCTGAAGGGAACGGGGACCGATCCGAACGCGCCATTCCAGCATGGCAAGCAATGAGTTCGCGGGCGGCACATATCGCTTTGCTCGCGGGCATTCTTCTCATGTCCTCCTGCACCGGGCTGAAGCACGCCATGCCCGAACGTCCGCTGTTCGCAGGCTACGCGTTCAAGTGGGAAAAACCGCCGGTGAAGGATCGGAAGGAAGTGAAGCATGAACTGGAAGGAGTGGTGAAACCATCGCCGAACAACAGCATTCTCGGCATGCGGCCCACGGTCGCGTTGCATAATGCGATCAAGGCGCCAAGACATCCGAAGGGACTTGGGAACCTGTTGAAGAACAAGATCGGATCGGCTCCGGTCTACTTGGAGCAGGTTCCCCTGAAAGACATCAACGCGGCGCTCGTGAACCGCTTGAACAACCGCGGTTATTTCAGCGCGAAGAGCCGCTATGAGGTGAAGACCAAGGGCCGCACAGCCACCGTGACCTTCATCCTGGACGCCGGTATTCCACACCGATTGCGTTACATCCTTGTAGGCGACAGTACCGACACGTTGAGCAACCGGATCGCACGCACCCAACGCGCATCGCCGATCAAGCCCGGCGACCTCTACGACCTGCGCGCGCTGCAACAAGAACGTTCGCGCGTGCTCGCTACTCTTCGCGACACCGGCTATTTCCGCTTGGGTGAGGATGACCTCGTCTTTGGTGCGGACACCAGCGTTGGGGATCACCAGACCGACGTACTGCTCCATGTGAAGCCCACCACGAGCGCGACCAAGTTGCAGCGCTACCTGTTGGGCCGTGTGCGCGTGCATGGAGACTATGATGCGTTGTTGCCCGCGAACGACACCACGTTGATCGATAGTGTGTACTACATCAACTACCTGAACAACTACCGACCCCCGACCATCATGCGCGGCGTGTTCCTTCGTCCGGTACAGTGGTATTCCGAACGCCTCACCGTTAACACCTCGCGCTACCTCGGCAGCTTCGGTGTCTTCCGCAGCACCACGGTGAACTACACGGACGACTCATCGCATATCGGCGTGCTCAACGCGGACGTCATGCTGGTTCCGCAGAAGCGCTGGTCGCTGTTCTCCGAGCTGAACGCGATAAGCAAGAGCAACAATTTCGCGGGCCCGGGTGTTCGCGTGGGCTTCAAGGATCGTGACCTGTTCCGTGGTGCGGAAGTGTTCACCGCCGATCTGAACGGCCGGTTCGAAACGCAGATCGCTGGCCCCGGAAAGGGTACGAACGCCTATGAACTTGGAATGAAGTTCGGCTTGCAAATACCTCGCATCGTACCCTTCCATTTCCTGCGTTCGGCGCGTTCATCCGTTCCTGTCACGCGCGTGGACTTCGGCTACGGCCTCTTTCGCCGCATCGGACTTTACGGCGTGGAGTCGTTCAATTCATCGTTGGGTTATCTCTGGCACCCGAACAACCGCGCATGGCATGATCTGCGGCCGTTGGACATCAGCTACAGCTCCCTGTACTACAGCAGTGACGAGTTCAATGCGTTCCTGGACACCAACGCGGTGATCCGGCGAAGTTTCCGGGAGCAGTTCATCGTGGGGCTGGCATACACCTATACCGTTTCCACGGAAAGGGCCAACATGGGACGCAGCTATGCATTGTTCAGCGCGGGGTTCGATGAAGGCGGAAACTTGCTCTCGCTGATCAACCGGGCCAACGGACCACGGCCTGAAGACGGTTACCTGCTGTTCGGAAAACGCTTTTCGCAATTCGTTCGCTTCCGGCCGGAAGCGCGCTACTATCGCGCGATCGGTGGCAAAGGCGATCAGCTCGTTGCGCGTATGCTGGTGAACGTCGCCGTGCCTTATGGAAATTCATCGGTGGTGCCCTACGTGAAGCAGTTCTTCACCGGCGGAACGAACAGCGTGCGTGCCTTCCCTGCCCGATCCGTGGGTCCGGGCACGTATGTGCATGATGCCACGAGCGGCGTGCTCATCGATCAGGTGGGCGACATCAAGTTCGAGGCGAACATGGAATACCGCTTCACCCTGAAGAAATATTTCAAGGGTGCGTTCTTCGCCGATGCCGGGAACATCTGGTTGGTGAACGATGATCCCGAACGGCCAGGAGGAGAATTCCACTGGAAGTACGCTTTGGACGAACTGGCCATGGGCGCCGGGTTCGGCCTACGGTTCGATCCCGATGTGATCGTGGTGCGGCTGGATGTCGCCACTCCGCTGCGCGATCCGTCACTGCCGATCGGTGACCGCTGGGTATTCGACCACCAGAGAACGCACTTGTTCGACAACGTGGTGCTGAATATCGCGATCGGATATCCGTTCTGAGGACCGGTCCATGTTTTCCACATCGTCGTGGATTCTTTTCCCCGATCCAAGCCTTCTTCCCACTGGTGCAAGTTCGTTTTCGCTTCATCCAGATCCGGGCATGGCGAGGTACGATCGTTGTTCCCGTTCGTTCAAAACCATAACACCATGCTGCGCTGGGTAGTCACTTTCCTCATCATCGCGATCATCGCGGGCATCTTCGGTTTCACTGGCATAGCCGCTGGAGCTGCTGAGATCGCCAAGGTCATCTTCTTCTTGTTCCTCGCCCTCATCGTGCTCGCCCTCCTCTTCGGTGGGGCGATATGGAAGAAGGTGGGGTAGTTCTCTCCCTGTCGAGACCCGGCGCGTTCAAGGTTGGGCGCGCCGGGATCCGACAGACAACAGATCCAAGATCCATCATGAACACTACCACCACCGGACCCGGGAACGCATCATCATCCGTCGTCCCACCCAACCGCTATTCGGAAGCGGAGCTTGAGGAGTTCCGATCGATCATCGAGAGCAAACTGGGCGAAGCCCGTGAAACCCATGCGATGCTTGTCGCCTCCTTGGTGGCCGATGCGGACAATGGGACGGATGACACCGCTCGAAGTTTCACCGGTCTCAGCGAAGACGGTGGCTTCAGCCAGCGCGAAGAACTCGCGGAACTGGCAACGCGCCAGGAGAAATTCATCGAGGCGTTGGACAATGCGCTATTGCGCATCCGCAACAAGACTTACGGTATGTGCCGCGTCACAGGCCAGCTCATCCCCAAAGAGCGCCTACGGCTGGTGCCGCACGCAACGCTTTCCATGCAGGCCAAGAGCCTTTGACCGTCCTACGAGAAACCGCTATTCACCATGTTAGTTTCGCAACCACAACCATTCACCATGGAACTCCAAGTAGAACCCTCCCACCTCTCCTTCTTCGAGCGGAACGTGGCCCAGAAACGCTGGCATTACGTGCATTTCCATGACACGGATACCGAGCTTGTGGACAACATCTGCCGCTTCCTACAGCCCGCGCTGCGGCCGGGTCATGCGGGTATCATCGTGGCCACGAAAGACCACTTGGCCAGCGTGCGTGAACGCGCGAGCATCTTCGGGCTTGACCTCGCCACTGCGGAGGCGAACGGCCAGTTCGTGGCGCTCGATGCGCAAGAACTCCTTTCGCGCCTCATGGTGGACGGCCTTCCGGACAACACGCGCTTCCATGTGATCGTGCAGGGGTTGTTGAAAGAGGTGGCGGAGAAGCATCCCCACTTGCACATCTATGGCGAAATGGTGGCCTTGCTATGGGAACAGGGAAATGAGAAAGGCACGCACCTGCTGGAAGAGTTGTGGAACAACCTCGGCCGTATGCGCCCGTTCTCCCTGCTCTGCGGCTACCCCAAGTCCGCTTTCCATTCCGAAGAGCACGCGAACGCTTTCTCCCGCATCTGCAACGCGCACTCACACGTTCACGCGGCGTAACGCGGCGTTGACCGGCTCCTCCGGGGGCGTGGAATTCCTTCCACATCCCAGGGTCTTTTGCATTTCTTAAACTTGTGTCGCGCCCCCGTGGTGATCCCATCAGTATGCTTGTAGTTCTGTTCCGCGCGCCATGCCCGATCAGGAAACCGCACACGAAGAAATGCTCTCGTTGCCGGAGGCTGCCGCCATGTTGCGCTGCCATCCGAACACAGTGCGCGCTTGGGTGAGACAAGGGAAACTGGTCCCCGTGCCCATGGGCGAAGAGAAGGTGGACATGTTCCGGAAGGCGGATGTGGAACGGTTGAAGAAACCGTTGGAACAAGTAGGCGTGATCGTGAAGGAGGACAAGCATGCCTTCCCTGTTGTGGGGATCGGTGCCTCTGCTGGCGGGCTGGATGCCATGTCGCGAATGCTTGCCCAATTGCCCACCGATCTGGGCCTCGCCTATGTGCTCGTTACACACCAAGAGAAGGATCAGGAGAAGACGCTCTCCGATCTGTTGCGGAAGAAGACCGCGATGCCGGTGTTCGTGGTGGAGAACGGGATGATGCTCGATCCCGACAGGCTCTATGTGGCCCCCGCCAACATGGACACCGCCGTGGTGAACGGCTCGTTCACCTTGCGCGCATGGAGCGGGGTGGGTGCCCACCGGCCCATCGATTCCTTCTTCACCGCACTGGCGAGCGAATTCCAGAACAACGCGATCGGCATCGTGCTGTCCGGTGGCGGCATGGATGGCACCGATGGCCTTCGTGCGATCAAAGCGGAGGATGGGCTCACCATCGTACAGGATGCATCGGCACAGGATGCGAGCATGCCCATGAGCGCGCAAGAGGCTGGCGTGGTGGACCTGGTCCGAAGTCCGGAAGCGATCGGGGGCGAACTGGCACAATTGGTCAAGGAACTCTTCGCCGGCGGCATGGCGCGCATACCGGCCAAGCACGAGAACGAACTCCGCCGCATCCTGCAGTACTTGCTGGAACAGCGCGGGGTGGATTTCACCGAATACAAGGAGGCCACCATCCACCGGCGCATCATCCGGCGCATGGTGCTGAGCAAATGCCGGAAGCTCTCCGAATACGCCACGTTGCTGCGCGGCATCCCCTCCGAACTGGACACGCTGTGCAACGATCTGCTGATCAACGTCACCAGTTTCTTCCGCGACCCGGTCTTCCACAAAGCCCTCAGCGGGCGTGTGTTCCCCGATCTCTTCACCGATCGCACGCCTACGGACGCGCTGCGGATCTGGGTTCCCGCCTGTGCCGGTGGCGAAGAAGTGGTGTCCATCGCGATCACTTTGTTGGAGTTCCTCGGCGAGCACCCGATGAATACACCCGTACAGATCTTCGCGACCGACCTCAACGAGCGCACCATCGAGAGGGCGCGTCTCGGAATTTACAAGAAGAGCGCACTACAGGATCTCGATCCCGCGCGCTTGTCGAAGTTCTTCATGCATGTGGACGGCCACTACCAGGTGATCAAGCCGATCCGCGACATGTGCGTGTTCGCCAAACACGACCTGCTGAAGGATCCACCGTTCTCGCGCGTGGACCTGATCAGCTGCCAGAACGTGCTGATCTACTTGGAGAACGCCGCACAGGCTCGCGTCCTGAAGTCTTTCCACTATGCGCTGAAGCCAGCAGGTTATCTCGCACTCGGAAAATCAGAGACCACCGCCACCGCTGAAGGACTGTTCACACAACCCGATCGTGAGTTCAAGGTGTACAGGAAGAAACGCCGGGGAGGGGTGCGGCTCCCGTCGGACCTGAGCTTCAAGCCATCGGCGACGATCGCTCCCACCACTGCCTTACCGGTCCTCCCGCTACGGCCCATCGGCCCACATCCGGACATCGACCGCGCGATGGAGCAAGTGCTTCTGCAGCGCTATGTGCCGGCCAGTGTGCTGGTGAACAAGGATCTGGAGATCGTGCGCTTCATGGGCAGCACAGCGCCTTTCCTCGGGCCCACCACGGGGCGCGCGAGCCTGAACCTGTTGAAGATGGTGCGTGACGAGCTCGCCTTCGAACTGCGCTCCCTGCTGCACAAGGTCCGCAAGGAGAATATCGCGATACGCAAGAGCGGCATCCCGGTACGGCTGAACACGGGCTTGCATGATGTGACGCTGGAAGTGGTGCCCATGGGGGATGCGCGCGATCCCCATTACCTCGTCCTGTTCAAAGAGGAAGCGGCCCTCCAAGTGCCCGTGCCTGCGGCCCAGGGCGATGCCCGCAAACGCGGGAACGACATCCGGGACAAACGGATCGCCGCGCTCGAACAGGAATTGCGCGAGGCCCGCGAGCAGGTCCGGCACATCAGTGAGGAATCAGAGGTCGCCACACAGGAACTGCAAACCGCGAACGAGGAAGTGGTCTCTTCCAACGAAGAGCTGCAGAGCATCAACGAGGAACTGGAAACTTCCAAGGAGGAACTTCAATCCATCAACGAGGAGTACGCCACGATCAACGAGGAACTCCGATCGCGGAACGACGCGCTGCGCGAGAGCCAGGAGCGCCTGCAGGTGGCCACCCGCACCGGCAAAGTGGGCATCTGGGATTGGGATATCGCGGCCGACCACATCACGTGGAGCGATTCGCACTATGCGATCCACGGCGTGAAGCCGGAAACCTTCGAGCCCACCGTGAAAGGGTTCGCCGAACTGGTGCATCCGGAGGATCGCGAGCGGGTCGCTGCAGCCATTGATGCAGCGCTGAAACACGATGCGCGCTACGAGCTCGAATTCCGCTCCGTGCGCCCGGACGGTGAGGTGATCTGGCTGTTCACCAATGCCTCTGTGGTGCGCGTGAGCGGCAAGCCGGTACGCATGCTGGGTGCCACGCTGGACATCACCGATCGCAAAGCGGCCGAAAGCGCATTGCGGCACCGTACGCGCGCCCTCGAGCTGATGAACGCCATGGGCGACACGCTGCTCTCCGAACTGGACACACAGAAGATCGTGCAGGCGGTAACGGACACCGCGCGCGAGGTCGCGGGCGCATCCTTCGGCGCCTTCTTCTACAATGTGACCAATGAGGCAGGGCAGTCGTACATGCTCTATACGCTTTCAGGGATCCCGCGTGAGGCCTTCTCGAAATTCCCCATGCCCCGCGCTACGGACCTGTTCGGCCCGACCTTCCGCGGAGAAGGAGCTGTGCGCATCGATGACGTGCGCAAGGATCCGCGCTATGGCAACATGGCCCCGCACCACGGCATGCCGAAGGGCCATCCTGCTGTGCGCAGCTACATGGCCGTGCCCGTGACCTCGCGGGATGGCAAGGTGCTCGGTGGGCTCTTTTTCGGACATCCTGAACCGGCCCGCTTCACGCAAGAAGCCGAAGAGATGATCTGCACGCTGGCCGCTCAAGCGGCTTTGGCGATCGACAACGCGGACCTTCATTCAGCACTACAGCGCGAATTGGAGCAGCAGCGGATCGGCGTGATCGCACTTGGCGAAAGTGAGAAGCGCTACAGGCAGTTGATGGATACCCTGCCCGCTGCGGTATTCACCTGCGATGCCGATGGAAGGATCCTGCTGTACAACGCCGCTGCTGTACAACTGTGGGGCAAGGCTCCCGACCTTTCCGAAGGACAATGGCACGGCGCGCACCGCATGCTCAACACCGCCGGGGAAGAACTGACCCGCGAGACCAGCCCCATGGCCCGGGCGATCGGCGAAGGCCGCTCGCTCCGCGATGAAGTGATCATCGAACGCCCGGATGGCACGCGTCGCCATGCGCTGGTGCATCCGGAACCGATCCGCAATGATCAAGGCCAAGTGATCGGCGGGCACAACGTGCTGATCGACATCACCGAACGCAAGGAGAGCGAACTCGCGTTGATCGCCAGTGAAGAACGTTTCAAGGCCATCTATGACAATGCTCCTTTCGGTGTCACGCTTTCCTCGGTAACGGATGGGCGCATGGTGGATGTGAACTCGGCCTTCGCCGAGATGTTCGGTCTATCGCGCGAGCAGGTGATCGGCCATACGGGTCCGGAGATCGGCATCAACCCGGATCCCAATACACGCGAAACACTGATCACCCAAATGCGCGAACACGGCCGCATCCGCGATTTGGAGGTCCCCTTGAAACACAGCGATGGGTCGGATGTCGTCGTGCGGTTGAGCGGTGATATCGTAACCGTCGGCGGCGAACGCTACAACCTCGGCGTGTTCGAGGACATCACCGAACGCAAAGCGGCCGAAGAAGCCCAGCGCCGGTTGGCAGCGATCGTTGAAACCAGTGATGATGCCATCCTGAGCCGCGACCTCCACGGCATTATCACCTCATGGAAC
>JANMKC010000152.1:0-13302 GCA_031371785.1 Flavobacteriales bacterium | reverse complement strand
AGGCGCCGAGCACCATCGCCATCTCTTTCCCTGCGCGTCGCAGCGAGGCGGGGACGGAGAGGATCAATGACGATCCGGCTGTCTCGTCAGCGATGGTGTCGTGCCGCACGGGCGATGGTTCGCCAGACAGCAGCTTTGGTGGTGATGGTGAAGTGCAGAACGACTTTGGCAGCGACGAGCAAGGGCGGTCCATCATCCTTCAACCTGACGGGAAGATCCTCACGGCCGGGTTGTCGTGGTCAGCAGCGGACGATATGGACTTGTTGGTCGCCCGTTACCTCAATGATGGGTCATCGGGCATTTCAACCCGAGCGGAGAGAAAGAATCATATCTCAGTGGCACCGAACCCCGCACTCGGCTCGGCTCTGATCGAGTACGAATTGGCGAATGCGCGGTCGGCGACCTTGATCCTTCGTGATCTCCACGGACGCGTCGCACGCACGTTCCACGTTCAAGGCTCAATGTCTTCCGGCCCTCAGCGTGAAACGATAGACCTGTCAGGGTTGAGTGCCGGTGTTTATGCGCTGACGCTGAGCAGTGGGATCGATCAGGCAACGACACGTTTGGTGGTGCAGTAGGAGGGTGATGTGCGGACCTGCTGGCGGGTCGCCAGTTCTTCAAGATACTGATGATGGCGCGAGCGATCAACGCTGCCCAAGATCACACCATGTACAACGCGATCTCCTCCTTGAGCCGCTTGAAGTGCTTGTCCTCCGTCACAAGCGGGATACCCAAGAAAACCGCTGTTGCGGCGATCAGCGAATCGGCCAACTTCATCCTGAATCTCCGGCGCAGGTCTATGGCGATCTCCTTGATCCGGGGTTCGAGATCCGTGATCGCGATAGGTCCGAGTTCATGCGTCACAACAGAACGCTCCTCGGCAGTATAGCCGTGATAGCTCAATATCCCGATCTCCGTTACGAACGAAATATGCAGTCGCGCATCCTGAAGGATGGGTCCAGTGCGCGGATCCCCGCTCCAGTGCTTGATCAATACGTTGGTATCGACGAGCAGCCGCTCAGCGGTCATCGCGCATGGTCCTCAAGTACTTCGCCATCCGCTTCGCCAAGCCAGGCAGGATCCCCGCGGATATTTTCGCGTCGTACGGCTTGTGGGGCTTACCTGATCGGGTAGTGCGTGATTTGCCTCGTGCCAAAGGGATCTTGAAAACCTTTGCCATCCGTTCCGCTTTCTCTGCGCTGAGGCGTGCCTCTTCTTCCAACGATTCCACGTACCACTTGCCCGCATCAGGGATCGCGCCGAAGAACCGGGACACATCGATCCCTTTTCCGCGCTTCTTCGTTGGCCGCGATCCTTTCGCAACGCGCTTGGTAGTGACCGAACGCTTCTTGGGGGCAACTCGCATCCGCGCCGGTACCGCGCTAAGTGCTTTGCTTTTACGGTTTGCCATTGCGCGACCAATGTAATCGCTGATCACGCCGCCTTCTTCTTCCACATCCGCAACCTCGTATTTCTACCGGCTGCCGGATGTTCCACTTCGCCCATCTTTACCCGGTCACGCTCCACCCGAATGAGACTCGTTGATCGCCTCCGCAGCGAGCTGCTGCTTTTGCTCATCGCTTCAGCGCCGATCGCGGCCTGCTCCCAACAGTACATAAGCGAACCCCGCTTCGACTCGCTCGACACCCGCCATGACATGAAGCGCACGTTGGTCGAGCGCTACTGGATCACGAGCAACCATGTGTGGGCATGCTTCAACCTCGGCCACACGGCTGAGACCAGAAAAGGAGCGCGCGAGGAACTGGAATTGGCTGAGTTGCTCGGTGCCGACTCGCTGCTGGCACAAGCATACCTCCACTTGGGCAATGCGTTCTCGGGATCGGCCGATCCAGGGCTCATGTTGAAGTACGATTACAAAGCGCGCGAATATGCCGAGGCTGCCGGAAGCAGGCAGTACATCGGTATCGCCGACAAGGAGATCGGTACCCTGCACAAGACGCTCGGCGACTATCCGCGTGCGCTCCAATTGCTGAAGCAGGCCTTGGTGAACGTGCAGACCCCGAAGCAGATCAATCGAACATGTTGTCATTTGAGCGAATGCTACCGGTTGATGGGCAAGCCCGATCCGGCGTTGTACTTCGCACAACGATCGAACATCACCGCACGACCATCGGATGATACTTACGGCTACGCGCGGTCCTACTTCGTCCTCGGTGCGGCCTATGCGGCCAAGGGCGATCACGAATTGGCCGAAGTGCATTTCAAGCGGTGCATCGAAGTGGCCGATTCCTTCCATGTCATGATCCCACTGTACAACGCGTTGGTGGGGCGCGGGCGAATGCACTTGGGAATGAACGACGTTGGAGGGGCCATCGCTGACGGCGTTCACGGACTTGCGGTAAGTCGCGGCGGCGGTGAATTGAGCGGAATGATCGATGCGACGGACCTGTTGCGCGAAGCCTACAAGACCAGTGGTCAATTGGATAGCGCCTACCACTACTTCGAATTGAAATCGCTCTACACGGATAGTCTCAAGAGCACCTCCAACCTGAACAAGCTGCAGAACATGGTCTTCGCGCAGGATCTCAAGGAGCGCGAGGATGCGCAGACCCGGGCGGAGGAAGTCGCGGCACGTTCGCACAACATCCAGTTCGGCATCATCGCCTTGATGGTTATCACGTTGGCGATCTTCCTTCTTGTCTTCAGCCGCACGGCGATCGTTGGTGCGCGGGCCATCAAGAACCTCTCCCTCATCGCGCTGCTGCTCTTCTTCGAATTCATCAACCTGCTCCTGCATCCGGTCCTCGATCGCTTCACCAATGGATCGCCGCTGTTCATGATCTTGATCATGGCCGCCATCGCGGGGTTGCTCATTCCCCTGCACCACCGCATGGAGAAGCTGATCACCAACATGCTGGTGAGCAAGAACAATCGCGTAAGGTTGGAGGCAGCTAGGAGGACGATCGAGGAGTTGGAGGCACGGCCAAGCGACGCCAACGCAACCTGATCGTCATGAACGTGAACCCACTTCAACAGCGAACCGTTCCGATGACATTCCGCCATCCAAGCCTTCGGTCCTTTGCGCCGAGCGTCATCCACCTGATCACGTTGATCAGTGGCTTGGTTGGTGCTGGAGAGTTGCGCGCCCAGCCGATAAAGGAAGAAGCCCGTTATGATTCACTCGACACGCGCCATGACCTGAAGCGCCCGTTGGCGGAACGCTTCTGGATCACAAGCAATCATTGCTGGGCGTGCTTCAACCTGGGCAAGGTGGACGAGGAATTCCGATCCGCCAAGGAGATGCTGGACATGGCCGAGCACATTGACGTGGATTCCGTTACGGCCATGGCCTACTTCCAGCTTTGCGATGCCATGCTGTCGTCAGGCGATCCGTCCGCATCGCTGACCTACGGATATCTGAGCCGCGACTATGCGGAGCGAGCGGGCAACATGAACTATGTGGGCAAGGCTGAGAAGGAACTCGCCATCACCTACAAGATCCTGGGTGACTATCAACGCGCGTTGGTCCTGCTCCGCGATGCGGTGCAACGCGTTACCGCACCGCATCAGCTCACGCGGTCCTACGCTCATTTGAGCGAGTGTTACTTGAAGCTCGGCGACGTCGACTCGGCCCTGTATGCGGCGCAGCGGTCCAACACCATCATCGACCCGGCGACGGATCCCTTCGGCTCTGCGCGTTCGCTGATGGTGATCGGCCAGGTGTATGAAGCAAAAGGCGATGTCGCTCTGGCGGATGTCCATTACCAAAGAGCGATCGCCATCGCGGATCCCTTTCAGGTGGTGAGGGCGCTCAGCCAGGCACTCACGTTGCGCGGGGCGATGTTCCTGCGGAGCGGCAATGCCGGGCAAGCGATCATCCAAGCGCACCAAGCGATGCAGGCCATACCTGTAGGAAGCCATGTGGACCGGCGCATCGATGCTGCGAACCTGCTTCAGCGCGCGTTCGAGGCGCAAGGCATGATCGACAGCGCGTATCGGTATTCGAAACTGAGCGTGGCCCTGAACGACACCCTGCGCAGCGCAACGAACCTGAGCAGGATCCAGAACATGGCCCTGCAAGAGGAACTGAAAACGCGCGAGGACGCCAAGGTGAAAGAGGAGGCCGCCATCACTCGCGCGAACAATATCCAGTTCGGCATCATCGCCCTCATCGTCATCACGCTCGGCATATTCCTGCTCATCTTCAGCAGAACTTCGGTTGTTGGCTCGAAGGCCATCAAGAACCTGTCGCTCATCGCGCTGCTGCTCTTCTTCGAGTTCATCAACCTGTTGTTGCATCCGTTCCTCGATCGCATCACGAACCACTCGCCGATCCTGATGCTGCTGTGCATGGCGGCTATCGCCGGGCTGCTCATCCCGCTGCACCACCGCATGGAGAAGCTGATCACCAACATGCTGGTGAGCAAGAACAATCGCGTAAGGTTGGAGGCAGCTAGGAGGACGATCGAGGAGTTGGAGGCACGGCCAGAGGAGGGCGGCGCGAGCTAGATCCCGTATGCCTCTTTCGACATCACCTCAGCTCTTGGGATCCTACTTGTGGATGAACCATGCCCAACCGATCAGCACGAATTGGAGCGGTAGTCGCACATATGCCAACGCCTTGCTTCCGATGGCCGGGCTATCTCTGAAGACATCAACGAAATGCAATGGCAGGAAGGCGATCATCAGAATGAAGATGCCCAGTGTCGCCGCGGACCGATAGCGTGGGAAGAAGACGCCGCTGCCGAGCGCCAGTTCCAACAAGCCAACGAGGTAGTTGACCAAATGCTTCGGTAACGCATCCGGGATCATGGGGTCGTACATCGCAGGAACCACGAAGTGCGCGATACCGCCGATGATGAGGACCGCGCCGAAGACGGATCGCAGAATGGTTGTGCTTCGTTTCATTCGAATGGGCCATTGATCGGACAGTCATGGTCAACACTGGCGGGCGCATCCTCGTTTCGTTGGAAACTTCGATAGGCCGCCACCCCCACCACCCCTTCCAACGCACCCTTCGCCTCCCTTACGTTCTTCACATCCTGCACGCTCACTCTTAGTGTCCCTCCCTTTTCGTAAACCTTGAACTTCCTTGGCTGGGCTTGCACGGCGCGCAACACTGCATGGAACATATCGCTCGCGAAGAAGCCGTGCCCCGATCGCCGACCTGGTCGACTCAGATCATGCGCACATCGATGATGTGTGCGACCGGTTTGAAGTCCTTGTCGCGCGTGATCAGAGGCGCATTGAGGTGCACCGCCGTGGCAGCGATCACCGCATCAGGGAGCTTCAGCTTGAAAGTGCGCTTGATCCAGGCTGCTTTGTCACGAATGGAATCCCCGATGCCGTTGGAACTGTATTGGCCGAGATACGCGTGCGCGTCTACCTGTCGTGATTCCGCGAGACCAGGCCAAGACAGGAATTCGATCTCCGTGATGATCGAGATATGCACCTCAAGGCCGATGAGCACATGGGCTACAGCGGGGTCACCTTTGGCGAAATCCACCAACGCACTGGTGTCCACCACGACGCGCTCACCACTCATCCCGCATCCGTCGTTGGATCTCCACCGTTGGACCGGCCAGCTCCGGGAAAGCGCCGCACCACTTCATGGCGTCGAAGCCCTTTTTCGGGGGCAGCGGTCTGCGGGCCGAGCGCTTCGCGGTGGCTTTGGTCGCTCGTGGCGCTTTGGCGGCACGACGCTTGGGCGCAACGCGCACACGTGCCACTGCTGCGTTCGCCGTCTTGTCCTTCTGCTTGGCCATGGTAGGGCGAAGATAAACGTGGTTACGCCGCAACACCCACAACCCCCTCCAACGCCGCCTTCGCCTCCTTTACGCTCTTCACATCCTGCACGCTCACGCGCAAGGTTCCTCCCTTCTCATGCACCTTGAACTTGCGCGGTTGTGCCTGCACCGCGCGCAGCACTGAATTGAGTGTGCCACTTCCGAAGAACGGGTGCTTCTGGTCGGCGATGAAAGTGCCGATGAGCGTTTGTTTCTTCAGCACCATCTTCTCCGGGCCCATCTGTTGGCCAAGCAGCGTTCTTATGCCAACCGTCGTCCTCGATGCATCTGGTGCGGGAGCAATTTTCGCAGGTTACATTTACTCGACTCTTACCATGGCCCGATCGGCAACATTCCTCGCTGTGTTTCTCATAATGGCGGCCAAGACATTGGCCCAGGCCGGTTGCAACCCCGTAGATGCCCTCGAACCACTGGATACTTGGCAGACCGTTTCGGGCGGTTACGCTGCGGATAGTTCGATGACCTGGTCGGTCATGTTCGATCTGGGCGTCGATTACGAGTTCAAGACCGGTTGTGGTAATGGCGCAACTGCGGACCACAACACGGTGATCGAATGGCTTACCCCGGATTGCACGGTGATCATGCATGATGATGATGGATGTGAGAACGGAAGATCCCGGTTGAACTTCAACTCCTTCTTTGATGGTCAGGTCCTCAAGATCAAGGTCCGGGGGTATCAGGGCGCTGGAGGCACCTTCACCATGGCGTACCGCTCTATCGGCGGTGTGCCTGGGCAATGCAATGACTGTCCCTCGTATGATGAGCAACTTTCGCCTTCGAGCCTCTGGCAGACCACATCCGGGGCGTATGGCTCCAATGGGTGCAAGGTTTACCGGGTGTTCGTTTCCGCTGGGTTGCAATACACGTTCAAAACAGGTTGCGGTGATGGAGCCACGGCCGACAATGACACACATCTGGAGATTTTCGGCCCGGATTGCGCGAGCCTCGCCGTGGATGACAACAGTTGTGAATCGGGTCGATCCATGTTGAACTGGTCCGCGATTAGTCCCGGCGCCATCTATGTAAAGGTGAAAGCCACGGATGGTTCGGCAGGAACGTTCACCTTGGCCTATCAGCGCAGTGGAGGCAACGGCAGCAGTTGTTCAGGGTGCCCCACATACGACTATTCGATCACACCAGGACAGTACTGGACCCACGCAAGCTCAAGCTACTTGTCCACCGGATGCCAGATCTACCGCATGGTGGCGGATAGCGGATACCGGTACACCTTCAAAACGGGATGTGGTGATGGTGCTGGCGCGGACCATGACACTTACTTGGAACTGTTCGACGCGGATTGTTCGACGCTCGCCACTGATGACAATGGTTGTGAGAACGGGACCTCGATCATCGACCACTTGGTCGCATCAACCGGGGTGCGGTATCTCAAGGTATCGGGCTCCGGAGGTGCGCAGGGATTCTACAGCCTGGCTTACAAGAAGAGCGGGCGATGCACCTCGTGTCCATCATTCGACATGGAGATCACGCCTTCGGTCGCTTGGCAAACAGCCGCGGACCACTATGAATATTACGATGGTTGCTGGATGTACAAGGTCAACGTGACCGCTGGCCGCACCTATGTTTTCCAGACCGCGTGTGGCAACGGCGGATCGTCGGACCATGCCTCCCAACTGCAGTTGTTCGACGCAGCGTGTGCGCCAATGACGAACGGCTATCCATATGACTGCGGTGGCTATGGGGCGAGGTTGCACTACCTGGCCACGGCGACAGGCTCTGTTTACCTCAAGGCGAGCGGGCAGGACGGTGCGTTCGGAACCGACACGCTGGCCTATCGGGATCTCGGACCCTCTGCGGATGACTGCAGTGCCACATTACCGATCGAAGTGGGCACCGATCCGATCGCCCTTGCCGGATCCTTGCAGGATGCGACTTCCGACAATGATTTCGAAAACGGCTCGCCGTATTTCGGCTCCGCGGTGAAGTGGTATGGCCTCGACCTTCAGCAGCCTTGTTCTTCGTTCATCGTGTCCTACTGCGGCTTGGCTCCTCCTTGGGGCAATACGCTGGACATTCTCACCAATGGTTGTCCGGGTGATACTGCGTTCATCGGTTCCACTTCTTTGATGCCATGCGACGACGGCAATGCAAGTTATTCGTTCACCGGGTTGGCTCCAGGACAGTACCATCTGCCGCTGCTGTATGACCCGATGAACTCTTTGGATGGCAGTTACATCATCACGGTGCAATGCTCCAACATCGTCATCGGGATCGATGAACCAATGGTTTCGCGATCATGGTCTATCCATCCCAACCCCGGTGGGAACGAATTCTGGTTGGAGCGCGCGTCCAAGATCGAAGCGCCGACTATCGTTCGGATCTTCGATCCCTTGGGGCGTTGCGTCCATAGCGAGAATGTCCGATCCGCTCATGTACGGTTCAGCGCGGAGCAATTGCCCCGGGGCATTTACTCGGTGCGGATCGAGAACGGGAAGGAACGGGCTTCTCTTCCATGGATCAAAGAGTGAACTCGTTCGCTTGACATTTCTTCACGCATCGATCCCTACCACACTCTCCATCGCCACCTTCGCTTCCTGCACGTTCTTCACATCGTTCACTGAAACGCGCAACGTGCCTGCCTTCTCGTATACTTTGAATTTTCTCGGCTGTGATTGCACTGCTCGCAAGACTGAATTGAACGCGTCGCTCGCGAAGAACGTGTGCTTTTGATCCGCGATGAAGGTGCCGATGAGCGTGCCTTTCTTCAACACTATCTTCTCCAGGCCCATCTGCTGGCCCAGCCAGCGCAGGCGTATGGCCTCCATGAGTTCCGTGACTTGTTGCGGGATCGGCCCGAAGCGGTCCGTGACCTCCGTCGTGAACTTCTGCAGCTCCGGCTCGTCTTTGATGTCGTCGAGCTTGCGGTAGAGCGCGAGGCGTTCGGCGGTCTCGCTCACGTAGCTGTTGGGGATCAGCATGGTGAGGTCGGTCTCGATGATGCAATCGTCGCTCTGGTCGCGCGTGCCGCCGCGCGCAAGCTGGCGATCCTCGAAGAGTTCCTTGAAGTGTTCGTCCTTCAGTTCGCGCACTGCTTCTTCGAGGATCTTGTGGTAGGTCTCGAAACCGATGTCATTGATGAAGCCACTCTGTTCCGCGCCGAGCAGGTCGCCCGCCCCACGGATGTCGAGGTCCTTCATGGCGATGTGGATGCCGCTGCCGAGATCGCTGAACTGTTCGATCGCTTGCAAGCGTTTGCGCGATAGGTCAGGCAGCAGGTGCGGACTGGGTGCGAGCAGGTAGCAATAGGCCTTCTTGTTGCTGCGGCCCACGCGTCCGCGCAATTGGTGCAGGTCGCTGAGGCCGAAGTTCTGCGCCTCGTTCACGATGATGGTGTTCGCGTTCGGTATGTCGAGTCCGTTCTCCACGATCGTGGTACACACGAGGACATCGGTGTTGCCTTCGATGAAATCGAGCATGATCTCTTCCAGCTTGTGGCCTTCGAGCTGGCCGTGGCCCACGCCCACGCGCGCGCCGGGCACCAGCTTCCGGATCATGCCGGCGATGAACTCGATGTTCTTCACCTTGTCGTGGATGAAGAAGACCTGGCCGCCGCGTGAGAGTTCGTATTCGATAGCGCCACGGATCGTCACTTCATCGTAGGGCTGCAACATCGTGGCCACCGGGTAGCGGTTGGGCGGTGGCGTGCTGATGATGCTCAGGTCGCGTGCGCCCATCAGGCTGAACTGCAGCGTGCGCGGGATCGGTGTGGCGGTGAGCGTGAGCGTATCCACCGTTGCGCGCAGCGTCTTCAACTTGTCCTTCACGTTCACGCCGAACTTCTGCTCTTCGTCAATGATCAACAGGCCGAGGTCCTTGTACACCACATCCTTGCTCACCAGTCGGTGCGTGCCGATGATGATGTCGATCTTCCCGTCCTTCAGGTCTTTGAGGATCTGCGTTTGGTCGGCGCTGCTGCGGAAGCGGTTGATGTAGTCCACGCGTACGGGCAGTCCTTTCATCCGCGCGGCGAAGCTCTTCGCGTGCTGTAGCGCGAGGATCGTTGTCGGGACGAGCACGGCCACCTGCTTGCTGTCACACACCGATTTGAACGCGGCGCGTATGGCGACCTCCGTCTTGCCAAAACCGACATCGCCGCAGACCAATCGATCCATCGGTGTGGCCTTTTCCATGTCGCGCTTCACGTCCTGCGTAGCCTTCAGCTGGTCAGGCGTGTCCTCGTAGATGAAACTCGCCTCGAGTTCGTGCTGCAGGTAGTTGTCCGGCTGGAAGGCGAAGCCCGGTTTGCTCTTGCGTTGCGCATACAGCTTGATCAGATCGAACGCGAGCGCCTTGACCTTCGCCTTCGTGCGCTCCTTCAAATTCTTCCAGGCCGGACTGCCGAGCTTGCTCACGTTCGGTGTCGCGCCCGCTTCCTCGCCACTGAATTTGCTCACGCGGTGCAGGCTGTGGATGCCCACGTACAGGATGTCGTTGTCGCGGTAGATCAGGCGGATCGCTTCCTGCAAACTGCCACCCGCATCGATCTTCTCCAATCCACTGAACACGCCCACACCGTGATCGATGTGGACCACCAGGTCGCCGGGCTTCAGCTGCGTGAGCTCCTTCAGCGTGAGCGCCTGTGAGTTCTTGCGAAAACCTTCTTTCAGGCGGAAGCGGTGGTAGCGCTCGAAGATCTGGTGGTCTGTGTAGAGCGCCAGCTTCAGTTCGGGATCGATGAAGCCTTCGTGCAGGTCGAGCACCAGCGGCGTGAAGGCCACCTCGTGCTCCATATCGTTGAAGATGGAGTAGAGGCGTTCGCTCTGCTTCGCACTGTTGCACGCGATGAGATTCGTGTAGCCCGCGTTCTGCTTGTTGTGTAGATCGCCGCTCAGGACTTTGAATTCCTTGGCGAACGTTGGCTGGGGACGTTGCTGGAAGTCGACAACGACATCCGCATGCTGCTTCGTGATTTCCGGTGCCACGGTGCTTTTCCAGAAGATCTTGCGGAAGCCGAGCAAGCCCTTGATCAATGCGCCATCCGTGGCGAGGAGATCGCTGGGGGTTGCGTGCTTGTCCTTGTCGGGAAGGCGGTCGTACGCTTCGCTGAGCAGCTTCAATTGCTTCGTTGCCGCATCGCCGATCGCTTGCAGGTCGCGCAGCCAGATGGTGGCGTTCTCTGGCATTTGCGTGAAGAAGAGTTGTTGGCGCGCACTGTCCTCGTCCTGCAGATCCGGTACGATCACCGCTTCCGCAAGTCGCTCCACGGTGAGCTGATCCTGTGGGTCGAAGCGGCGCACGCTTTCCACGGTATCGCCGTAGAGCTCGATGCGGTAAGGCTTGTCGTTGCCGTAGCTGAACACGTCCACGATGCCGCCGCGTATGCTGAACTGGCCGGGTTCGTACACGAACTCCACGCGCGAGAAGCCGGTCTCCAGCAGCCATTCCTCCAAGGTGTCGATCGGCAGCTCCTCATTGCGTTTCACGGTGAGCGTGTTCCGCTTCATCTCCTCACCGCCCATCACCAACGGCACCAGCGCATCGGGGTAGGTGACTATCACAAACGGCCGTGTACTTCCTTGAAGTTTGTCAGGTCGAGCGGAGTCGAGACCAGTTTGGTTTGACTTCTCGACCCCTTGGTCGCTTCGCGCCCTGCGGTCCATGTCTTCGGCATTGCTCGAAGTGACAGTATTCTTTTGGTGCTTCATCAGTACCTCCAGCACCTCCGTCCGGCTCACGCGCTCACCGTCGTGGTGGCCATCGGGATCGTACGGCGAACGCGATGGAGCAGGATAGAAGAACAGGTCGTCGTGCTTGCGGTCCGCAGAAGGCCGACCGGGTTGATCGACGTTTCGCGAACCACCGCGCAACGCTTCAAGATCGTTGAGGAAATACGCCGCTTCTTCCTTGTCGGTGAGGACGAACACATGCACGCCCTTCACACGGTCGATGACCGATGCCGCGATGAGCGCCTGCGATGAACCGATGGTGCCAGCGATCTGTACACGGGCAGAAGCAGGTTGTAAACCTTGGGCGGTGCGCGCGACGCGTACGTCGTTGCGGAAGAGGGAGAGGAGGTCGGGGAGGGAGGTCACTTCGTCTTGCTTGAAAAGATCGGGCGCGATGTCCCGATGAATGGAGAAAGGACTGGATAGTATTCGGCAAAGACCCAGTTGCCATCTTCGGGTCTTGAACAACGCACAGGCATGAGCCTGTCCTCGAGCCACGCATACTTGATGAAGACACATGCCTCGCGCTTCCCGGTGCAAGGTGCTGGGTCAAGTTGTGGCAGGTCGGCAATGTCGATCGTATCACCGTTCTGACTTGTGGTGAGGAAACGAGCAGGTGCCTTTTGCTCAGGCCCGGATAGGCGCAAGCAAAGTGTGTCGGCGATCATACTCCAGTAACCCAAGGAAGATCCGCTTAGGAAGCATGAGGTCCCTTGGACCCGATACTGGAAAGTTTGATCCTTGCGCACGACCAGGTTGATCGTGTTGGTCGCGCTCTCGCCGTGTCCTATGAATAGGACACTGTCTTGGGTCAATCGAACCTCGGTCGGGAATACGATCTGGCTCTTTGCAGGGATTGCCACGCCCAAAGCCAGAATTGGGATGCAAAGTCGTAGACGGAAGTGGTGGTTGTTCATGGACACCAAAATGCCCGAAACCCGGTGCCGCAGATTCGGGGCATCGGGTTCGGGAACGGGGGCTAAGCTATCACGCCTACCATCTTTGCTAAATCATGCTCACGCTTTGCAACTGTTCTGCGCTACAATCCAGCAGCCCTTTCCTGAGTGAAGAGCAATGGCTTTTTGCCGTGGTGACTGGTCTTGTGGCAACGGGCCTGACTTGGGCGTATCTCAATCTGCCACTCAGGTGGAGGCACTTCAGGCCATTCTTCAAGCATGCTTATGTCCGAACTGACATCTTCGAGTACCACCTTGCTGAACAAGCGGAGTGGACTCCAACACAGCACGAGAAAGCCGCAGAGGAACTTCGAACGCTTCGCAGCGATTGTTGCTTTGGGACGATTAAGATGCGTCGTAGGGGAGGCGACCGCTCGGTTCAAGTAGTAGCGGACTACAGATCATGGCGAGGACAGGTGCGGGGATTACTTGATTTCAGCAGTAGCCGTTGGATTGGGAAAGGAAGCTTCAGGTACCTGACCGGACATCAGGGATGGGGTGAATACACGATGTATCTGAGGCCAGAAGTGAGTCGCCAGATTCGTGTGGTGTTCGTGGGAACGATGCCTACAGACAAAGTTCGGGGTTACGAAATCTGGACAAGAATCGACCAAGCTGTGGCTGCGGATTTCCCGGAGCATCTGCGCGAGGATTTTGACAAACAGATCGCCCAAGCGCGTGGCGAAGCGCTACAATTGCCCGAGCCTTAGTTCGAATCAGCCGCTTCCGCGTTAGCGATTGAAGCGGAAAGCTCGGAGCGAGGAACGAGCGAGGACTTATTCTATGACCTGAGCAAGCCAATGGGAAAGTTTTTTCAGGCATGTGGAACTCCAGGCATGGAACAAGGGTTCGCTCCACCCTTGCTCCATGTTATGCCTGTCGTTCATCATGCCT
>JANMKC010000440.1:0-28003 GCA_031371785.1 Flavobacteriales bacterium | reverse complement strand
CCAACACCGTTCACGATGGTGAGCTGCCCTTCATCGAACAGCGAACGCATCGCGCCCATGCCGGGGTTCAGCCCGATCTCGTCGGTTAGCGGCAGCACCAGCTCCTTCGCGATACCCAACTGGGGGCGTGCGGTGTAATAGGCGTCGTTGCGATAGGGGATCACCGTGTTCAGCCCATCGTTGCCGCCCGTGAGCTGCACCACCACGAGGATCTTTCCGTTCGCGGATCCCGCTCCCGGCATGGCGCGCAGGAATCGCGGCATCAGCATCGCGGTGCTCACGAGCCCTGTGCTCTTCAGGAATTTCCGGCGGTCCATCTAGCAGAGCTGGTATTCGGGTGAGCAGAGCACTTCGAGCACGCGCTCCAGCACCGTTCCGTTGGAAACGTTCCCTCGCAACGCTGCGCTCGCATCCACTTGCAGGAGCAGTGCGAAGAGCCCGTCGTTGGTGATGGCGGGATCCAACTGTGCGAGGAACGCATCGCGGTCGGGCAGGGTGCGCAATGCACGGCCTTTGCCCACGCGCATGGGGGCATCGCCACCGCCCATGGACATCATCATATCGTTGTCTTGTGGGGTGTCTCCGGGATCATCCCAGTCCAGTGTACCCTGGTTGATCAACGCCGCTGGAAGTTTCAATCGAAGCATCAACGAATTGCTATCGATCCAAGCGGTGCCTTCCTTCCATCCCGCGACGTTGGGCGGATAGAGCAGGATCTGGCCGAGCATGCGCTGGAGGAGGATCGCATCCGCATCCACTGCGAAGCGGACGGTAAAGTTCTTGTCGATCCCGCACAGCAGTTCGATCGGAGACTTGATCTTCCGCCCGAAGCGCGCGGGATCCTGGAAGTGATCGCTCATGAACACGAAGCGCATAAGATCGGCGATGTCGTAGTTGCTCGCGAAGAAACGATCGGCCATCAGCGTAGCGAAGTCCTCATCGATCTCCGGATCCACGAACCAGCGGTGGATCTTCCGCGTGATGAAGACAGCCGTGCGCTTGTCCGCCAGGATCCGGTCGAGGATATCATCACCATTGAAGTTGCCGGTCTTCCCTCGAAAGGTCTTCTCACCGAAGTCGTGCTGGTTCTCCCGGAAATGGAACTCCGCGCTCTCCAGGTGGAAGGCCCAGCCAGTGAAGGCGCGTGCGGCCTCGTGGATGTCCTGCTCGGTGTATTGCCCATGGCCGAGGGTGAACAGTTCCATGACCTCGCGGGCGAAATTCTCGTTCGGCGCATCCTTGACATTGCGCTGGTTGCTGAGGAACTCCAGCATGCTGGCAGAACGGCTGACGGCCTTCAGCAAGGTTCCGAAGTTGCCGAGCGAATTCTCGCGGATCATGTTGATGTACTGCTCCGTGCTGATGGACCAATGGCTCCAACTGGCGAAGTGCCCGTGCCAGAAGAGCGCCATTTTCTCGCGCAGGCATCCTTCGGTAGTGATCAAGCGCTGTCGCCACAATGCGTTCAACCGGTGTGTCGCATCGCGGCTCGCGCGGCGGAACTTGAACTGCTCCGGGGACTTCATCGCCTTGTATCTCTCCTGCGTAGCGGTGGAGTGCTCCGTGCGGATCGGTGCGAAGTCCTTGCTCGTGGTGAAAAGCTCATCGACCAGTGACTCGAAACGCGTTGTGGAGCGGTCGGCGATCTCTTTCGGGGAAAGGCCCATGCCTGCGCGCCAGAAGAGGTGCTGTATGAGCCGTTGTGGATCGGAAGACATGGGAACGCGATGCGCGCGTGGGACCAAAGATCACCCCGAAGGTCAAAAGATCCCATCGCGAACAATGAGAATATCCGGACTTCCGGGTGCCCGATACATCGATCGACCTCTTCGCCTGTGAAGCAGTGGACCAGTGGACCGGTGGAACGGTGGAACGGTGGACCAGTGGACCTGTGTACCAGTGGACCGGCGGTGTGATCCGCAGCGTTTTCGCACCTACGAAGGCCGAATGGCTCCGCGGATGGTCGCGCGTTCTGATCGCATGACTTCTCAAGGGGAGCCGGGGCAAACGGTTCCACCGATACACTGGTACATACCTTCCAAGTGCGATCGCTTGGCGGCGATCGAACCACGCCCTTGGCGTACCGGGAACGATTCACCCTGCCCACGCGTAGGAACGGCCACCTGTAAAACACTTCAGCGACCTATGAACAACCGGACCTCCCGCCGTGCGTTGCTTTCCGCAGCCGTGGCAAGCGCCTTCCTCAGCGGCAATTGTGGGCATTCGCTCCTGCGGCACCGCGTAACGGAAGGCGTTATCGAGTATGCCCTCAGTTTCCCTGATTTCGACCCCAAGGGACTGATGGCCGGGATGCTTCCCGAAAAGACCACCTTGTACTTCAATGAAGACCAACAGATGGCCGATCTGAGCGCCGGCATGGGCGTGTTCCGCACCAGCATGGTGGTGAACACGCCCACGAAGACCTTGGATTACCACATGAGCGTGATGAGCAAGAAGCTCGTGAGCGAACTCCACTTGCGGGACTTGAGCCTCTTCAACAAGGAGTCGCAAGCGCTCACCATCCTGTACACCAACGTTACCGACACCATCGCGGGCTATCCCTGCAAGAAAGCGGTGGCCATCTACAGCGGCATCGACCAGCCCGAAGTGGCTCTCTGGTACACCGACGCCATACAACTGAACGCGCCCAATTGGTACGGTCCCTACAGCGATATCCCCGGAGTGCTGATGCGCTATGAAATGGTGCAGTACGGCATGCGCATGCGGTTGAACGCCACCTCGGTGACCCCCGGACCCGTGGACCCCTCGAAGTTCGTGTTGAAGCCCGACTACGACAGGGTGACCCCGGAAGTCCTGCACCACGAATTGGAGGACGTGCTTAGCACCTTCAACAGCTGAGGTACCACCTCGCCACGATCGATCGTTGATAAGAGGCCCCACGGAGCGGCCTGTCCACCGGGACCACCCCGGTAGTTTCGCTGTGCCTGCACGTGTGGGCACATTCCCTTTCCACCCTTGGCCAACGAGAAAAAGAACAAGGTCCGCGACGAAGATCCCGCTCCACAGCGGGACGTTGAGGACGCGGCTACCATTAAGGAGCGCAAGCCCCGCAGCAAGAAGAAGGAAGCCCCTTCCGAAGTCAAGTTCACGCGTTTCAAAGCCTTCCTCGCCGATGAACGCACGCACAAGGTCTTCGGCCTTTTCCTGGTGCTCACTTCGTTCTATCTGCTCGTGGCTTTCACGAGCTACCTCTTCACCTGGCGCATCGATCAAGACCTGATGTCGCGGCCGTGGCGAGAGATCTTCAGCCCTGCTGTGCGCGTGGAGAACTGGCTCGGCAAACTGGGCGCGCTCATCAGCCACCAGTTCATCTTTCGTTGGTTCGGCGTTGCGGCCTTCGCCTTCGTGCTGTGGAGTTTCCTCGTCGGCGTGCGCGTAGTGCTGAACACCTGGATCCTTCCGAAAGGCAAGACCTTCCGCTGGAGTTTGATGGCGCTCTTCTGGGTGCCCACCTTGCTCGGCTTCTTCCTCGGCAAGAGCGAATGGAACTTCCTCGGCGGCGGCATCGGCTATTCCATCAATGCGCAACTCGGCGCGTGGCTCGGCACCTTCGGCGCGGGCGCGTTGATCCTCTTCAGCGCAACGGCCTTCGCGGTGTTCACTTTCAATCCGTCGTTCGCTTGGGTGAGCGCGTTGTTCGTTAAGAAGAGTGTAATGAGTGAAGAGAGTGAAGAAGTGAAAGAGGATCCGGAGGGTTGGTCAACACCGAACATGCTGCGCGACAACGCTGCCGCTACTGTTGCCCCTGCTCCTGCCCCTGCCCCTGCCCCTGCTCCTGTTCCTGCCCCTGCTCTGGTGATGGAAGTAGAACGTCCTACAGAGGAAACCAGTGCCGTGGAATTGGAGATCGCTTCGGCGATGACTCCTCGTGATGACGACGATGGTGCGGAAGAAGAACTGGAGTTGGAAACGATCGGAGCGATCGCCGAAAGCGAACCCGTGGATCCGATCATCCCCGCCATTCCGATGAACGTGGACGGCATGAGCGTGCAAGCGCCTGCTGCTGAAGAAAAGTTGACCGAGGAAGAGATCGAACGGAAGTTGCAGGAGTTCGGTGAGTATGACCCGAAGCTCGATCTGGCGAGCTATGAACTGCCCAGTCTCGATCTGCTGGTGGATCACGGCAGTGGCGAACTCACGGTAACGAAAGAGGAACTGGAAGCGAACAAGAACCGCATCGTCGAAACGCTTTCGCACTACAATATCGGCATCGACAAGATCAAGGCGACGATCGGGCCCACCGTAACGCTGTACGAGATCATTCCGCAAGCCGGAGTGCGGATCAGCAAGATCAAGAACTTGGAAGACGACATCGCGTTGAGCCTTGCCGCGCTGGGCATCCGCATCATCGCGCCGATCCCCGGCAAAGGCACCATCGGCATCGAAGTGCCCAACAGCAAGCCGCAGATCGTGGGCATGCGCGGCTTGCTCGCCGGCGAGAAATTCCAGAACACCACGATGGACCTGCCGTTGGTGCTGGGCAAGACCATCACCAACGAGACCTTCATCACCGACCTCACCAAGATGCCGCACCTGCTGATGGCGGGCGCGACCGGTCAAGGAAAATCAGTTGGATTGAACGCGATCCTCGTCAGCCTGCTCTATAAGAAGCATCCGAGCCAGATCAAGTTCGTGCTGGTGGATCCGAAGAAGGTGGAGCTCACGCTCTTCAACAAGATCGAGCGCCACTTCCTGGCCAAGCTGCCGGGCGATAGCGATGCCATCATCACCGACACCAAGAAGGTGGTGGCCACATTGAACAGCTTGTGCATCGAGATGGACGACCGCTACGAACTGCTGAAGGAAGCGCAGGTGCGGAACATCAAGGAGTACAACGCCAAGTTCATCGGCCGCCGCTTGAACCCGGAGAAAGGCCACCGCTTCCTCCCCTACATCGTGCTGGTGGTGGACGAGTTCGCCTACCTGATCATGACGGCGGGCCGCGAAGTGGAAACACCGATCGCGCGCCTCGCGCAACTCGCCCGCGCTATCGGCATCCACCTCATCATCGCCACGCAGCGCCCGAGCGTGAACATCATCACCGGCACCATCAAGGCCAACTTCCCGGCGCGTATCGCCTTCCGCGTAACGAGCAAAGTGGACAGCCGCACGATCCTCGACACCGGCGGCGCCGACCAGCTCATCGGCCGCGGCGATATGCTGCTGAGCACCGGCAACGACCTGATCCGCATCCAATGCGCCTTCGTGGATACACCGGAGGTGGACAACATCACCGAGTTCATCGGCGGCCAGCGCGGCTATCCGGAGGCATTGATCCTGCCGGAAGTGCCCACTGAAGAAGGCGAGGGCATCGATGCCGACGACGGCGACCGCGACAGCATGTTCGAGGAAGCCGCACGCCTCGTGGTGCAAACGCAGCAGGGCAGCACTTCACTGATCCAACGCAAGCTGAAGCTCGGCTACAACCGCGCGGGCCGCATCGTGGACCAGCTGGAAGCCGCGGGCATACTCGGTGGCTTCGAAGGTTCGAAGGCCCGCCGTGTGATGATCCCGAACGAGGCGGCGTTGCATGCGCACTTGAACGCGGGTGCTACTGTGGGGGCTGGGCCGGGGATGGGGGGATTCTGAACATAGCGCACGAGCGGGGCCACCACGCTCGTCCCACTTGAACACGCGATCAGGAGCAGCGCACTGGTGTGGCTGTTGGCGCAAGTCCAAAGAGTAACCGATCCGTCCAACACCGAACTTCCCCTACACATGAAGAAGACATTTCTTTGGAAGAACATCAGGGACAAGTTCATCGGGTCCCTCATGATCGGCGCGATCTTCGGAGGCGTCTTCTACTACAAGAACCCCAGCATGCTGGCCTATTGGCCGTGGCTTGCCCTTTTCGTTGTGCTCCTCACCATTTGGATGCTTCTTATGGAAGTTCTGGGGCGTTCCCGTCACCGTACGATCATCCAGGGCCGCCGCCTCCGGTGGTTGACCGAACTCGGATTCACGATCGAGAACATTGGAGACTATTGGGGCTACAAAGGGGTCCATCACTCCTACTTCACCCGCATTTTCTACAACTGGGACAGCAACTTGAACAAGCGCAGTCACGAATTGTGCATGATGGTCTACTTCGAACCTCCGGTTCTCAGCAACGGCGAATTGAATGTGAAGCTACTGGACCAAGCCGATGCCGCCGTGACCCCGGCGTTTTGGGAAAGCCAAATCTGCCGGATGAATTTCGGTCCCTCCTATCTGGTGTATCACACCCCGATCACGTTCCTCACTTCTCGAAAACGCATTCAACAGCGGCTTGATCTTGCTGTGCAAACTGTAGCCCAGAGAAAGCTCCTACCCATTGAGGAAAGAGCTGTGCATGAACTGGTCAAAGGATTTTCTATCGCACATGGCCCCAGCCTCGACTATTTCCAAATGGCTTATGGTGCAATTGAATAAAGCAGGATAACAGATGCCACGCGTGGCAAAGTGGACTTACTCATTGTCGCAAGTGTTCGCGCCGTGCGCGTGAGCCTGCAAAGTAGGCGCGGCCATTTGTGACTTTCCGATCTTCACGAAGTGTTCCCTCGAAGTCTTTGACTTCCGATCTGGTGCGAGTGCAACCCTCCTGCCCATCTCACAAGAACTCCTTCTTGGACGCGGTTGGGGTGAGAGCCTGTTGTATCCCGGATACGATCAGGGGTAGCACCTGTTGGAACGAAGACCTACTTTTGAACGAAGCGAGCGCACCATGGACTACACCAAGATCATCACCGTTGATCCGGCCATCCGGAGCGGGAAGCCTTGCATCCGGGGTATGCGCATCACCGTGGGCGATGTGCTGGAATACCTCGGTGGTGGCATGTCCGTTCCGGAGATCCTGAAGGACTTTCCCTATCTGACAGAAGAGGACATCCGGGCGTGCTTGGCTTATGCTGGTGACCGCGAACGGAGGTTGCATGTGATCCCGCCCGCAGCGTGAAGCTGTTGATCGACCACAACCTCTCTCCTTCCCTTGTGTTGCATCTCAAGGACCGTTATCCCGGCTGCTTGCACACCATGGACCTTGGCTTTGACCGCACGCCCGACCATGACCTGTGGCGCTATGCGCGCGATAACGGGTTCAACATCCTGACCAAGGACACTGACTTCGAGCAGTTGAGCCTTTTGCGCGGGTCACCACCGAAAGTGGTCTGGTTGCGCATCGGGAACTCCACCACCCAAAAAGTGATGGAGCTACTGGACCGGCATCACGCGGACATTGAAGAATTCGGAAAGGACACCGAACGATCGCTGCTTGCGCTATGGCCGAAGTGAACCCGAGCGAGACGACGCGATGCCCACTTGAACGCGGATGCTCTTGTGGGCGCCGGGGATGGGGGATCCTGATCTGCCTCGGTTTAGAAGTACCGACGCCACACATTGTGAGCGCCGGTATCTTTCCGCCATGCCCACTAAAGCGAAACCCAGCAACCGCGTGAAGTCTGGCGCACGCAGATCGCGATCAAAGCTTGGCACGCCAGTAAGGTCGCCGCGCAGGAAGTCGAAGCCATCTTATGCGAAGCCCTACGATGCGAAGAAGTACGCGGGTTCCGTTCCCGCCTTCGCGCGGGTTACCACCGAGGAAATGAAGTCGTGGCGTGATGAGCGCTGAACGGCTGCTCCCCTCATTGTCCCAAGTATTCGCGCCGCGCGCGTGAGCGTACGAAGTAGGCGCGGTCACTTGTGACTTTCCGATCTTCACGAAGTGCTCTCTCGAAGTCTTTGACTTCCGATCTGGCGCGAGTTCACCCTCCTGCCCTTCTCACAAGAACTCCTTCTTGAAGGCGGTTGGGGTGAGGATGCGGGTGCAGAAGCCAAGAACTTCACGACAACCAATTCCGCAATCGCTCCTTGATCGCGCCAAGGGTTGCGGGCGAAATATCACCCAATGAACCTTGGATCATCTTGTCCGGCAAAGTGGTGAGTTGCGCGACGCGCACCACGCTCGAAAGCGTGAGACCAGCGCGGTGGAAGTCGGGATGCTTGTCATCGATCAGCAGATCAAGACCTTTCACCTCGCGTTGCACCTGCGAACTGACAGCGCACACAAGCCAGTCATTGTATGGCGGTACGGCACCAAGGATGATCGCGGGCCTCATCTTGCGCTGACCATCGCCTTGCACGAAGGTCCAACGCACCACATCACCGGGTTTCATTTTCCGTAACCGGGGTTCGGCTCTTTCAGCACGAGCCCGCTGATGTCCGGCTCATCCTCACTGTATGCGGTTATGCCGAACAAGCTGGCCGCAGCGATCAGTTCCTCATCGTGGTCATCCGGCCCTTGCGTCGGTTTGGTGCGAAGCAGTTCCAGCAACCGTTTCACTTTGGCCAGCACCGTTGCATCGTTCGTTGCAACGAGTTGCTGGACCAGATCGAGTTTGAGGGCTTGGATATCCATGGCGTTCATCAAAAGTAAGTGGACGAGCGCATCACGTGTTCGCTACCAGGCCCCACCCTCCTGCCATTCTCACAAGAACTCCTTCCCGAGCGTCAGAGAATTATTTGCACTTGGCCAGTGCGCGCATGTCCATCGGTAGCAGTCCCTCGACGTACGACTTGCCCATGCCGGGTACCACCGCGTTCAGCACTTCGCTGGTAGAGGGGTCCACCACCACCTTGGTATAGGCCAGCTTGGTGATGGTGACGACGATCATGGAGCCACTGATGGTCCCTACAGGAATGGAGAACAGCACGGCCTTGTCCGTTCCACCGGCCATGTATGCGGCTTCCAGCGCGGCGTGATCATCGAACTCCACCTTATGACCGTAGTTCTCATTGATCTCGTCCTCCGTGGTTTTCTTGTAGAGCCCATCCTTGTCGACCACCAATTGCTTCGCCGCCAGTTTGGAGCAGTTCGCCTCGGAACGGTCCTTCAGGTAGCGCATGAACGTCTGGGACTTCTTGTTGTGGATGTTCCAATCCAAGTAGTGCTGGCAGAGGTCAAGGGTGAGCTTCATGGAAGCTTCGGAATAGGTTTCAGTGCCGTCCTCTCCGGGTGAGAGCACGAGGTAGGATTGGAAGTCGTGGTTCCTCAGCCGCAACTCCCCCTTCTTCGTCACTTTGCTATCGCCGTCGGTACGGGTGAGCACGATCGCTGGAACACCCGCACCAAAGGTGTAGCAACCGGGTTCGCCCATGCCATCGGGCAATACCACCTTGAGGAGCGCGACGTACTTCTTGCTCTTATCAGCGAAGAGCTTCACGATCTCCGAGGTGGTCTTGAATTCGATCTTCTCATTGAATTTCCAATAGGCCTTGATAGCAGGCTCGATGCGCTGGCGGTAACTGTCCAATGAAGCGCGATAGGCGGCCTCATCAGCGGCGGCCGTCTTCTTGGAGAAATCCTTGATCACCTTGTCGTTCGGCTCGGGGAGTTCCACCACCAGCGTCTTGTGGGCCAAGCTTTTCAGGTCAGCAGGTTCGGCGTTGATGTTGTCCGCTACCTGCGCATGGAGCGCGGAGGACAACAGAAGTACGGCGGAAAGGGAATGGATGCGCGTCATGTTCGGTGGATAGGGTTCGCAACGTAGCCCCTTTTTCCGGACCGGGCCGCCGCAAAAGGATCCTGCTGCACAAAAGGGATCTTCGGTTCCCGACTGGAGCCCACGCTTAGGTTTGGTTCCACGTTCGCCCGCACACCATGCCCCCGTTCGGAAGGTTCCTTATCGTGTTACTCCTATTCGTGTCTTCCTGCACGGAACACGACAAGACACCTGTCGCCATTCAACCCCCTGCCGCGCAACCAGACAGTTCCACACTCGCTGCCCGCCTAACGAAGCCGCCCACCGCCACCGAACAGATCAGCCAGTACATCCGCCGGATGTTCCAGGACAGGGACGGGAACATCTGGTTCGGTACCACCAGCGACGGTGTGTGCCGGTACGACCCTTCGGCGTCGCTCAGGACAGGCGGACGATCGCTCGTCTACTTCACCACCGCGGACGGCTTGGGCAACAATTGGGTAAGTGCCATGGCGCAGGATGCGCACGGAGATATGTGGTTCGCCACAGGAGGCGGCGTATCGCGCTATGACCCTTCGACTTCGCTCAGGGCAGGCTATACACGCTTCACCACTTACACAACACAGGATGGCTTGGCCAGTGATCAGGTCTGGAGCCTGCTGATAGACAAGAGCGGAACCTTGTGGTGCGGTACGGAGGAAGGCGTCTCGCGCTTCGATGGAAAACGCTTCACCACTTTCCCGATCCCCGCTGCGGATCTATCAAAATTCCCCTATTACAAATACCCGAAGCAGATCAACTGGATCATCCAGGACAAGGCCGGGAACATCTGGTTCGCCTCCAATGGTGGTGGTGTCTATCGGTATGACCCTTCGGCTCCGCTCAGGGCAGGCGGAAAAACGCTGACCAACCTTTCAGAGAAGGATGGGCTCTGCAATAATTTCGTTCAGGCCATCATGGAGGACCGGGCCGGGAACCTGTGGTTCGGCACCCAGTTCGGGGGACTATGCGAATACGATGGAACCCGCTTCACCACGTTCACCAGGAACGAACTGAAGGGAGACAATGTCTGGACGCTTTACCAGGACTCGGCCGGGATCATTTGGATGTCCGTGGCCAGAACGGGTCTATGCAGCTACGATGGCAGAACGTTCATTTGCTACAATGAAAAGGACGGTGCAGGCATCCGGGTTGTACAAAGCATTCTGGAAGATGCCAGTGGGCAACTTTGGTTCGGCACTTCGGGCGGGGTGTATCGCTTCATCGGGGGGAAGTTCACGAATTGGACGAAGGAGGATGCACTGCGGCCTGGTTGACCATGTCGCCGTAGCGAAGGTGAGTTGCATGAAGGCGGCGACATCCAGTTGCACCGCATACGCAGCACCGCACATGGCCATTTGCGGGCAACAAGGTCCGTGCCCATGCCGCACCTATATTGGCATGATGCTCCGTGATCGGAACATCCGTCATGATGAGATCGCTGAAACATGTTCTCCGCGCCCCGCTAGTGCTGGCCAGCTTCTGGC
Organism: Flavobacteriales bacterium; assembly: GCA_031371785.1. Lineage (GTDB taxonomy): Bacteria > Bacteroidota > Bacteroidia > Flavobacteriales_F > PHOS-HE28 > PHOS-HE28. The sequence continues at coordinate 17,001 of JANMKC010000440.1, read as the reverse complement.
TGCAGGTCCGGCGAGCGAGACAACACGAGCGCAGCGCGTACGTGCTTGCCTGGTTCCGCATTCATTGGCGCTGGCTATGGACAGGCAATGGCGTTCCGATCACTGTACGCCTGCTCGGATTCACCGTGGAAGCGTGGGATGCAGGTATTCTCCGGGTGTTGTTCAAGGAGATCTTCATCGACGAGCACTATGCCTTCGAACCGGGCACCACTTCCCCGACGATCATCGATTGTGGTGCCAACATCGGCATGTCCGTGCTGTACTTCAAACGGTGCTGGCCCGATGCGCGCATCATCGCGATAGAAGCCAACCCGAACGCCTTCGCCCTGCTCCAGCGGAATGTGGAACGGAACGGCCTGCGCAACGTGACCCTGATCAACGCGGCCGTCGCGGAGAAGGAGGGCACCATGGATTTTTTCATCAACCAGGAATTGGGCACCCTGCTCGGCTCGGTGCGCCCCGACCGCGAGGGTCAACAACGGCTGGAGGTCCCAGCGATGCGGCTCTCCCTCGTATTCGATCGCTTTGAGAACAGGGTGGATGCCGTGAAGGTGGACATTGAAGGCGCCGAATGGATGATGCTGCGCGACCTGGAGGACAGTGGATGTATCGCTGTTCCACGGCACTACCTTGTGGAGTACCACCACCGTGTGGGCGGGGACAAGAGCACGCTTGCCGGATTTCTCGCGCCCTTCGAGAAGAGCGGCTTCGAATACAATTTGACGGCACTCCCCCAACCAGGCACCACCTTCCAGGACGTGCGTCTCCACTTTTTCCGCTTACCAGCGGGTATGTGACCATGTCCACCTTAGGTCACGCGAGAACGTACCTGCGATACTGATCGCCCCCCTGCGGAGCCGAGCCTTTACGGACTTGGGGCTGCTACTGATCTACTTCTCCCCTTCCGTCGCCTTCTTCATGCCCTCCTCGATCATCTTGTAGAACTCGTCGATCTTGGGCAGGATCACGATGCGTGTCCGGCGGTTCGCAGCCTTGTGCTCAGGCGTGTCGTTTGGAACGAGCGGCACGAACTGACCACGCCCACCGGCGGTGATGCGTGCTGGATCCACCCCCAACTCCTTCGAGAACACGCGCGTGATCGCGGTGGCACGCAGCACGCTCAGGTCCCAGTTGTCCTTGATGCAATCCTTGGTAATGGGCACATCGTCCGTGTGGCCTTCCACCAGGACCTCCATTTCGGGCTTGTCGTTCACCACAGTGGCCACCTTGGCCAACACGTTCTTGGCGTTCGGCGAGATCTCCGTACTGCCGCTGGTGAAGAGCATCTTGTCGCTGAGGGAGATGAACACCACGCTCTTCTCCACGTTCACCGTAACGTCGGTGTCGTTCAGGTTGCCGAGCGAACTCTTGAGGCTCACCACCAAGGCCAGCGTGACGGAGTCCTTCTTCGAAAGTGCATCGCGCATCGTGCGGATCTGGAGGTCTTTCTCCTTGATGTTCTCCAACGATTTTTCCAGATTGGCCGCCTCCTGGGTCGAGAGCGTGGCCATGTTGCCCACGTTGCTCAGCAATGCCTGATTGGTCACGCTCATCTCGCTCACTTGGTCCTTGAGGTGATCCACGCTGGTCTGCAGGTTCGCCTTGGAGGTATTGCAATTGTCCAGATCGTGCTGCAGGTTGGACATCTTGTCGAGCAGGGTCGCGTTGGATGCCTGGATCGCCGCGTACTTCTTCTTGGAGACGCATGAAGCGAAGAGGAAGAGGAGGGCCAGACAGAGCGTGCAGGGAAGCGTGCGTTTCATGGTGGTTCGGGAATATGGTGAGGATCGCTGGGGTCCCAGCGCTACATGAAGTCGCAGGGGGCATGCCAAAGTAAAGCCGCGGCGATGAACGGAACGGGAACAGGAGCGTGAGACGCCCGGCAGAGCGCCCCTATGCTGAATTGTTCACAAGCCGGAGCATCGTGACCGACCGATGCCAGAGGCTTGGGGAATCCCGATGGTTGGGGATTCTATTCCACATCCCACTGTTCGCCGAGCGCGTTCGGGCGTGGAGAAGTTGGGCCGAGGCTCCGCTACTTCGCCGTACCGCCTTCGCTGAAAGCCCCGGCGGTGAACGATGGCCCTCAGCCGCTTCTGGACATTCATCCTTCTGCTCAGCATCGGCTACATCCTCGTGATGTTGGCGATCGGTCGGCAATACACGCTAGGGGCGATGGTGAACGGCAAGCAGGGCGATGCGATCGTCGTTGCGGAGCTTGACAGCACCACCGCCATGGGTGCCATGCTACTTGTGGAGATCAGGGGATCGGAAAAAGGCAGTGTAGGGATGCGCGATGCGATAGGGCGCGTGGTCAACTACTCGATCAGCGAAAGCGGCGCGGTGCGTGGCACCCTTGGTACCCAAGCGGCCGATGGATTGTTCCAGACCTGTCGCGGCACGATCACCGATCTGTGGCTGCCGCTGATCGGCTATCTGACTTTCTTCTGCGGCCTGCTGAACTTGCTGGTGGATTCGCGTGCAATGGAGAAGCTCGCGCGCTTCCTCTCCCCTGTCTTCCGCAGGATCTTCCCCGACCTGCCGCACGATCATCCGGCCTATGGTTTCATGACCTTGAATTTCGCCGCGAACTTTCTCGGCCTCGATAGCGCCGCCACGCCCTTTGGCTTGAAGGCGATGGAGAGCATGCAGGAGAGCAACCCGACGAAGGACAAGGCGACGAACAGCCAGATCATGTTCCTCTGCCTGCACGCGGCCGGGCTCACGCTGCTGCCCACGAGCATCATCGGTTATCGCGCGGCGCAGGGCGCGGCCAATCCGGCGGACATCATGATCCCCACGATCATCACTTCGTTCATCGGCACGCTCGCGGCCTTGTTCATCGTGGGCTTCCGGCAGCGGATCAACCTCTTCAACATTCCGGTGATGTTGTTCGTGCTGCTGATCAGCGGCATCATCGGCGGGCTGATGGCCTACATCACGCAGCTCACGGGCATCCAGAAATTCCACTTCACGGACAACCTGAGCAACGGTATGCTGCTGGCGATCATCGCGCTGATCGTCGGCTATGCGTTCCTCTTCGAGATGTACTTCACCGCGAAAGGCACGAACATCTTCGACTCCTTCATCCACGGCGCGAAGGATGGCTTCACCACGGGCCTGCGCGTGCTGCCGTACATGATCGCGATGCTCGCTGCGCTGAGCATCTTCCGCAACAGCGGCCTGATGAACATCGTGATGAACGGGATCACCTCGGTGATGTCCGTGCTGCATGTGGACAAACAAGTGATCGATGCGATACCGGTGGCGCTCATGCGTCCCTTCAGCGCAGGCGGCTCGCGCGGCTTCATGCTCGATGCGATGAAGACATACGGCGCGGACAGTCTCACCGGACAACTCTCCTGTCTCTTCCAAGGCGCTGCCGAAACAACGTTCTATGTTGTCGCGCTCTATTACGGCGCGGTGAACGTGAAGAACAGCCGCTACACATTGGGCACGATGTTGCTCGTTGATCTGGTGTGCGTGATCACGGCGGTGATCGTGTGCAAGGCGTACTTCTGACTTCTCGACTTCGCTCGAAGTGACAATCCGCATGAAATCGGCTTGACAATCCTGTCAGGTCGAGCGCACTGTCACTTCGAGCGAAGTCGAGAAGCGAGACCCTCACCCGCTTGGCAACTCGCCGTTTTCCTCCACTTCCGAGTTCCTCAGTTCATGGCTTGTTGCGTTTCGGCACTTGGCCAAAAGTTGGATCTCGCTCCAATCCTCAGAGCACAACGCCTTCTTCTTTTTCGAAGACCACTTCTTGAGCCGCTTCTCCCAAGCGATCGCTTCCTGTATCCATTGGAATTCTTGCACATAAACCAGCACCACTGGTTGTCGGCGTGCGGTATAGGATCCAGGATGTTCTGCTGATCGATGTTGCGACGCTCGGCGCTCCACATCGTTCGTTACTCCGGTGTAATAGGTGCCATCCGTGCAGAGCAGCATATAGACGAAGTAGCGGTGCATCGATCCGAAAGTAGTTGTGCTTCTCGACTTCGCTCGAAGTGACAATCGTGATGTGCTCGAAGTGACATTTCCCTTGCGATCGAGGTATTAACCAAGTAGCAATGAACATCTGATGGGTAACAAACGGATTTGTCAGGTCGAGCGAAGTCGAGACCTTCGCGGCCCGATAAAACCACATGAAAAGCAAAGTAGAAAGCAGACGCTCCGCGATCCACGGCAACGGCGTGTTCGCCATCGCGCCCATCAAGAAGGGCGAGGAGATCATCGAGTACACAGGCAAATTGATCACGCACAAGAAGGCGGACGCCCTCTACTCCACCGAGGTGGAGACGGGCCACACCTTCCTGTTCATCCTGAACGACAAATGGGTGATCGATGGGAACGTGGACGGCAACGTCGGGCGGTGGATCAACACCGGCTGCGTACCGAACGCCGAGGCCTTCGTGCATGCGGACGAGAACGGCGACAAGCGCAAGGACCGCGTGGTGATCGAAGCGCTGCACGACATACAAGCAGGCGAAGAGATCATCTACGACTACGGTATCAAACTGGAAACGGGACCCGATAGCGCTGAGATCGAGGCATGGGCCTGCCGCTGTGGCGCTCCCAACTGCAAGGGCACCATGCTCAAATGGAAGGGCGAAGAAGCCGTGCCAACAGCGGAGGAACACCTCGCCGCGTGATCGATCCGTGCCCATGGCACGTCCATTGCCATCCGCAGGTCGACTAATTTCGCCCTTCATCCACACATCGCTTCAGCGAACCACGCATGAGAACCCTCGTACTGTTGATCGCCTCGTTACTGTCCTTCGCGACAGCGACACTGCATGCCCAGGACGACCCGAAGAGCAAGGTGATCGTGGATCGCTTGGTCGCGAAGAGCAAAGCGTGGACGAGTTTCGAAGCGGACTTCAGCAGCGCATTGGTGAACACCGCCAGCAAGCTGAACGTGAAACAGGAAGGCAACGTGAAAGTGAAGGGCAAGCTCTTCCTCCTCACCCTCCCGGACAATACCATCGTAAATGATGGCAAGGCCATTTGGACCTACAGCAAGAAGAGCAACGAGGTCACCATCAGCGACCCTGCGGAAATGGACAAAGAGATCGATCCCACCAAGCTCTTCACGATCTACGAGACAGGTTTCAAGAGCCAGTTCATCGAAGAAAAAAAGGACGAAGCGGGAACGCTGGTGCAGATCATCAAGCTCTTTCCGCTGGAGCCCGGCAAGAAGCCTTACCACACGGTGATCATGACCGTGGACAAGAACAAGGTGGAGCCCAAAGTGGTGAAGGTGCTCTACAAGGACGGCAACGAAGTGACCTATACGCTGAAGAAGTTCACGCCGAACGTGGACATTTTCGACAGCGTGTTCACCTTCGACAAGAGCAAGTATCCAGGGGTGGAAGTGAACGACGTGCGGTGAACGACACACCCCGACAACGATGAACCCGCAGGGCTTTCCAACCGGAAGCCCTGCTTTCTTTCGCACCAGAAATCCCTTCCACATGATGCTCCGCGCAGTTCCCCTCCTGCTCATCGCCGCATGCATGAGCGCCGGACGGCCCGCGCAACAAGTGACCATGAACGCGAACGGGAGCGATACCGCTTCCACAGGCGAACAGCGACCGAAGCAGGACAGCTACCTCTTCACCGACAGCCTGCACGACATCCGTTTCCTCGTGAGCACGCACATGGACATGAGCCAGGGCGCGACTTGCCAGGTGGATGCCGTGAACATGAGCATGAAGGGCAGCAAGGACATCGTGCAGCATTTGGTACTACAACACCAGGTGGTGCCCTGCCCCATGCCGGACGGGCACTTCCAAGCGGTGGAAGTGGGCGACTTCAACTTCGACCACATGAAGGAGTTCCGCGTGATGCGGCCTGCGGTGGATCTTACGAACCCGAAGTACGACTACTGGCTCTATGATGCGAAGCTGAACGGCTTTGCCGCTTCAAGCGAACTGGACAGCATCCAGGATCCGATGTTCGACTGGAGCCGCGCGATGATCAGCTCGCAGTGGTACGCAGGTCCGGGCCATCGCGGTGGCAGCACCTACAAGGTGGAGGGCGGGCGCATCGTGATGGTGAGCAACATGGAAAAATTCACCGAAGGCGACCACGAACGCTGGGTGATATGGGGCATGAAGGATGGAAAATTCCAACCGGTGCAGGAACGGCAAGTACCCTTGCCGAAGGAGTAACGCCGCCTCGTGCTCAACGCGCGATAACCAACCGACCGGTCCACCGCCCGATCCCGTTCCGCACGCTTACCGCATACGTACCGTTGGGTACAGCACCCAGATCGAGATCCGCATCGTCGCGATAGACGGACCAGGAACGCTGCTTCGATCCCATGATGTCGAACAGTTCGATCATGCAGGGAACCGGGATGCCGCTCACACGGAAGTGATCGCTGGCAGGAACCGGAGCGATCGAAAGAACATGCGCATGTGATGCGACATCGCCCACGGACAAGGTCGTACACGTGGACGCGAGCGGTTGAAGTTCGATGGGAGCACCTGCGGTGAGATCATGGCCGACCAGTCCAGCATGGTCCAGCGGGATCAATGTGCAACGGAACACGGTATTCCCCGTTGCGACATCGCCTTGTGTCATCGGTCCGTTCACGTTGACCGGGGAGATATAGCGCCAATCCTTTACGCCGTTCGAGTCCAGTTCAAAGAAGGATCCCGCAGGGCCATCGCATACGAGCAGCCCCCCATTGCTCAACGCCTGCGCCCCGGAAATGCGCTCAGCGAAGAGGTCGGCTGGTACAGGTTCCGTCCATCGGTATTCCAATGTATCCGGAGCGAAAGGAGCACCGCCTTCGATGAAGTACGCCCCTGTGCTATCAACCGGAGCGGCGAGTATGTCCACGGAGGAAAAAGGTGGATCGGGCCGACCTGCGCCGTTGTTGAACACGAGGATGCTGCCAGCCCGCGGGAGGCCGGGCCTGATCCACCGTGTGTTGTGCTGTCCGAAGAATTTCTTATTGGCCGAGGTGCCTCGGCCATACGCCTCCGGGTTGCCCCAACGATAGAGCAGATCTCCGCCGTGCCCTTGCGTTCCGCCTGTGTGCGAGGCGGAGGCCGGCGTAGTGGTGCTGTGATCGATCACCCAGAGTTCGTTGAAGTTGTGCGCGCTCATCATGATCTGGTCCAGTTCCGCATTGTAGTCGAGCGCGTTCGCGTGGATCCAATCCGCCTGCGCCATGCCGTTCCCATAATTGAGATCCACCAGTTCGGGATGATCGGCTATCACACCGTAGTTCGGGTCGGTGGCATTGAAGTCCTGGACCATGTGGTCCCACAAGTGCCACTCCCAAAGGATGTTCGCCTGGGCATCGCCCACAGGTTCGAGTTCGATCAGTTTCTCTGACCATAACGAATTGGAGAGCAGCGCTGGGTTCCTTCCCTGCGCGATGGCTTCCTCGACCGTATGCTTCTCCCAAGCGAGCACGAGCACGTTCCCATTGGGCATCGGACAGATATCGTGATGGCTGCACTGCGACGCATCGCTGATCTGGTAGATCCACTGCACCGATCCATTCCAGGCGATGCGCTCCACCAACCCGCCCCGGCCACCCGCGTTGAAATTGGTACTGGGGAAGGCTCCCGCTCGCAGGATCGAACCGTCCTCCAGCAGGTACACCGACTGTCCGGGCTTGTACCCACTTGTCCAGGTATGCACCAAGCGGCCGCATTTGTCGATCAGGTAGGTGGTAGTATCCGGGATCGGGGAGAACAGCAGATAGCCATCCATGTTTCCCGGTGCGTTCTCCAAAAGGCCGATGGTCTGCGACCGGGCTGACGTAAGTGCCAATGCGAGGGTGAACAGTGGAATGATCTTCATGGCGTTGTGGGCTGTGATCGCGAACGGGTCGCTATCGATCGATCAGGGAGAAGCAACCGTTCGCTGGATGACCAAGATACGCGATCGACCAAAGGACCCTGACAGCGAATGGAACCTCCGGTCACTGGAAAAGACAAAAGCCGGGGACGGTCCCCGGCTTTCGCTCCGATCGGATGTCGCTCAACGCTGCACCGCCAACCGCTCCACCGTGATGCGATCGCCTTGCACAGCGCGCACGAGGTAAACGCCGTTCGGCTGGTCGCTCACATCGATGATCACGTTGCTCTGCCCGCTCGCGTTGGCTTGTACCATGCTCATCACCGTGCGGCCCATGCCATCGATCAGCTCGATGGTGGTTTCAACGTCCGAAGGAGGCACGCCGATATGTACCGCATCGTTCGCGGGATTTGGAAAGATGACGATCATGGTGCCATCGTTCTTCCAGGCGCCATCATCCCCCTCCAATGCTTGCGGCATGAAAGCCGCGCTGCCGATCTGCGTGGTAAGGGTATAGCACTGGCTTGCATTGAAGGCCGTGGTCTTGGGATAGACCTTCACCTTGTAGGTGCCGATGCTGGTGGTGTTGTAGATGATCTGCTCATTGGTGGTTCCCGTGTTCTGTGAGATGGTGAGATAGGTGCTGCCGCGGAAAAGCTTGAGGTCGTAATCGGCAGGCAGGTTGGTCAGGGTCACCTTGATGTTCCGCTGCGCGCTGGTATTGGCGAACTGGAACCAGTCCTTGTCCGCACTACTGCCGATAAGCCCTGTAATGGAACCGGTGGCCGCGATGACATGTGCGGTGGCGTTGGTCTCGTTCGGCTCATAATTGTCCGTGCAGCCGCTTACCGCGGTGGCGGTCGCCTTCACCGCATAGCAGTTGGTCGTGCTGAACGCGCCATTGTATCCGTAGACATACACGTAGTAAGTACCAGCTGCCGCATTGTTGTAGGTGATGCTCTCCGACGTGGTGTTGCCCGCCTGTGAAATGGCGACCTGAGTACCGCTGCTGTTCAACAGTTGCATATCGTAGTCGAAGGGCAGGTTGGTGAGCGACACGGTGATGTTCGATGTGGCCGTGATCACCAGTTTGTAGTAGTCCGGATCGGAAGCCGATGCGATGATGGCGTTGTATGTCGTGCCTGAAGCGATCGTGCCGGCCGTAGCGGTAGTGTTGTTCGGCTCCTGGATATCGGGGCATCCGCTCGTGCTCAACGTGGTGAAGGTCGCAGTGGATGAATACGGCGATGAACCACCGCTGCACACCGCGAGCACTTGGAACTGGTAGCTGGTGTTCGCCGTGAGTCCACTGAGCGTATAGCTCGCTGAGGCAAGGCCGGTCACTGTGGTCCAGGTACTGCCAGAAGCCGGTTTCCATTGCAGCGTATAGCTCGTCGCGCCGCTTGTCGCACCCCAAGTGAGCGTGGCGCTGGTGGTGGTGAGACCGCCTGCGCTCAAGCTGCCCGGCGTACCGCATGAGGTGCCGGAGCAAGCCGTGAGGCACGACGCATTGTTGATGTTGTTCACGATGATCGTTGTGGGCTGCGGCCCGAAGCCGTTGTTGAAGTTGATCCCCACGCTCAGCAGATGACAATAGCTCATGATCGTTCCGCCGCCACTGGGAATAGGCCCGGTCGCGCAGGAACCTTCCGCATATCCCGAATTGTACGTGGGTCCGCAGCCATCGATCGCGGTGTTGTTGCCGTTCCATGCGCAAGCGTGCGTATGCTTCGACCCCATAAGGTGACCTTGTTCATGTGTCACCACTTCAACGCTCCAACTGAAGGTGGGCACGGAATTGTAGCTGCTGCTGATGCCGCTGTAGGCCATCTTGTGCGAGGTGCTGCTGTTGCATAAGCCGCTCAACCAGGCGATGCCGCCACCGCCCGCATAGCCGAGCAGGTTGGCGAGATCACCATTGAAACTCGTGCGGTATGAACCGAACTGATCCAGCAATGTGCTGGTGCTTGTTGACGTGTACGGGCTCGCCACATTCCACACGTAGACCTGCGAGAGCGAAACGCTGATGCCGTCGTTATTGTACAGCACTGCGCTCTGGTTGAACAGGCCCGTCACATAGTCCGTGGCGTTCGTCACGCTGCCCTTTCCCTGGAATATATCGTAGTTCACTTCCCAGTAGATGCGCACGCACTTCACGGTGCGGTTGTCGCCTTGGGGCTGCAATTGTTCGGGTGTGTATCCATGGCCATCGTCGGGTGTTTCGCACACGCCCGTCGGCGGCTGGCGGAAGTCGCTGTTGCGATAGAGGATGTGCGTGCCGTTCGCATCGCCTTCGAGTTTGCCGATGGTGAGATCACCTGCTGGTGTGCTCACGAAGCCCATCACTTCATCCTTGAACACGCTGATGGCCACGAGGGAGTTCGCAACGCCATGCACCGCTCCGCGATAGTGGAGTCCCTGTGCATAGGCGAAGGACTGCCCATTGCTGGCTGTTACCACGCTGAAGTCATCGGTGAAGGGGTCCACCTGTTCGATGTCGAGGGTGAGCGGACCGGCGGCTGCGGGAATGGTCAGTGCCGCATAGGCTGGCCGTGTGCGGAGCAGTTCCCCGATGGCACGTTTGTCGACAGTGAGAAGCGTAGCCTGGTCGAGCGCGTCCTGCCAGGTGGCATCGCGTTCGGGCGTGTGCGCGAGGGGTGTGAACAGCTGAACGGTGCGGAAGGCCGTACCCGCTTGCCGCAGTTGGTCGATGCGCTGTTGCACTACGCCGGTATGCTCGCGGGCGGTCTGCGCTTCCGAGGTAGCGGGGAAGGCACTGGCAAGAAGTGCCGCAGTGATGAGGGAAGAGAGGGTTCTCATGGTTCTGTCGTTTCAAGCGTTCGGCAAGTCTATCCCGGCACATGAGCTCGCGCCCGCTTTTTGGCGGAAACCCGACACGTGATCCGACGAACGAGCGGATGCCCCCGACCATGCTTGGTTGAACTGCGCTGGTGGATCAGTGTACCCGTGAAGCCGTGAAGCAGTGAAGCAGTGGACCAGTGTACCCGTGAATCAGTGAAGCAGTGTACCCGTGAAGCAGTGAAGCAGTGTACCAGTGTACCCGTGAAGCAGTTTACCAGTGTACCCGTGAAGCAGTGTACCGGTGTACCGGTGCGTCACTGCTACACTGCGAGAGATCCGTGATCAATGGTGCTGAGCGCTGTCGGCCATGCGCTATGGCATCGGATCGCAGCTCTGTTCCACGGGTACACTGCCAAACTGGTAAACTGCCCTATTGATACACCCATTTTGCTCGTGTTATTTGCGCCATTCCGCGCGCAACGTGTTAATTCGCCCCGCCAAGCGACCCTGGTGGGGTCCTTTTCCAACGAACAGCCAACCCTTTCCTCCCTTGCGCGCTGTTCCTCGTCTTGGCCCTTGCCGTTCGCGCACCACATGAGCAGATCCCATTCGCATCCGCTTTCCTGGGCGGGTCTGCTGGTCACCTTGGGTATCATCTACGGTGACATCGGGACGTCGCCGCTCTATGTGTTCAAGGCCATCATCGGTGCGCGCGAGATCACCGAGCAATTGGTGTTCGGTGCCATCAGTTGCGTGTTCTGGACACTCACCATACAGACCACCTGCAAGTACATCCTGCTCACCCTGCATGCCGACAACCGCGGTGAGGGAGGGATCTTTTCGCTCTACGCCCTGGTGAGGCGCTACGGCAAATGGGTGTACATCCCCACGATCCTGGGCGCGGCGACGCTGCTGGCCGATGGCATCATCACGCCACCCATTTCAGTGAGTTCGGCCATTGAAGGTCTCGGCGGCGTGAAGGCGTTCGCGGGCATCATCGAGCCGGGGAACAAGCTCACCGTCACGATCATCATCGCCATCCTGTCGATGCTGTTCTTCTTCCAGCGCTTCGGCACCAAGGTGGTGGGCTTCGCCTTCGGGCCGATGATGCTGGTGTGGTTCACCATGCTCACGGTGCTGGGACTGGCGAGCATCGCGCACTTCCCGCATGTGCTCCATTGCCTGAGCCCTTACTATGCGTACGATCTGCTCGTACACTATCCACATGGCTTCTGGCTTCTTGGCGCGGTCTTCCTCTGTACCACAGGTGCCGAAGCCTTGTACAGCGACCTGGGCCACTGCGGCCGCAAGAACATACAGGTGAGCTGGATCTACGTGAAGATCGCGCTGATCCTGAACTACATGGGGCAGGGCGCGTGGCTGCTTACGCAAGGCGATCCGTACTTGGGCGACCGCAACCCCTTTTACGAGCTGATGCCGCATGGCTTCCTGTTGATCGGCGTGGTGATCGCCACCTTCGCCACGATCATCGCGAGCCAGGCCTTGATCAGTGGTTCGTTCACCCTGATCAGCGAGGCGATCCAGCTGAACTTCTGGCCGCGCGTGCGCGTGAAATTCCCCACCGAAGTGCGCGGCCAGATCTACATCCCCAGCGTGAACTGGCTGCTGTGGGTGGGCTGCGTTGCGGTGATGCTCTACTTCCGCGAAAGCGACCACATGCAGGCGGTGTACGGCTTCTTCATCACCGTGGCCATGATCATGACGAGCATCCTGATGTACGGCTACCTGCACTATGTGCGGCGATGGCCGCTATGGCTGGTGTTGCCCATCATCGGTGTGTTCTTCACCGTGGAAGGCGTCTACTTCGTGGCGAACGTGGTGAAGATCATCCAACGCCCATGGTTCGTGTGCAGCGTGCTCTCGCTGGTGGCGGTGATGTTCATCTGGTTCCGTGCGCGCAAGATCACCAACCGCTTTTTGGAGTTCGTGCAGCTCACGCGCTTCGCCCAAGCGCTGCGCGACCTGAGCGACGACACGGACATACCCAAGTTCGCCACACACCTGGTGTACCTCACCAAGGCCGACAAACCCACGAACGTGGAGCGGCAGATCATCGACAGCATACTGGCCAAGAAGGTGAAGCGCGCTGACATTTACTGGTTCGTGCATGTGAACTACACGGACGAGCCGTATTCGATGGAATACCGCGTGAAGGAGCTGATCGACGACCGCGTGATCCGCGTGGACTTCGACTTGGGCTTCCGCGTGCAGCCACGCGTGAACATGCTCTTCAAGCGCGTGCTGGAAGAGTTGCACGCTGACCATGAACTCGATTTCCGCAGCAAATACGAGAGCATCAAGAAGGGCGACTTCCACACGGACATCTGCTATGTGCTCACCGAGCGCTTCGTGAGCGTGGAGAACGAGTTCACCCTGCGTGACGACATGATCCTCGACGTTTACTTCGCTTTGAAGCGGCTCGCGATGAGCGACCGCGAAGCCTTCGGCCTGGATCCCAACGTGACGGTGGTGGAACAGGTGCCGCTGGTGCTTACGCAGAGTCGGGAACTGCCGCTGAGGAGGATGGGGAAGGCGGTGTGAGGCATGCAGTGGCAGTGGGCAGTGGCAGTGGCAGTGGGCGTAAGACGTGCGCAGAACAGGTGAACAGATGAAATAAAGAGGCTGCCTGACGCGATGGCGGCTTTCGAGATCGCGATGGCAGTTTTCAAGCTCGCGAAGCGGTCTTACGGGATCGCGAAGGCGTCTTCCGGATCGTAAATGGCGGCTTCACGATGTGGGAAGCGCATTTTCATTTGCGCGAAGCCCGTTTCAAAGTTCGCGAAGAGGTCTTCCGACTTGTACACGGGCATTTCCGAACGTGAAATGGGGACTTCCGGGATCGCGAAGGCGGCTTCCAAGATCGCGATGGCAGTTTTCAAGATCGCGAAGCGGACTTACGCGTTGCGGAGGCGTCTTCCTGGATCGCGGAGGGGGCTTTCGCGATCGCGAAACGGGCTTCCTGGATCGCAGAGGGGGCATTCGTGATCGCGAACCGGTCTCCGGTTGTGCAGATGCGCCTGCGGGGATCGCAGAGCAGTCTTGCGGATCCGCAGAGGTGGTTTGCGGGAGCGCGAAGCGGTCTTCTGGCGTGCAGAAGGTATATACAGGATCGCGAAGCTGGCGGGCGCGCTTGCAGAGGGTGCTTCATTGAGCGCTGAGTCTGCTGAGCGGTTGACAACGAAGGCTGACGCGGATCTGCTCAATACAGAATGACCAAAAAGAGCAACCGCACAACGGTGGACGGGGTGGACATGGTAAGCGGCGATGTGCGTGAACGAGGTGCATACTGCGACGAGGTCCCGGACGGCCCACACACGCACGTGCCCCAGCCTGTTGGCCACCGGGAGGTTACGGCGGTGTGGGAAAAGGTGATCGATCGTTCCGGCAGGGACCATCGGTTATTGCGAGAAGAACCAAACAGGGATCGACGGTTGACGCTGGTATGAACAGGGGGCGACGCGCCGAAAAAAAGCGCGGCTGCGGCACGATAACGTAACAGGGGTCACAGTGACGGAAAACCAAACAAACACAACCAAACACTTACAGCCATGACAAAGGGACAAGAGAATCGATTCAACATGCACTACGCGGTGCAGAAGACACTACTGGTCTTCAAAGCCGTGTGGAACGCGATCGTGCCGATATCGGACGCGAGCGCAGAATTAGACGCGAACATCAATGCGACGGAAGCCGCCGCGGAGAAGCAGGTGATCGACATCACCGGTTTCGCCAAGGACAAAGCGGAGGCGGAAGACGTGATGATCGCGGGAACGATCGTGGTGGCGGGAGCGGTGAAAGCGTACGCTACCGTAAAGGGTGACCTGATCCTCGCTACGAAGATGGACATCACACCGGGTGAACTGCGCCGCCACCGGGACACGATCGTTGCGCAACACTGCCAAGGGATACACGACGAGGCGAACGCCGTTGTGGCGAACTTGGGCGCCTACGGGGTGGACGCCGCGAAACTGACGGCCCTGCAAACGATGATCGATAGGTACGTGGTGGCTATCGCAGCCCCGCGCGTAGCGATCACGGACCGCAAAGGCGCGACGGCGGAGATACGCGAACTGATGAAGGACACGAACAAGCTGCTGACGAAGCGCCTGGACGGCCTGATGGAGCAGTTCCGCATCAGCAACCCGGACTTCTTCAAAGCCTACTTCGATGCGCGCATCGTAGTGGACCTGAAGAGCGCGGCACCGAAAACAAAAAAAGCGAAGGACGCCCCCGCAAAAGCGGCCTGAGCCCAAGAACCGCCACTGCTGAAAAAGCCCGCTACACAGCGGGCTTTTTTCATTGGGTTACGCGATGAATGCGCCCTCACCCCCCGCCCCTGTTCTCGACTTCGCTCGAACAGACAGGTGCGGGAAGAAGGGGGAATGCACCGATAGTGTTCTCATTCGACCACAAACTTCGACCCTTCGATCCAAGTATGCGCATTGCCCAGGTACACGCAATACAATCCGGGCGACAAGCCCGTCAGATCAAGCATGTTCTCACCATGCACCGCACGCCGTACAAAGAGTTGCTCGCCTTGTGCGTTGAAAACACGGAGCCGTAGGTCATCTTTCTGGTCGGGCCTGCCCGGAAGAACAACTCTTATTGTCGCGCCTTCATTCACAGGGTTGGGATAAACCTGTAACGCGCCTTCCTTACTCGGCAGTGGCTTCGCACTCGTGCTCTCGTCATAGAACAACCGACTCACGAAGCGTTGGTCGGGGTCGTTGATCGTGCCATCATTGTAGCCGTTGTAAGCGCCGCAGATGTAGATATGGTTGTGGGCGCTGTCTACTTCAAGAGCGTCGATAGAGGTATTGTCGAACTGACTCCCATCGACGTAAATGCCAACGCCGCACCCATCGAACGCAGACAGCAGGGTGCCAGTGCTATCCAACATGCAAATGCCATTGCGCGGCTCACCGTTCACGTAGCGGAAGTACCCGACCACAATGAACCGGTCGGGCCCCCATGGATAGAGATCGACCAATGTCGCGCCGATGAAGGGACCATTCAGATCGCCATCACTGAACCCTGGCATGGTGAAGGTTGGATCCAGCGAACCATCGGACATGAAGCGCACCAAGCGCAGCGTATCATTCGGAGCATTGTATCGCTCGAAGGCACCACCTACATACACCCGGCCATCGGCCATAGGCAGAAAACCATGCGCTGCGCCACCGACCACACCTGTGCGGAACGTGGTATCCGGTAAACCCTCCGCATCGAACTTGAACACCCTATCCACAGCATGTCCCTCGAAGGAGGTGCAGGTGCTGCTACAGATGAAATGCCCGTCGGGTAGTTCCTTGAATTGGAACACCGTGCCGAATCCATGCTTATGTATTCGCGTGGTATCCAAGTAGCCCGTGTTGGTTAGCCAGACAAGGTCGTAGTTGCCTACGAAGCCACGCGCGCTGTCGCTCAATGGGTGAACACCGCTCAGAAGCAGACGACCATCAGGATATACGTGATAGTCACCACCGGCGGCTGTGGAAAAGTAAGGACCCATATTCGGATCAATGAAAGTGGGGTCAATCAACCCTGTCGCGCTCAATCTCCGAACCGCACCGGTGCCGACATAGTACTTACCGTTCCAAGGTGTGATCTTATCACCTCCAGTCGTCTGCGGGAAGCCCGGGAAGGATAAATCGCGGCTACCATCAGAATTGAGCCTCATACTTCCACGGTCATATTGATCACCAGTAAAGCGTATACGCCCAGAGACGAGAATTTGTCCGTTTGGGAGTTGAGCAACGGCATTCACGTTTTTTGAAGTGAGCTGCGTGCGGAACGTAGTATCCAGCGAGAATGGAAGTTGAGCCCTGCCAATGGTGGCCACCCCAATGGTGGCCACCAGTTGTAGCAGATAAATGGCTCTCAGCGGGATCACGGCTGAACACCGCACCCGCGCTCGCGTGTTTCGCGAGTGCGCGATCGGTATTGGGCCTCCGGCCCGGCTGTGTTGTGCTTCATTCATTCAATGATGAATTTCTTCCCGGCGATCCACGTATGCGCATCGCTCAGATGCAAGGTATAGCCGCCTGCGGCAAGAGCCTGCACATCGATCACGAACTCATCCGGTGCTGATGTCGGGACTTGTTGTTGCCGAACCATGCGCCCATCCGCGCTGACAACCGTAAGCACAAGCGGCCCTTCGCTCCTGAAGCTCGAAGGCAGTTTGATACTCACATGCAATTGATCGCGCACCGGGTTCGGATACAGAGTAAGGGCATAACCCATGTTGGTGATCTGCGAGGTGATGCCCATGGGGACATCGCAGCCGGGCACTATGCAGCCGAGGCTGTCCACTTTCACCACCCACACATCCTGGCTATAGTTCGCTGGGTAGGG
>JANMKC010000119.1:0-10307 GCA_031371785.1 Flavobacteriales bacterium | reverse complement strand
AGATCCTTGACCTGCATGTCAACCTGTAGTCCGGTCCCGCCTCGCAGCGGAAGCGATACCGAACCCGTTGCGATGCCCGCTGCGAACGACACGGTGTCCGAAGTGGCGATGAAGTTGACCAAGGTGCCCAGATCGTATTGGTCCAATACGAGTTGTGTGGCGTTCGCATCGGTGAGCAGCGTAACGTGCTGCGATCCGCCTTGGAGGATGAAGTGTTCCGCGATGGGGCCTTCTTTGGAGAAGAGCAACCGGTTCGCCGGATCCGCTGTCCACGCGAGCGTATCCAACAGCAACCCTTCGCGGATATGCATGGCCAAGCGTCCATCCACGCGCGTGAATTCCAACGGTATCTCGTAGTGGGTCCTCTTGCTTTCGGGATGTTCGTGCAACATCAGCAACAACGCACCGGGACTTGTTTCCGCTTGCAGCAACAGGTTCTCGACATGCAAGGAGTCGTATGCCGCCCGGCCTATGGCCATCTCGCCGTTCAGATCGGAGCCTGCGGCTTTCACATGCACGGTGATCGCGCTGACACGCGACTGTTGGTATTCGGCGTGCGGGATATCGATGTCGAGATCCAAGGCATCCTTGTCGCTATCGTAGTGCCCGGTGAATGTTCTCAGTTCGAATCCGTGCAGATCCGGCAACACAAGACCGGTGAGCCACTCGGTGTGTGGTATGGCAACACGCAACGCCATCTTCTTCCCGCGTTCGGGGATGAACGAACTGTCCGCCTGGAAATAGCTGAGCAACTTCGCGCGCATGCTGGGCACCAAGCTGTCGATGCGCATGTTGGTGGTGTACTCCACTTGCAATGCGTCGCTCGTGATGCTCACGGCGGTGGTATCCGCGCCGAGATGGCCTGCGGCAATGAGCTGATCGAAGAGGAAGGACCGTTTCGCGTTGGAGAGCAGGATGCTATCGCCCGTCAGCTGGAAGTGACCGAAGTGATCCGCGGACAAGGAGACCGCGCCGTGCCAGTTGCCTTCAACATTCAGCGGATGACCCATGAGCCGCAGTTCCTGCAAGTGCAGCCGCTGCATGCGCAACGCGACGGTGGCCGAGAGACTGTCCGTTCTGCTGGGCCATTTGCCATGCACATCGAGCGCGATCGCAAGGGCGGATGCGTCAGTGGTCACCTGTGCGTGGATGGAATCCCCTGCGAGATCACCGGTGATGCGCAAGGTGCTGAGATCGTTCCCGTGGAAAGCGAAAGTGGTTGGGACCACTTCCACATGACCGCTGCGAGCGGAACTGTTCAAGCCGTGGCCATCGGCCAGAAGATGGAGGCTCATGACGCCCAAGCTGGTGTCGCCCGTGAATCGTTCGGCTTGCAGATCCGTGAGGGTGAGATCGGCGTGCAATGCATCCGGCAGTTTCGCGGAGGAGAGGTTGGCGGTCGCCGATCCCGAAACGTTGCCCAGATCGCTGTTGAAACGAAGCTCCGTGCGCAAGACGCCATGGCTTCCCGTTGCGTGAAGCTGGCCGCTGAGGCGTGCCGGTGCCAAGTTCGCGTTCGGCATGTAGGCGCATACGATCTGGCGCAAGCCGCTGCCCATCACTAATTGGCGGAGGTCCGCATCGAAGGTGGTTCGCGGCCAATCCGCAAGCCCGGTCGCTTTGCCCTTCAGGTGGATCACCGTGCCCGCATCACCGATCAGATCCACGCGCACGGTGTCCGCTTCTTCCGCCGTGCCGACGAAAAAGAGATTCGTGTTCCACTTTTCCGTTGTGATCGCTTTCACAGGAAGCGCGATGCCCAGATCCTCCAACAGCGGTCGCCATGCGGCCAAGGAGATCTCCGCATCCAAGTGCGCGGTCAGTGGGACTTCTTTCGGTGCGCGATAGACTTTGCTCAACTCTCCGGTACGCGCCGAAGCGGAGAAGTCCAGTGTATTGTTTCCCGCTGTTATGGATGCATCGCTTACCGCGAACTCCTCTGGTGTTGCGTCCACCTTCAAACTTGCTTTCAATTGCGTGGCGTGCGGGCCGCCGGTGATGTTCACTTCGCGGATGTCCGCCGCGAGGTGCGCATTGGTGAACGCCAGATCACGCACATCCAGATCCATGGCAGTGTACGCGATGTGCTGCGGATCGAAGAGCCGTGCAGGCGATGCGAGATGATCCTGATGCAGTTGCAGATCGCCATTGCTGATCCGAACTTCCTTCGCCGTGATGTTCCAGTCGCGCACCCAGTAGCGGAAGGCGTCGTTCTGGTCCAGCCATGGAGGAGCCGTCGCGCTGCTGTCATTCTTCACGCGCTGTGTTCTCGCGATCATCCCGAAGCGAGGATCTTCCAATTTCAACAGGTCGAGTTTCACAAGCTGTTGGTTGTGATCCATCGCATCGACATCCAATTCGCCCGAAGTCATGCTCAACCAGAGACTATCACCACGCAACGCATTCACCATCGTGAACGCCACCTGGTCGAGATCGAGTTCCTTCAGGCGGACATCCACCTTGGCCAATGGGTTCTTCAATCGCGGGTAGCTGTCCGGAGCTGAAAGGCCAGGGGCAGTGCGCATATCCACGCGCGTGTCGCTGATCGCCAGCGTTCCACCGTGGAAGCGTTTCAACTTCGGATCGAACTCGTCCAGGTCGAGGTCCAGTTTTCCGAGTTGCAGTGCCATCATCAGCTGCGATGGTCGGAGATCAAGATCGCCACGAACATTCTCCAGCGCGATCTGCTCGATCGTGAAACCCCATCCGCCGGTGGTGTCCTTGGGGATCGGCTTCGGGAGGCTATCTGGTCCGCCGAACGCGTCGATGATATACGTGAAGTTGAAGCTGCTGTCCGAGGCTTGTCGCACATTGATGCGCGCATCGGAAAGATCCACGGAGCTGATCACGATGCGCTTGTTCATCAACGCGCTCATTGCCACACGCGCTTTCAGGGAACCTGCGAAAAGCAGCGTGTCCCCGTTCTGGCTCTGGACATACAACCCGTCAAGGCTCAGCCCGAACGGATAGCGCAAGGCCAAGTGTTCCAATTGCACCGGCGTGCCGATCTTCTTCTCCAAGAAGCTGATCGCCTTGGTACGCAAAGCGTTCTGCACCGGCGGCAGGTAGATGAGCACCGCCACAAGCGCGAGCAGCAGGAATGGCGCGAGGATCAGCCAAAGAACAAGGCGCAACAACGCGCGCCTTATCCGTCTTGGCTGAGGTGAAGTTGACATTCCGGTGGTTGAACCTAACTGATCGCTCGGCCCGTCGGTTCATGTACGATCCCCGCGCCAATAGCTGACGCAACGCCGAACGCAAGAAGGGAAACTTCTTGGCCTACCGCGTAGGCCACCGTACGATCACGAATAGCCGTTCATCTCCTCATCCACGTGCTGGCCATCTTTGCCGCGCACCATTTCCAGCGTCTTGGCCCAAGGGAATTTGGCCAACAGACCGGGTGCTGCCATCATCGCCACAGTGGTGAGCAAGCGGCGCATGATGCCACCGCGCCGGGTAACCATGCCTACGAGCAATTGCGAAGCGATGCCGCCGCTGGAAAGAAGCTCGGTGACCTTCTGCAAGGGCTTGAAGTCGTGGACCGCATCATGTACGGCACCCTTGATCAGGGAGCTTCGTACATCCTTATCGGCCAATGCGCGCCAATGTTCCTCGAAGCGCAGGGCGTGCGTATCGCGCAACACGCGCAATTTCACTTCGTGCGTTTCCACTTCCTTGTAGGAGGTGAAGGGTTTTTCAATGTCCATGGAAGCTGTTGATAAGGCCGACGATGAAATTCTTGCCCATGCTGCCTTTCCAAAGTGCGCCGAAAACAATGGCGAGGAGGCCATAGAAAGCGGCGACCGCTGCGAAGCCGTAAACGATGTCGCCCATTGCGCGACCCGCCCATATAGCGGCACCGATCGAGGCGATAAGCACCATAAGGCCGAAGAGCACGAAGGCGGCGACGGAGCC
The DNA here is from genome assembly GCA_031371785.1 of Flavobacteriales bacterium. Classification (GTDB taxonomy): domain Bacteria; phylum Bacteroidota; class Bacteroidia; order Flavobacteriales_F; family PHOS-HE28; genus PHOS-HE28. The sequence goes on along the minus strand of JANMKC010000119.1, from coordinate 6,392 downwards.
GATCAATTTGGCCGTTGCCTCCGCTGAGCGTTTTGCCAACATGAACGTGATGTAGTCACGCTCACTTCGCAAGGCTCCTTTCGCTGACCCCACCAAGGAGTCAACGAAACCCCCAAGATCCGCGATGGTTCGCGGATCCTGGTAGGTGTCGGTGTTCCGTTCCATGTGGACGGGCGATCAGGAACGCGCTGCGTTGCTTACTCGCGCACCGGCCTCCTGGGCGCGGTTGCCCAGATCGTTCTTCATCTGGTTCGCGGTGTCCTTGGCCTTGCTCGCCGCATCCGATGCGGTGTCCTTGGCCTTGTCCATGGCATCGCCCATCAGGTCTTTGCCTTGGTCTACGAGGTCACTCAATTGGCCGCGGAGTTTTTCGCCTTTCTTCATCAGATTCTTGCGTGTGTCCTTGCCTGAAGCTGGAGCGAGGAGGATACCGAGTGCGGCACCGGCGGCAAGGCCGATCGCCAAGGTCAGAAGGGAGCTGCTGCGTGACATGTGTTCAGGTTTTTTTGGTTTGTGTGTACCCGGCACTACGCATAGAGCGTACCTACCTGCAAGGAGCAGGGGTGGCTCAACCGGATATCCGCGATGGACAAGGCGTTCAAATAGGAAAGGGGCTTGAGAACCCATCCTGCAAGTGTAGAGAATACGCCCCGATCAGTGGAGATCGCCCACAGATACGCGCATGCGGGAGTATGGCATGGCTACGTTCCGGGGCCTACGTACACGCTTCGCCCAACGACGTGCTCCGCGCAGAAGTTCACGGGGGTCAGGTGAGCCGAACAAAGACACACACGAGCGGCCGCTCGCGAGAGGTGCGCGGGTGTAGGCACCCTGAATTCAGCAGCCCGGCGATGGATCAGTTCGTTGAAGCAGTGCTGGATATCTCGTAGTTCTTCTTCGACCGTCATGTTTCAAGTACTGAACGCACGGGCGAAGACGCCCGCGCGAGTTTCAGGAGGCGATCGCGCGAGTTCCGGGGTTGATGTCCAGCTTCGCGCCGCAACTTCGGCCCGCACACATGACCATCGAACCCTTCACCCTGGAAGACATCGAGTTCGACCTCGCCGAACTGGAGCCTGCGGATTGGGACGCCATGGCCGCCCGCATCCGGTGGCACATGAGCACCCCTTATGCGGTGATCATCAAGAGCATTTTCGGTGAGGCGCTCGTCAGCGGAATGGGCACGGCCATCGCGCACGACGGAACCGGCTGGGTCGGTGAGCGCCTGATGCATCCACGTTTCCGGGGTGCTGAACTGGAAGGCGAACTGCTCGCTGCCCTGCTGAAGGAACTGGAAGCGAAAGGCTGCACGACGCAACTCGCCCTTGTGGAGGAAACGTCCGTGCCGGTGTTCAGCGCGCAGGGCTTTGTGCACGATGGGTACTATGTGCGTTACAGCGGTGGCCAATGTGAAGCGCCCACACTGGATGAGGTGGAATTGTGCGAACCGCACCACAGCCTCGGCATTCTGCGGCTCGACAAACTGGCCAGTGGCGAGGACAGGCGCGTCCTCATGAGCGAGCACTTCTACGCCAGCCGCATATTCGTGACCAAAGGACGCGTGCAAGGCAACTATATGGTACTGCTCGGTGAGGGTCTGGTGGTAGCCGAGAACACCTTCGCTGGTGAAGAGCTGCTGCGCTGGCACCTGCCGCACGTTACGGAAGTAACACTGCCGGAAGCGAATACCGCTGCCATCGAATTCCTGCAGCTGCGTAAGTATACGGAGCAGCACCGAGTGCTTCGCATGTACCGAGGTACGCCTTTGACCTGGCATCCGGAGATGGTCTATGCGCGGATAGGAAACAACTTGGGCTGAGGCCCCGCTGGTGGTACGTGACGTCCGGTTCCTGTCCCGGGTTCTTCGGTGGCCACCTCGGCCTGGTGCTTCGAGCGTTCCCCTCGTCAAACCCGTCCTTGCGCTTTCCCGCGCTCGCGTGTTTCGCGAGTGCGTTCGGTGTTGGGCCACCGAGTGCGGAGAACCCTGTGGCCTCCGGCCTTTCGTGCGCCGTGTACTCCATGGTTCATTCTATGACCAGTTTCGTTCCGGTGATCCATTTGGTGCCGTCCGTTACGTGCAAGGTGTACATGCCCGCCGACAGGTCATGGACATCCACTTGCATAGTGTTGCTGCCATTGCCCGCCCACGGCATGCGCCGCACCACGCGGCCATCCATGCCCACGATGGACAACTCCAACACTTCGTGCGCCAAGCTGTTCGGCAATTGCAACTGGACCTGCACCTCGCCATGCGCCGGGTTGGGGGAAACCGTGATCGCGTTCAACAGGTTCGTGATCTGCTCGGTGATGCCCACGCCATTGCAGCCGGGTAGCAGGCAACCCATGCTGTCCACTTTTACTACCCAAGTGTCTTGAGAGTAGGCCGGTGTTGGTAGCGGGCCATACACCGCGCCTGCCGCTATGAAGCCTCCGTCATTTGTCGGCAGCACATCGTAGAACCTACCCTCACCAGCAGTTACCAGCGTGTCTTGATAAAGGTATCGACGCATCCAAATGCTATCCCCTTCGCTATTCGTGCGGAGCAGTAAGCCTTGTTGGTCGCCGCCTTCGTAGCTCACACCGCAAGCGATCAGGTCGTGGTTGGGGCGTTCCTTGGCTGCGAATAGCGTCTTGCCGTAAGAAGGATAGTCATATGCGTGCTCCCAAATGGTGCCACCATCTGTCGTATCCAATAGCGCGAGGTAGGGGGACTCGGAGCCAGTGTCATCATGGGCCCACGCCCCAGCCAAAAGGATTTGCCCATTGGACAAGCGCTCGACATATCCATTTGGTTCGTTGAATGCACTGCCGAAGCGTCTTCCCCAGCCCTCATGCCCCAAGCTATCCACCCGCTGGACGTAGAAGTCACTGTTGTTCATTGACGGATAGGTTACGCCGGAAAGTAGGTACCCGCTTGAAAGTACGGCGATTGAGGAAAATCCATCAATGACGACGCCACCCAGCCCGTAGGTACGCCGCCATTGCTCTATACCAAGGCTGTCTGTCTTAATCGCGAAAGCGTCTTCATAGCTTGTTGCGTCAGTGCTCCCGCAGATTAGAAAGCCACCATCTAATGTGGACTTCACTTGTTGGCCGATCCAAAATTCGTTCACACCACCAAACGTGCGGGTCCAAACAGTATCACCAACTGAGGTCATTTTCATGAGCCGGGCCTCATTTATGCCGCCATATGAAAGACAACCGCCACCGATGGCGAATCCGGCATCCATCTTTAAGGTATCGCAACAATTTGCCCAGCCGAGAAAAATGCCGTGGCCTGCACGTCGGGTCTTGTGTTCTCCGAGAAGATTCCCTTGCCCATCAATAAGTTGCAAGTAGATGGCATAATAGGTCTCGACTGTGTCTGGCGAAATGCTATCCAAATCTGCGCTCCCCGTGAATACCATGAAGGAATCCACTCCGACCTTTTCGATCCCGAAAGCCGTTTGCGGGCGGCCTTCATTCGCAGCATCGTAGCGCCTGTTGAATCCATTTTGTGCAGCCGCACATAGGCACAGACACCACACCGCTTGAACAAGGACCGCCCGCATGGCTTTGAACGATCAGTGTTGTAGGCTGACCTTCACGGGCCCGGCACGAATGCCGTCCATGCGTAGTTCCGCAACGTACAATCCGGCGGCCTGCGTGGTCGTGTTCATCTCCACGATACCCGTACCACTCGAAACAACCTGTTGCCAGATCAGGCGGCCCTCCGCATCGAGCAAGCGCACCTCGGCCCGCTCAACGCCAATGGGTACAGTGCACACGAAGTAGATCGGGCCATTCGAAGGGTTCGGGTAGGCTTCCAGAACCGGAATCGCAACCGGAATTTCCTCGTGTACCGGTGCAGCAACCAAGGTCCGTTCATCGATCGGCAGAACGATGATCTCGTCCTGTGCCGGATCACCAAGTGCTTCGCGCCAAGCACTGGCATTCGCTGACCCTCTCACATTGCGTTCCAGAGCAAGATCGGAAAGCCATTGTTCTGCTTCACCACCAGGCGCAGTCCAGCCATCGCCTTGTTGAGCGGAAGCATATCGCTTCAACAACTCGTACACATCAGGAACTGAACTGATTGGTGCTTCTGTCGCTGCCAAGGTCTCCAAGTCAGTGTATTGTTTCTTGGCCGCATAGTAACCGGCTTTGGTGATCGCACCGTTGTCGGCGGGCAATTCCCCGATCCGGCGCTCGGCTGTCCGTAACTCCGATGATGCCGAGTGCCCCTCGACTTCTTGGCCTCCGGCCGCTATATCGTTCATTGTCAAGGATGGGCACTCGGGAAACACCCGAGCACCGGAGTTGGAGGGGTCATTCGCAGGCACGTCCATTTCCTTGGATAGTCCAGTGGTAGAGAGGTATTCCATTCGTTCGCTCTTGGATGGTTGTCAAACCTAACGCTCAGTGTTTGCCATTGCATTCACTATGCCCATCGTCCCCACACTCACCGTCGTCACCCTCCTCAACAAGTCAATAACCTTCTCCTTATAGTCCGCAAAGCGGTAGGTGTTGAACTTCTCGGCGATGGTGGGGTCGCTGGGCTTCTTCTCCTCGGAGGGAGTCCGGATCATAGATCGCCCTGCTTCGCAAGTAGAGCAACATACTGGTCCCCACTCATGGGACAATCGAAGAACTTCTCGGCGTCCGAATCCTCCGCGAAGCACAGTTGCTTCTTGATCTGCTTCATGATGGATTGGCCGTACTCCTTCGAACCCTTGCCATGGCTCAGATACGTCTTGATATGGGTCTTCTTCCCGTCGACGTGGAGGTAATACTGTGCATGGTGTGAACCACCGACCTTTTCGATGAAGCCCTTTTTGAGCAGAGGCCTGGCAATATCCTTTGACTTGCGCGGCCTCATGACAGAATCTTCGTATCGACCATTTCCCGCAGCTTCTTTTTGAGCTGCTTGGCCTTGGGTGTCAGGCTCGCATCCTTGGTATCATGAAATTCCTGGACCACGTCGGTGAAGCTGAACTCGAATGCTTCGACCGCTTCATTCCGAGTGTCACCCCAAGTGTGGATATCCAAGTCCCGGAATTCCACGTGGTACAACGCCGTGTCTTCATCAAAATGCACGTCGGCCGAATAGGTCTTGGTCAAATGGATCATTACCCCGCCAAATCCGATCGTATGGAACTGATAGGGATAGGTCTCGTAAGGCAGCTCCTCCACAGCCAAGCGCTTCACCACTTTCAGCTTCTTGTCACCGAACAGGTCCGGATCACCTTCTGCTTTGGCATAGATAACGACAGTGTGTTGTTCGCGCTCCTGAAGAGCTAGCGCCTTTTCCGGTACCAACCGTTCAAGCGCTTCTGCTGTGGGGCGCTTCTCAACAAGCTTCAACTTCTCTGTTGCCCTACTGGCATAAAATTGCAGATTGCCGGGGCCGAAGACTCCCTTGTACAAAGGGCTGAAAATGGCTCTGCGTTCATCGGGAGTGAACTTCTTCTCCAGTCCTTTCAACAAGGCCTCGCTATTGGGGTCGGAAAAGATGACCTCTCTCTGGTAACCCTCGAATGCTTCTTGCTTGAACGCAGCCGAATATGGGACGCTCAAGAACCGATGGGGCGCGGTCACAGTATTAGGGACCAAGGATGCCTCGAAACTGGCGAAGTTGAGATCCACGAAAAGCAAACGGGCATCCTCCTTCAGCTTCTTGATCTCCTTCTCGACCGTAGCCGTGTGTTTGACTTTTACCTGATTCCGTGCCTCGGCTTCAATGTAATTGGCGAACGACTCGTTCATCGCCTCCAGGAATTTCACCACACTGGGAACATCGACCGCGCCCCCGAACTGGACCGGAGCCTTCAGCTTGATCTTGAGCGCGCGCTCACGCAGTAGATCCAGAACCTCCTTCATCGCACTGATTCAGCTTGCACTGGTGTGAATATAATTCCTTCGGGTAAAGTCCGGCAATTTAGCGGGAAGCATTCTCAATCCCCCGAACCACCTCCATCGTCCCCCCACTCACCGTCGTCACCCGCTTCAACTAGTCTAACACCTTCTCCTTGTAGTCCGCGTAGCGGTAGGTGTTGAACTTCTCGGCGATGGTGAGGGCGCTGGGCTTCGTCATCAGGTCACCCGACTTTGATTTTGAACTGGAGCAACTTCTTGGTGAGAACGTCATCAAGGTTGTTGATGTCCGCATCACCCAGTTCGATCAATGGGAATTCATTCTTGCGGAAGATCTCCACCTTCACCTTCTTGCGCTCCGCGTACTCCCGCGTCCCCCCTCCGGCGCTCGGCTGTTTCCCCTCACCGGCGCTCGGCCAATGTCATTAAGTTAAGGCGTTCCTGAGGCTGTGATCAACGCTGTTGAGAAGTCCCGCGGTTGAGGGATCAACGGTGATCGCCGAGGCGGCTCTTTGGCTCATGGCAGCAAGAGCGAAGCA
>JANMKC010000042.1:0-3263 GCA_031371785.1 Flavobacteriales bacterium | reverse complement strand
ACGATCTGCACGGTCTCGCCCTTCATCTTGGGCGGCAAGGTGATCACCACTTCATCCTTTGTGTTCCGGCGTACGGTCATAGTTGTCCAAAGATAGAGGTACAAGTCGGCACGCCTGTGGCGGCTTCAACCCGATCACACGCTTGATCGAACCGGTTCAAACCTTGGCTTTCGCTCGCGCTATCCGTGTGCGGGCCACCGTGCTCCGTCCACTGGCCTTTGTCCTTCCGGGCCGACGCGCGGCGAAATAGGCCAACACTTCTTCGGCCGTCATGCCTATGAACTTTCGGTTCAAGCGATCGCGGATGCCGCGCAGCACCTGCACGTTGGTGCGTTCGGGTCCAGTCTTTCTCATCGGGCAGGATCTCTCGTGGGGTGCATATCTCCAACGGTGCGTAGTCGAGGCGTTCGTTCACGAAGTTATATCCACCTGCTCCCGCCAGTCTTCCCGCCGCGAACGTGAGTTGCCTGTTCCGGCTGGGCGACTGGCGGGCTACCGATCTGTCCCCGATCCTACCAACTCTATCTTTGAACTCCAGAAACCGAAGCGACATGACCAACAAGCCATCCAAAGGAAAGCGCCTGAAGTGGACGCCCTTGGAGAAACTCGCGCCCTCGCGGATCTCCGTGCGGCCGGGAGATGGTCGTCGCCTTGCACCGGAAGAACTGAAACGTCGTCGCAGACCTGTTGCGTCCAAAGTGCCGCTCTTGGTGCCGTGATCAGCATAGCGAAAGCATGTCGCGTGCGGATCTTCACGCACGCTGGTTTCCACAGCGTTTCCGAAGATCGGGCATAAGTTCGTTCGCACCCCATGCTCCTCTTCCCTCACGCCAAGATCAACCTCGGCCTCAACGTCCTCCGCAAGCGCGCCGACGGTTATCACGACATCGAGAGCGTGCTCGTGCCCATCCCCTTGCATGATGTCCTCGAAGCCATCATCGATCCCACGCTGAAGAAGAACGACATCGTATTCACACGCACCGGCATACCCGTTCCCGGCGATCCTGATCAGGACCTGTGTATGAAAGCAGCGCGCCTCATCCAGCGCGAACGCGAACTGCCCGGCATCCGCATCCACCTGCACAAGGTCATCCCCATCGGTGCCGGCCTCGGCGGTGGAAGCAGCGATGGAGCGCACACACTTCTGTTGTTGGACCATCTGCTGAACCTCGGTATCACACCAGCGGAATTGCACGACATCGCTTCTTCCCTCGGCAGCGATTGTCCCTTCTTTCTCGCGGAACGCCCGCAATGGATCACTGGTAGAGGGGAACTCCTTCAACCGATAACGCTGGAACTGCGCGGTTGGTGGCTCATGCTCGTCCACCCGCCCGTGCATGTGAGCACTGCTGAGGTCTACGCGCACAGCACGCCCGCACCAGCCCGCGCCGATCTGCTTCAAGCCATTACCACCACCACGCCCGACCGATGGAACGGCCTGGTTGTGAATGTGATGGAAGAATACGTGCTTACCACATGCCCGGCCGTCGCCGAAGCGAAAGATCGGATCGCGAAGTCAGGTGCGAACTATGCCGCCATGAGCGGATCGGGCTCCAGCGTGTTCGGTCTGTTCCGCACGCGGCCCGGACTTCCCGCATTGCCGCCCGGTCACCGCGCTTGGGTACTGCCGCTTTGATCCTCTTTCATCGATCCGCGTGCGCGTCCAACCAGCGCCGAAGATCAGCTGCATCCACGGGTTTGGCGAGGATGCGCATCCGATCGTCCAGAAGGAAAAATGCTGGCGTCGCCCTGACCTGGAAGGCCTTCACAGCCTTTGCGCCCCAGCCAATGAACTCGCTATAGCAGGGCCACGGGATGGCATTGTCAGAGATGCACTTCACGAACTCACTGCTGTCAGCGTCCAAGGCGATGCCGACCACCTGTAGGCCCTTTGAACGATAGCCCGTAAAGATCTCCTTCAAACCCGGCATCTCATGGTGACAATGCTCGCAAGTACTGCTGTAGAAGAACAACACGGTGCGTGGCTCCTTGGAAACCACATCGCTCAATGCGAGCGAACCACCCGGAACCGGCAGTTGAACATCAGGCGCCACTGCACCGACGGCCATCTTCAGCAACTCATTCACCTTGGATCTCAGCCCGGGATCGATGGTGGACAGCGCGTTATCGGCAACGACATACTGATCGATCAAGTGTTGGAGCGGCAGGTCGGGTCCGTATGTTGAAAACAGGTCGAGGAGATGATCGAGCATGTAAGAGCGGCATTCCGGATCGTGGCTGGCCAGTTCCATCAAGGAGTCGGAAGCCACCACGAATTGTTCCTCGCTCACTGCGTTCAGGTTCTGCAGGAAGACCATTACCGCCTTGTCGTATGTGGAACTGCGCATGAGCGCGGGATCGCCGAAGTCGAACACACGGGCCACGGCCATGGGGCCTTTCCCTTGCAGACCCTCAAGCGCCTTGTCGGCCTTCACGACCTTGGCGAAATAACTCCTGGGCGCGCCATCGATCAGGCGTGCAAGGTGATCCCGCTTCATCCGCGTCGCGTGGCTCACGATACTGTCCAGTTCCACCAACCGTTTTGTGTCGTCGGGCTGGAGTGTGGTCCTCTCCTGGTCCGCCGAACTTTGGACGGCCTGTGTTTCACGTGAGACGAGTTTGTACTCCCACAGTCGCTTGTTCTCGTTGGAACGCTGGACCAGAATGTGCCGCTGGAGCGGAACGCCACTGAACTCGATCCGAACCTCCGGTTCGTCGGGGTCCATAATCACATCCACTTGGTCAGTGTCACTCAGCGCGAGCTTGTAGAACCCGATCGGATACTGCGCTGCGCTGAAGACGAACCGGCCATCGGTTTCGATCCGCACCGAGTCGATAGCGCGCGCGCCTGAACCTCGGGAAACGAGCAAGCGCATAGTGTGATCGGGAGAACTGCCGGGAAACAGCGATCCGCTGATGCCTTGTGCATAAAGGGGTGTGCTAAGGCACGGTATGGCCACTAGAACAAAGAGGCGCGTGATCATGTCAATGGAATGATGGCCGCGAAGCAATGAAGATGCCGGGAAAAAAAGAACCCCGCCTTGTGGGCGGGGTTCAGATCGGCGACGACATACTCTCCCAGGCTTGCGACCTAGTACCATCTGCGCTGGTGAGCTTAACTTCTCTGTTCGGAATGGGAAGAGGTGGACCTCACCGCAATAGTCACCTGAAATCGTGGATACGATTTCAACTTAATGTCAGACCAAACCAGAACAGCCGATGATCGTTCCAGAACAAAACCAGTGAAGGTCAAAGTCTACGGG
>JANMKC010000032.1:0-18077 GCA_031371785.1 Flavobacteriales bacterium | reverse complement strand
ATCCGCTTATTGTTCTTGTGCTTCGCTCTTGCTGCCATGAGCCAAAGAGCCGCCTCGGCGATCACCGTTGATCCCTCAACCGCGGGACTTCTCAACAGCGTTGATCACAGCCTCAGGCAAGCCTTAACTTAATGACATTGCGCGCTCGGGTGCGCGGATCCCGGCGCTCGGGTGTTTCCCGAGTGCCGCCTGCTCCTCGGCCTTCTTCGGCCGCCCGAAGCCTTGGCGGAGGCGGCTGGCCGTCGGGTGTATGTTGATGCTTGTCCACAACCTCGTGATCGGATGTGCCGGAGACCGCCAGAGGCGGATGAAAGCGGACGGCACTCGGGAAAAACCCGAGCGCCGGTAGTTTGGGATGCCGGTCGGCCAAGACGCGAATGCCCCATGAGATGAGCCGCTCCCCCATGCGACCAAGCGTTCCTCTCCCTCGTCTACCTTTCGGAACCGCAACTCCATACACCATGAAAAGAAGCCTTACCCTCGGCCTTACGGCCGTCACCGCTCTCGCCGCCAACGCCCAGCTCACCATCGTGGATAGTCTGGACGTGGGCAGCCTCTCCAGCTTGCTGGAGGGCATAGGGGTAACCGTATCCAACGTGGTGGTGAACTGCGCGCCCACCGCGATGGCGCAGTTCGGCGGCAGCAGCGAGTTGTCCATCACGCAAGGGCTGTTGCTCACTTCGGGCAGTGCGGACATGGCCGCCAACCCCAGCAGCTACTTCGCCTCCCAGTCGTACTTCACACCTGGTGATCTGGATCTGGACATGGGGCTCGGCTCACCGGGGCTTACTCACGATGCCTGCGGATTGGAGTTCGATTGCGTGCCGCAAGGCGACACCCTGCTGTTCAACTTCTCCTTCGGCTCGGAGGAATATCCGGAGTATGTGGGCTCGAGCTTCAACGACGCCTTCGCCATCTACATCAGCGGTCCCGGCTTTGGCGTGCCCACCAATGTTGCGGCGATACCGGGTGGCACCATCGTCTCCATCAACAACGTGAACGCAGGAACGAACGCTGGATATTTCTACGACAACGAAACGCCACCCGGAGCGAACGTGGCCTACGACGGCTTCACCACGAACCTCACCGCCTTCGCTGTGGTTCAACCCGGGGAGACCTATCACTTCAAGGTGGTGGTGGGCGATGTTGCCGATGGCGTCTTCGACAGCGGCGTTTTCCTGGAGGCCTTCAGCTTCCGCAGCTTCGTGGATGCGAGCACCTCGGTGCAGGAAAGGAACGATGCGGTCCTATCCATTTCCGTTCATGGGGATGATCTGCAGCTGCGCCTTCCCAGCAACGCCGTGCATGGCCAGTCGGTGCAACTGATCAACGCGGCAGGTGGCATCGTGCGGCAGTCCGCTGCGAACGGCACGCACCTGAACATGGACCTCGGCGGCCTCGGCCAAGGCATGTACTTCGTGAAAGTGCTGGACAGCGAACTGGCTCCGGCGCGCTTCGTGAGGCAGTAATACCAATTCGGATCGCGGTCCAGTCCAATACCGCAAAGGGCACAACGTGCGCAAAGAGGTCATCGGTGTGGAAACTCCTTCGCGTCCTTCGTGCCCTTTGCGGTAAAGGAGTTCGATGGGTTCTGTTCTCGACGTGGTATTACTCCTTGATCACCCTCCGCGAGATCACCTGCCCCGCAGTGCGGATAGTGAGGAAGTAAACGCCGCTCGGCTGCGATGTGAGATCGATCTCGGATCGCGTTCCGTTGAAAGTGGACCGAAGAACTTCCTGCCCGATCACATTGCGGATCTCCAGGCTTGTTGTACCGAAGCCCTCAGGACCGTTGATGATGAACTTTCCGATCGTCGGGTTCGGGATAACAGTAACAGATGAAGGCTCGGGGACTCCCGCCACATCGGTCGCGATCTCACATAGCAACACCACCTGGATCGGAGTAGAGCGATCGATGGTCGTGCCATCGCCCAATTGGCCCTTGTCGTTGTGGCCCCATGCCCAGAGAGAGCCGTCATCTTTCAACGCAACGGAATGCGTCCATCGCGTTGCAATGGCGGTGATGTTCCCGCCATAGGCGGGATCAACCGGTACAGGCGTGTACTGGTTGATGGTTCCGTTGCCAAGTTGACTGTATGCGTTGTTGCCCCAAGCCCATAAGGTGCCGTCATTTTTCAGGGCAATGGAATGACCGATGCCCGCTCCTATGGCCGTAATGCCGGTGAGCCCGCTGACCAGTACGGGTGTCCATTGGGACAGACCGGTGCCATCGCCCAATTGACCACTGCTGTTGAGGCCCCAAGCCCATACTGAACCGTCGACTTTCAGGGCAAGTGAAAAACCACCTCCCGTTGATCCTCCTGCTGCAATGGCCACGACCCCCGACAAGGAGATCACCTGCACAGGTGTGTTTCTCTGGATGTTCGTGCCGTCACCTATCTCACCGTTGTAGTTCTTCCCCCAGGCCCACACCGTGCTGTCATTTTTCAGCGCAAGCGCATGATAGCTCCCTTCGGCAATGGCGGTGATACTTCCGCCGAACACAGGGCTCACCTGCACCGGAGCATGTTCGTCGGCGGTTGTTCCATTGCCAAGCTGGCCGTAGAGGCCATGTCCCCAAGCCCACACCGTCCCGTCGTTCCTCAAGGCAAGGGAATTGAACATTCCTGCCGCAACGGAGATGATATCCGCGAGTCCGCCAACTTGTGCGGCTAGTTGATGACAACAATTCGGGTTGCCGATGCAGCTACAGCCATTACCACCACTCGTGCCGTCACCCAATTGACCATAGTTGTTCCATCCCCAAGCCCACACCGTTCCATTGTTCGTCAATGCTAGAGAATGGGAGTTGCCACCTGAAATGGATATGATCCCAGCACCTGAAAGACCGTTCACTTCCACAGGAACAGTGGACTGCGATATCGTACCATGGCCCAATTGGTCGTAGTAGTTCCATCCCCATGACCATACGGTGCCATCAGGACACATCGCAAGGGAATGCGACCCCCCCACCGCAATTATTTGTGCGCCGACAGCGGCTGGCAACAGTGAATTGGCGAGGAACAAAAGCGTCGCGTGAAGGAGTTGATGTTTCATCCGGTCGTTGTGTATGGTGGACTACTGCTTGATCAATCGTCTCACGACCCGCTGGTCATCGAACAGCACATCGAGCACATAGATGCCCGACGCGAGCGATGCGAGGTCGAGGGAGAGAGGCGAATGGCCGCTTGATAAGGGGAACGATCGCGTAACGAGCACCTGACCGGTCAGCGACCGCACGGTGCAAATGACTGCGCCGGTACTGTGGGCACCGCTGGAAACCGACAGGACCGAAGTGAACGGGTTAGGCGAGATCTGCACGGATGAATGCGTGATGCCCGCGATGCCCGTCGAGATGTCGGCACCCTCACCAGCGAGGATCGGCTCATCGGGCACGCTGTTGTAGGCGTAGTCCTTCAAAATGTAACCAAGAACATGCTCAAAGGGGCTATACATGCTCAATCGGGCCCAACCATAATACGTCGCCCCACCACTGCTGAAGCGCAATCCCAGGTACCGCAGCGAATCCATCGAAATGCCATCGGACCAATTGCCCGTCGCCATCAAAGGTTCGCAGACCGTAGCAATGCAATGCGTAGTGATGCTTGCCACGGTCCCCAGGGAGTTGTTCCAGATCAACCCGTCGTCGATCACACGTTGGGGTGGCAGTTCCGCTGGTTGCAACAGGGTGTCCGCCCATGCGTTGGCACCCAATGGATCAACGATCTTGATCGACGCGGGGCGGACCCAGCCAGATGAACTGCAAGGCGCCGGACAAGAGAGGGCTTGGTAATGGTAAATATCGAAGTCCGCGGTGCCGTCGTTGTTCAGGTCCAAATGGTAGGTCTCGCCATTCAGGTTGATGACCGTATCCGGAACGATATCCGTGTAGACGATCTGCGCTTGTGCCTGTGAGGCAAGAATTGCAAGAAGGGTCGATGCGTGCTTCATGGGTTCAAGGGTGTTGAACGGTCACTGTTTGATCAACTTCCGCGAGATCACTTGCTCGGCCATGCGAATGGTGAGGAAGTAGATCCCGCTCGGCTGGGAGGAAAGATCGATGCCGGTCTGCTCGCCCTTGATCTCGGATCGTTGGATCCCCTGTCCGATCGCATTGCGGATCTCGATGCTTGTCACCCGCGACTTGTCCAGACCCTCGATGGTGAACTTTCCGCTCGTCGGGTTCGGGAAGACCTGCACCGATGATCGCGTGATGCCCGCGATGCCCGTTGAGATATCGGCGCCCTCCCCAGCGAGTATGAACTCATCGGGCACGCTGTTGTAGGCGTAGTCCTTCAGGGTGAAGGACGAGATGGACACTTGCGCATGCGGAATGCTTATCCGGGCCCAGCCATAGTGGGTCGATCCGGCAGCAGTGAAACTCAACCCGAGGTAACGCGACGAGTCGACCGAGAGCCCGCTTTGCCATTGCCCGCCGGAGAGGTTGTGGGCACAGACCTGCTCACCCATGAAGGTGATGCAATGAACGCTGAAGCTCGATAAGCTCTGGCTGGTGGTGGTCTCCCAGGCGAGAGAAGCATCGATCACGCGCAAAGGTGCCAGCATCATTGGTTGTTGAACCAGCGTGTCGGACACAGCACTTCCGGGCATGGGATCGATACTCACGGACGATGGATGAAGGAGATAAGGAGGACCACTGCAAGGGGAAGGACAACTGCCCGTGGATCGGTTCAACCGGATCAGGAAGTCGTCGGTCCCGTCGTTGTTCAGGTCCAGGTGGCAGGTATCGCCGTTGTCCGCGAACACCGAGTCTGGTACAACATCGGTGTAGATGATCTGGGCGTGCGTCTGCAGGGTGACCAGGGAAAGAAGGAGGAGTGCGTACTTCATCGTCGTGTGCTTGGAAAGCGTTACTGCTTGATCAACTTTCTTGTGATGGTCTTATTCGATGTCTGAATGAACAGGATATAGATCCCATCCGGCTGGGAGGAGATGTCGATCTCCGGATCCGTACTGGTCAGCCCGGAACGAAGGATCCGTTGCCCCATCGCGTCCAGGATCGCTACATCCACACCATGCACTTCGACCAAGCCATTGACGATGAACCTTCCATCGGTCGGGTTCGGCGAGACCTTGATGGATGCGTCATCCACGACCTCATCCACGGCGGTGGCGATCTCGCACAACGCCAGCACTTGCACCGGAAAGAGGCTTTGGGTGGAGGTGCCATCGCCGAGTTCGCCTTCGCCATTCCATCCGCAAGCCCAAACCGTACCGTCTTCCTTCAAAAAGAGGGAATGATCATCCGCACCTGCAATAGCGGTAGTGCCAGTGAAAGAGTTCACTTGCACAGGGATCTGTCTATCGATGATAGTGCCGTCGCCAAGTTGACCAGAGTTGTTCAAGCCGCACGCCCGAACCGTGCCGTTGTTCATCAGAAAAAGGGAATGGAACGATCCGACCGCAACTTCGGTAGTGCCTGCGACCGACATCACCTGCACGGGATCGTTCCGGTTGGTCGTGGTGCCGTCGCCAAGCTGGCCAAAGTCATTCCTTCCGCAAGCCCACACCGTGCCATCGTTCTTCCTGAATAGGGAATGTTGCCCACCTCCAGCGACCGTAGCAATGTCAGTAAGGGTGTTCACTTGAACGGGAACGTGTCGGTCGGTGGTGGTGCCATCGCCGAGTTCGCCCCAAGCATTCCTTCCGCAAGCCCACACCGTCCCGTCATTCTTCAGGAAAAGCGAATGGCCCCATCCGGCTGCTAGTGCGGTGATTCCGGTAAGCAGGTTCACCTGCATGGGAGTCCATCTGTCGGTGGTGGTACCGTCGCCAAGCGCGCCCCAGGCATTGGCCCCACAAGCCCACACCGTGCCGTCATTCTTCAGGAAAAGGGAATGATCGTATCTGCATGCAATTGCGGTAATGCCAGTGAGCATGTTCACCTGCACGGGATCGAGCCTGTCGGTGGTGGTACCATCGCCAAGTTGGCCATGGTCATTCTTGCCGCACGCCCACACCGTGCCATCATTTTCCAGGAAAAGTGAATGACCACTTCCGCCTTCCACTGCGGTAATGCCAGTAAGCAGGTTCACCTGCACGGGAGTGTGCCGGTCTATGGTGGTGCCATCGCCAAGCTGGCCATTGCCGTTGTATCCCCAACTGCGTGCTGTGTTATCCGAGCAGACAGCGAGAGAATGATTTCCTCCTCCTACGATCACTTGGGCAGTGGCAAGCGTGGGGAGCAGGAAGCTTGCGATGAACAGATGTGCGGCCGCGAGAAATTGCTTTTTCATCGCTGGGGGGATCGAGGGGTGAATAAGGGAACGTGGGATGAATGAGGGTCTTACTGCTTGATCAACTTCCTGGTGATCATCTCGTCCGTCGTTCGGATGGTGATGAGGTAGATTCCGCTGGGTCGTGATGAGATGTCGATCATCGGTCGTTGATCGGGGATCACGGATCGTTGGATCATTTGGCCCATCGCATCGCGGACCTCCAGGCTTGTTGCTTGCGAATTGTCCAGACCCTCGACCGAGAACTTTCCGCTCGTCGGGTTCGGGAAGATCCGCATCGATGAACGAGTGATGTCCGCGATACCAGTCGAGATGTCGGCACCCTCACCGGCGAGGATGAGCTCATCCGGCACGCTGTTGTAGGCGTAGTCCTTCACGGTAAAGGAACTGGGGTAGCTCGGAATGTTCAGCCGTGCCCAACCATAGTGCGTGGTCCCTGCAATGTCGAAACGAAGCCCCAGGTATCTTGATGAATCGGCGGAGATGCCTTGTGACCATTGGCCTATGTGATCCACAACACATACCCAGGCGGGAGGCCCAGAGCAATGCGGGGCAAGGTCCGCCAGGGATTGGCTTCCGGCGCTGCTCCAGGCAAGTGTCCCATCGATGACCGCCACGGGCCGTAGTGCAGAGGGGAGCGAATTCGTATCGCACACTGCGTTCGGCACCAACGGATCGATCGCTATGTAGGTCCAATGAGCGATAGCATCATAGCATGGCGTCATGAATGCGCCGCATTGGTCGTTGAAGAAGCGATAGCTCAGGTGAAAGTCGGTGATGCCATCGCTGTTCAGATCCAGATGACAGGTGTCGCCGCTCGTGTTGTACAGTTGATCGGGGATCACATCCGTGTAGATGATCTGTGCGTGGGATTGTGCAGTGATCAGGCAAAGAAGGAGTAGAGCGTGTTTCATGGCAGGTGCGCTGTGCGGCGTTATTGCTTGATCAACGTTCTGGTGATGATCGGATCCACAGATCGGATGATGAGGAGGTAGACGCCGCTGGGTTGCGAGGAGAGATCGATCTCCGATCGCGCACCGTTGAAGGTGGTCCGGAGAACTTCCTGCCCGATCGCATTGCGGATCTCCAGGTAGGAAGGGCTCGACTTGTTCAAGCCTTCGATGGCGAACATTCCAGTTGTCGGGTTCGGGAAGACCGCAATGGATCCGCCCGTCCCGTGTTCCTCCAAGGTCGTCGCAACGGAGCAGAGCCCGATCACCGGATCAGGGACGACATCAACCCCGCCTATGATGCCATTGCCCAGTTGGCCTTGCCAATTGTAGCCCCAGGTCCGCAGGGTACCGTCGCTCGCGAGGGCTATGGAGAAATCTTCACCGCCTGCGATCGCTGTGATATCCGTAAGTGATGGGATCAACGTCGGTGTGGTCAGAGTTGCCAAGCTTCCGTTCGCTCCGCTGGCCCCCCATGCCCATACAGTACCGTCCATTTTCAGCGCCATGGAATGCAAACCCAGTCCGATCTGGGCCAAGGATGTGACGTCCGACAGGCCGACCACTGGAACAGGAGAGTGCCGGTTCGTGTTCGTGCCATCACCCAATTGCCCTAGATAGTTCGAGCCCCAGCTCCACACGGCACCTGCATTGGTCAATGCGAGTGAATGGTATTGGCCAGCCGCAATGGCGGAGACATCGCCGCTAAAGAGTGGGCTTACCTGGACTGGAACATTTCGTGTAAGAGTGGTGGCATCCCCCAACTGCCCCGCGTTATTGCGGCCCCAAGCCCAGAGAGTGCCATCCCCCTTCAATGCCAGCGAATGCTCGTAGCCAGCGGCAACCGCGATGACGCCGGAAAGGGAAAGCACTTGCACCGGCATATTTCGCTGGGCGAAGGTGCCATCGCCCAATTGCCCCGAAAGGTTCCATCCCCAGGACCACACGGTACTGTCGTTCCTGAGGGCAAGGCAATGCTCATTGCCTGCGGAAATACCAATGATGTTCGTGAGCCCGCTTACTTGCGTGGGCGCATCATGGTTCACCACTGTGCCATCCCCCAATTGACCATGGAAGTTGGCTCCGCAAGCCCACACGTTTCCGTCCTCATCAAGGAACAATGAATGAAAGGTTCCCCCAGAAACGGAGATCACGCTCGGAAGCCCGTTCACCTGGACCGGTGTGGTCGCATTCGTGTAATCAGCGCCATCGCCCAGCTGCCCATAGACGTTCCGGCCCCATGACATGGGCGTGCCATCGGCGCAAATGGCCAGGGCGTGCCATTCACCTCCGGCTATCTGTTGTGCTCGCGCGACGTGCCCGATCAGAAGGATGAGGCTTGCGGAAAGTGCAACACATGAGGATCGGATCTTCATCGCGGATGGTTTTTTAGCTCGTGGGAGCACCCCGGCGCCAACCCGCGATGGTCAAAGAACCCTCAGAGCTACGGACAATCCATGCCGCATCCTAATCCCTCATGCCGATCCAAGAAAACGCGAGCGCATCACAGGGATCCGCATTCATGTCACTCCTTTATCAGCTTCCGCAAGATCACCTGCCCCGCTGCGCGGATGGTGAGGAAGTAAACGCCGCTGGGCTGCGAGGAGAGATCGATCTCTGAACGCGCACTGTTGAACGTTGAGCGAAGAACTTCTTGTCCCATCGCGTTGTTGATCCCGAGGCTCTTCATCCCAGAAGCCTTCTGATCAATGACGATGAAGGCACCGCTGGTCGGGTTCGGAGAGACGGTGATGGACGCATCGGCGAAAGACCCCCCCGCGATGGATGTGATCGAGCACGGCCCGATCACCTGCACGGGAGCGTTGGTGTAGACGTAGGTTCCATCGCCGAGCTGGCCAGCACCATTGTTCCCCCAGGCCCACACCGTGCTGTCGTTCTTCATGGCCAGTGAGAATTGATATCCTGCGGAAACGGCGATGCAACCCGTGAGCGAACCCAACTGCACGGGAACATGGCTGTCCGTGTTGGTTCCATCGCCGAGCTGTCCGAAGACATTGCTTCCCCAAGCCCAGACCGTTCCGTCGTTCTTCAGTGCAAGGGCATGGAAAGCACCACCTGAAATGGCGATGATGCCGGTGAGTCCGCTCACCTGCACAGGGACCGGGCTGCCGGTAGTGGTCCCATCGCCAAGCTCCCCGTTCGGGTTCCATCCCCAAGCCCAGACAGTGCCGTCATCTTTCAGCGCGAAGGATTGAAAGCTGCCTCCGGCGATGGCGATAATGCCCGAAAGGGAATCTGCCTGCACTGGAACATTGCTATTGGCGTAGCCCCCGTTGCCGAGTTGACCATTGCCGCCCGCCCCCCAGGCCCACACGGTGCTGTCCGTCCCTAGTGCGAGGCAATGATATCCTCCGCCCGCGACCGCGGTAATGCCGGTGATGGAATCCACCTGCACGGGAACCAGGCTGTTGGTGGTGGTCCCATTTCCTAGCTGGCCCTGTGAATTGTCTCCCCAAGTCCACACCGTGCCGTCATTTCCCACGGAAAGGCCCGTAGTGAAGCCCGCCGCGATGCGGGTGATGCCCGTGAGCGAACTTGTCTGCACAGGAACATTACTGTCGGTAGTGCTCCCCACCCCCAGTTCCCCATTGGCATTGTCTCCCCAAGCCCATACTGTACTGTCATCCTTCAGCGCGAGGGAGAATTGATATCCTGCTGCAACGGCCATCGCCCCGGTGAGACCTGACACTTGCACGGCAACATTGCTGTTCGCATTGGTGCCATCGCCAAGTTCGCCGAAAGCATTATAGGCCCATGCCCGAACGGTGTTATCGCCGCAACGGGCAAGCGCATGAACACCCCCAGCGGCGATCACTTGGGAAGAAGAGGAAAGCGGTAAGAGAGAGGCCGCAAGGGCAACCATGAATGCTGTGGCAGGTAGTGGTGTTCTCATGTTGCTCGGATGTTTGACCGGGCATCGGTGTCCGGTACATGTGTGAATGTAGCTGGAAGAATGATGGGGATCCGGTTTTTCGTCGGCTCACGACCGCAACGCATCGAACATCGACAAGGCCCCTGGCAGCGGTGCTGGGGGCTTTGTTCGTTGGTTCGTTCTTCCAGTAGCACGATGGCGTCGCGGGTACCCGTGCATCCAAGCTCAATGGGCGTGCCCGGATGTAGCGAAATCCACCATGCCTTGGAAGTCGACCACCACGGCGGGTTTGTCGCCGACGGTCCATGCGTCGTGGCCACTGGGCAGCAGCGACACATCACCGGGCTTGCAATCGAACTCCTCGCCATCGTCCATGCGCACACGCAGGATGCCGCTCACATGGTACTGGAAGTGCGGCGCTTCGCAGCTCTTCGTTTTCGCGAGGGGCTGCACGCTCGTGCTCCAGCGCCAGCCGGGTTCGAAGATGGCGCGGCCGATGGTGGCGCCACCGATCCTCATCAGTTCCACGCGGCCTTTCGGGAATTCGCGCACCTCGTCCGGTGTGCCGAAGTTCTTCACCTCGGTCTTCTCCATGATCTTTTCCATGATGTGTGTTGTTTTGTGTGGAACAAAAGTGTTCCCGGCAACACGGCCTTGCCTTGTACCGAACACGGGAGAGCAGGTACGGTTCAGCCCTTCGCGCGCAATGCCGAGGGCGAATGCCCCGTGTGCTGCTTTATGAACTTGCCGAAGTGCGATTGATCCGCGAAGTGCAACGCGTGCGCGATCTCGCTCACGGTCTTGTCCGTGGAGCCGAGCAGCACCTTCGCTTCGAGCAGCAGCATGTTGTCGATCACCTCGCGCGGCGTGCGGCCCAGCGCCTCTTTCACAACCTCCGTGAGATGCTTCGGCGTGATGTAGAGCATCTCCGCATAACGCGCAACGGAGCGTTCCTCGATGAAGCGGGCCTCCACCAGATGTTTGAAGTGATTGGCGATCACTGTGGCGCGCGTGGCCGTTCGGCGCAGGCGATCGGCATGCGGCCTGTGGATCCCGCGCACACGCAGCAGCAGGATGTGGATGTAGTTGCGCAGCACGTGGTCCTTTTCGTGCGCGAAGCGTTCGTGCTCGCTGATGATGTCGCGGAAAGCCTGCTGCAGCAATGCGCTTTCGGCATCGCTCACATTGATGATGTGTTCGGCTTCCAGATCGAAGAAGGGGAACTCCGTGCCGAGCGCGCCGCCCAGCAAGGGTTGCATGAACTCCGTGCGGAAGTGGACGCAATAGCCTTTGCACTCATGCACATGCGCCGAGGCGTACACCATGTTCTCCGGCACGATCACCAGATCGTTCGGCTTCAACTCGCGACGGTCCGCGCCGAGCTGCACATCGTGTTCGCCGCTTAGCAACAGGTAGATCAGGTTGAAGCGCCGCCGCATGGCGGGAATGCCCACGGCCGGATCGACATTCTTGTGCTTGTCCTCCAACGTGCCCGGCATCACCATCAGGTTGATGTCGTACGGCTTGCTGTCCCGGTTGATCAGCTTCTCGAAGGCCGCCAGGTCCTTGATCTCCAGGATGTCCTTCTTGCCCATGGCTTGCGGAAAGATAGGCCGACAGCCGATGGGTCACGATCGGCTGGAACAAACGAATTCTCCGCGTCGTGCTAGGATATCGCGCTATTCTGGAAGGGAGGAGCTACGGGCAGTCCTCAGCCGATCACTTCCGCGTTCGGGTAGCGCTGCTTCCAGAACTCGAAGGCCTTCATGCTTTTCAGATGTACGATGGTGCGCGCGTCAAGGCGCACTTTGATGAAGGTCACTCCTTCCTTCACCACTTGGGTGAGGATCAATTTCTTACGGCTCATTCAGTTCAAGTTGAACGCCTGTCAAGGATAACCGTGCCGAAGCGCCGGTGGGCAGGATCTCGGCCATCGTGACCGGATCAGCTCGAAAAGTGACAGGGGTCGAGCGACGTGATGAGCGATCCGTGTCACACCCCGATGATCACCCTGTGACCGATGGGATCCAGGCCCTCACCAGCGGACCTGCCTTGCACGAAATACCGACCCACATGGCAAAGTGATCCACGAAGAAGAAGGCGTTGGCTTCCACCAGGGCTTCTCCGAACAAAGCGAAGAATGCAGCAACCGGGAAAGGCGCTGCGAAGAAGACAGGGGGAAGAATGTGGTGAAGGCTGTGAAGAAAGTCGTGAAGGCCGCTCCCGCGAAAGCGAAGGAAGCAGTGAAGGCCGTGAAGAAGGTCCTGCGGAAAGCAGCAGCCAAGGCACCTGTGAACATGAAGGTGATGGCGGTGGCGACGGTGTGAACGGCGATGCGGCGGAAGCAGGGCCGGAAGGAACACAGGAAAAGAAATAGCGTCCGTAACGCTGCTCGCCCAGGAGCGGACCGTGATCGTGCGACGACCTACTGCACCGCCACGGCTCCGCTCACTTTCCTGTGCGTGAAGTTGCCGAAGATGTGGCGCTTCGCGAAGCGTGTGTTGCCATCGGACTTCTGGAACTTGTTGTAGATGTTCTGGGGTACGCCATAGAACTCGAACACACTGCCATCGCCAAAGGTCACATGCAGCGTGATCGACTTGTAATGCCAGTTGGTGATGTTGCTGGCCACCGTCTTTTCGAACTCCTCGGTGTTCGCCGCGTGCGTTTCCGGGTGTATGCTCTCAAGGAATTTGTAGGCTTCGATCACGCGCTTGCTCGTGTCCTCGGCCTCATGCCGCAGTGTCTCGTCCTGGACCTTGTCAGGGTGGTGGGACTTCATCAGGCCCTTGTATAGCAGGCTCAATTCCTTCAGCGTCGTGGCGGGCGTGGCGCCGAGCAGCTTGCGGTTCTCCAGGATCTTCTTCATGCGGGCCTCTTTCAAAAAAGTCCGCGAAGTTCGGGCTTTCCGGGCTTGAAGACGTTGTACAGGATCAAACGCGGAGACGCGAAGGACGCGGAGTAACGCAGAGGCCGCGCATGTTATCCATCACCGAATGGAAGCCTTGCGATCTGCGCATGTCTCACAAGCCTCTGCGCCTCTGCGTTCGGGATCCTGTTCTCAGCCGGTGCGTCGGCCCGATAGCACCTTCAGCCGTTCATCGAACGAAGCCAGCTGAGCCCGGTCTCCTTGGTGATGCGGTAGATGTCCAGCGCATAGTGTTCCAGCAGATGAGGTCATCACGCTGGACGGGTTATTCAAGAGGTCGGGCATGTGCGTGTGGTGAGCGGGTGAAGGTAAATGGGGCTGATGAGCGAGCTCCTCGGACCTGTATATCCAGCGCTCAAGATGGCAAGCGGAAAAGCACCGATACCGTGTTCAGCTCCCTATCGTTGTTGCGAGCATCTGTTCACGCCACGAATACCCCAGCACATGGAACGAAGATCCACAAGCATACTGGCGCTCGTTCTTGTTCCACTTTTCTTGAGCGCGCAGCAGCGGTCTGGTCCGGCGCTCGGGTGTTTCCCGAGTGCCGTGCTCACCACTCCGCCTCCGGCGGTCTCCGGTCGCTTTCATGAAGCGGCGGAAGGCAAGCATCGGCGCATACCCGACGGCCAGAGGCCGGGGAGTATGCGGTACTCGGAAAACATCCGAGCGCCGGGATCGGGGCCACAAGGTTTCATTCCGAACGAAGGGCAAGTGTATGATCAACATGGCCATGCCAACAGAGCCGTGCTTTACGTGCTACCGGGATCGCGGGGCATGAGCGTGCAACTGCGCCACAACTGCATCAGCTATGATACATGGGCCGGTGATCACGACGCTGGGAAAGGATCATCGCACATCCGTTTCCATCGTCTCGATCTGGACCTGGTCGGCGCGGATCCGGACCCGATCATCACCGCGTCGGAGCCGCTGCCGGGCGTGCTGAATTTCTACAATGCGGTAACGCCGCGTGATGGCGTTCTGGGGGTGCGAAGTTTCGGGCGTGTGGTGATGCACAATGTATACGACGGGGTGGATCTCGTTTGCCTTGCGAACGCGAAGAGCCATGCGGGGTTCGAGTATGCGTTCGAACTCCGCGCCGGTGCCGACATTTCCCGCATCAGGATGCGCTACACCGGTTGTGATGCGGCGGAACTGGTCGCGGGCGATCTCCGCTTTCCGCTCTCCACGCGCGTGTTGGAGGAATCGATACCATCGAGCTGGCTCTTGCCTTCCGGTGAAGCTGTGCGGGTGAAGTACCGCTTGCTCGAACGCGATAAGCACAGCATCACGGTGGGCTTCGAACTCGCGGATCCATCCGCGTTCGCTGTGGGTTCCGCCATGGTGATCGATCCCGTTCCTGATCTGGACTGGGCCACTTACTATGGCGACACGTTGAACGCGGGGTTCGATCGCGGCACGGCCATCGCCATCGATCCAGTGGGCAAGGCGTACGTGGCGGGCATCACGAGTTCACTTACGGCGATGGCCACGGATTCCGCGTTCCAGGACACGCTGCAAGGAGGCGCGACGGACGCATACCTCGCGAAGTTCGCCGCACACGGATCACGTTTCTGGGCCACCTACTATGGCGGCACTGGTCGCGATGAAGCACGCGGTGTGTTCGTGGATCCCGCCTTCAATGTGTACCTCGTCGGCAGCACGGATTCACCTGATTCGCTCGCGACGCCAGGTGCTCGTCAGTCCACTGTCGCTGGAGGAACGGATGGCTTCGTAGCGAAGTTCGATCGCGATGGGAGGCGCTTGTGGGCAACCTACGTGGGCGGCACAGCGGAAGACACCGCGCTGGCGTGCGTGGCCGATGGACAAGGCCGCGTGTTCGTTACGGGCATCACCAGCAGTGCGGATCTGTTCTCAGCGGACACGGTGATGCCAGCGCTCCCGTTCGCCGGTGGCACCGATGCCTTCATCATCGCATTGAACGACACGGGAGCGGTGGTGCGGTCAACGTTCTACGGCGGTCCGGATGACGATCGCGGCAACGGCCTCGCGCTCGATTCCTTGCAGCATCTCGCTCTTGTCGGAACCACGACATCCGCGTCCGGTATCGCCACAGCCGGTGCCATGCAAGAACAATTGAAGGGAACTGAGGATGCGTTCGTCGCGAAATTCGATCAAGCTGGAGCGCAGGAATGGGGCACATACATTGGCGGCAACGGCATTGACGAAGGCAACGGGATAGTGGCTTCATACAGGTCCGTTGCGATCACCGGCACCACGGATTCCGATTCGCTCGTTGCGGACACCAGCGCCTTCGATCACATATACGCTGGATCGCGCGACGCCTTCATCGCGAGCTTCGACAGCACGGGTGCGTTGGTATGGGACACGTACATCGGAGACACGGCTGTGGATCGTTCGGCCGCGATCGCGTTGGATGATTCCAGCGGCGTGTACATCATCGGCACCACGCGCTCGTTGAACAACGACAGCGCGATCGCCACGAGTGGCGTTTTCGGAGAACAGCTTTACGCTGGCTCCGACGTGTTCGTGGAGAAGTTCGACTCGACCGGACACCGGATGTGGGGCACATACTACGGCGGCGAAAGCGATGATGACGGCGCGTCCATCGCGGTGTACGGCATCACGGCGGTGTACATGACGGGCAGTACGACATCCGCCGACAACATCGCCTCGCACGGGCTCTTCGATACGTACGGTGGTGCGAGCGATGGTTTCGTTGGAAGGTTGATCCAAGCCGAGTCCACCGCTCCTGCCGGGATATGCTTCGGAGGCGGCGGCGGCGGTGGAGGAGGAGGTGGCGGCAGCGGTGGTGGTGGTGGTGGTCAGGACCAGGGATCGGACACCATTTTTGTCTGCGCGGGGCAAAGCCTTTCCTTCATCGTGGTAGGCGGCGCGCCCGGCGTGGCTGCCGAGTGGATGTGGTACAACGGCAGTTGCGGCGATCCCCCGGATTTCATCGCCAGCGGCGACACATTGATCTGGATACCACCCGCGACCACCACGCTCTTCGTTCGTGCCGAAAGCGCGTTGACCGCAACGCTTTGCGCGCATGTGTTCATCGTTGTGGAGGAATACGCCATTCCCGTTGCCAGCGCGATCGACACGGTGTGCGCAGGCGATCCGATCCACCTCTTCGCTTCCGGCGGAACCAACTATGTCTGGAGCAATGTGGACAGCGCGAACGTGAACGTGCAGGATCCAGTGCTGCTCAACTACCCGATCGCGGACAGCTTGCGTTTCGCGGTCTTTGTTTCCAGCCCGCACGGCTGCGGTGATAGCGCGACCGTTGTGGTACACGTGCTTCCATTGCCGCATGTCGATTGGCTGATCACGCCAGTGACCTGCAACGGCGGAGGCGATGGATCCATCACCTGCGATCCGCTGGATGCCGCTGGAAACGCGTTCTACTGGAGTTCCATAGGAGCGAGCGACAGTTACGTGCAGGATCTCTCGCCGGACGACTATCCTGTACAGATCACGGGCACGAACGGTTGCCAACGAACGGATACGTTGAGCGTTGCGGAGCCGGTGTATCCGATCGATACGCTCCTGGTGACAACCGCGCATTGCTCGCTCGCCAATGGTGCGGCGCAGGTGGTGATCGCGGGCGACACCTCGCAGTTCATGTTCATCTGGAACGCAACAGATACGGCGGGCATGAGCATTGGGCAACTTCCACCGGGGGCGGATACCCTCGCGGTGATCGATGCGAACGGTTGTGTGTACACCGCATCTTTCATCGTGCCGGATACCGGTGCGATCAGCGCGTCCATCACTCCCGACACGCTGCTGATCCCGAACGGCGGATCGACGCCCTTGCAGGTTTTCGTGGAGCCCAACGACAGTGCTGTGACCTATTTCTGGGAGCCCGCCGATGGACTCGACTGCGCGAGCTGCCCCACGGTGATCGCTGCGCCGATCACGGACACATGGTACATGGTGGCCGTAACATCCACGCTCGGTTGCGTGGCCACGGACAGTGTCCTGGTGACGGTGGACAACCGCTGTCCGGAGATCTTCCTGCCTAACGTGTTCTCGCCCAACAACGACGGGCTGAACGACGCGCTCTGCTTGATGGGCGGTTGCATCGCGAGCATGCATCTCGAAGTCTACGATCAATGGGGTGAGCGCGTGTTCGAGAGCAGCGATCAGGCCACTTGCTGGAACGGCGATTTCCACGGAAGTGCCTTGGGCAGCGGCACCTACTTCTACGTGTTCAGCGTGGAACGTGTGGACGGCAGCGGGATCTCGAAGTCAGGGAACATCACGGTCCAACGATGAACGCTCGCGCAGGAAATCGCATTGCGTGCATGCTCGCACTGTCGTTCATCACGCTGCGATCGCATGCGCAGGACGATCGCTTCTCCCAACAAACGAATGCTCCGCTATTGCTGAACCCCGCGTTGGCCGGAGCGAACACCGATCGCGAGGCTTCGCTCACGCATCGCGACCAGTGGAGCGCGGTAGGTGGTCCGGCGCGTAGCAGCGCGATGTCATTGTCGATGTGCGCCAAGCGGAAAAGCGCTGGTCACGATGGCAAGAGCGGGCGCTTGGGTCTTGGGTTCAGCTTGCTCAACACACAAGCCGGTGAGCCTCATTGGAGCACCACGGAGATCGCGTTGCACGCGGCCTATCATGTCTTTCTGGACAGCCGCAACACGTTCGGGGCAGGACTTTGCGCAGGCTATCGACAGGACGCGTTGGATCCCTCCGGTGGCGAATGGGCCAGCCAGTACAATGGCTTGCGGTATGACGGTGCGCTACCATCAGGCGAAGCGATGAACGCGACGCGACAAGGAAGGATCGATGCGGGCGCAGGAGTGCTCTACACCTTCCGCAGCGAGCCGGATGCGCGGAGCCGTGCGCGTGCGATATGGCTCAATGCCGGTGCAGCGGCCTATCACGCTGGACAGTTGCCGCTCGGCGGATCGGAAGTGAATGGCGAGCGCTTGCCGGTGCGGTGGTCGTGCTTCGCCAATGGTGGCGTTGGTATCGGCGGGCGCATCACCCTCGCCCCGGAGATCGTCTTCCAGCGGCAAGGCCCAACGCAACAATTGATCTACGGA
>JANMKC010000010.1:0-66964 GCA_031371785.1 Flavobacteriales bacterium | reverse complement strand
ATCAGCCATCATAGCAGCATATCAAAGTGGCGACGCAGGCGTCGCCCTTACCCAATCATAACCCTTCTCTTCCAACTCCAACGCCAGTTCCTTTGGTCCACTCTTGATGATGCGGCCATCGGCCATCACATGCACGAAGTCCGGGATGATGTGGTCCAGCAGGCGCTGATAGTGCGTTACCACGATGAAGGCATTGTCCTTCGTGCGCAGCTTGTTCACGCCGCCGGCCACGATGCGCAGCGCGTCGATGTCCAGGCCACTATCGGTCTCGTCGAGGATGCCGAGGGTGGGTTCGAGCATCGCCATCTGGAAGATCTCGTTGCGCTTCTTCTCGCCACCGCTGAAGCCGACGTTCAAGCTGCGGTTCATCAGGTCGGGATCCATCTCCACCATCTTCGCACGTTCGCGCACCAGGGTCAGGAAGTCCTTGCCGCTGAGTTCCGCTTCGCCCCGTGCCTTCTTCGATTCATTCAGCGCCGTGCGCAGGAAGTTCATGTTGCTCACACCGGGGATCTCCACCGGATATTGGAAAGCGAGGAAGATGCCTTTCCACGCGCGCTCCTCAGGAGAAAGATCCATCAGGTCTTGACCTTGGTAGGTCACTGATCCGCTCGTCACTTCGTACTCCTCGCGTCCAGCCAACACGTTCGCCAGTGTGCTTTTCCCGGATCCGTTTGGACCCATGATGGCGTGGACTTCGCCGACCTTCACTTCAAGATTCACACCCTTCAGGATGTCCTTGCCTTCTACACGGGCGCTCAGGTTCTCGATCTTCAACATGGTTGATTGCTGATTGCTAATTCCTGATTCAGGGAGCGCTCCGAACGAACTTGTTGCCTTTCATTTCACTGTCGCGCAAATACCGCATGAAGCTGCCGATGTCCCGGCTCTCGTTCTTGCATTTGGAGAACAGAGCGTCGAATTCTTCCTGCGTGATGTGTCCACGATCCAATGCCCGGTAGAGTTGGGAACGGGTCTCACCGATCGAGCCTTTTGAGATCGAGAGGAACTGCTTGAACTCCTTGTTGCCATCGCGTTCGAACCCTTCGGCAATGTTGTCCATGCACGATCCCGAGGAGCGATTGATCTGGTCTTTCAACGAAAAGTCCTTCGCAAAGGAGCCTTTGGACGTAATGGTGAAAACATCCTTGCAGATGTCTCGCGATAGTTGCCAGATGGGCAGGTCCTCAAAGGTTGTGTAGTGGGCCATGTGTGTGGCGGATCAGCAATCAGGAATCAGCAATTCTTCAATCATCCTACCGATCCTTCAAGTGATACAGCGAGCAGCTTCTGCGCTTCCACCGCGAACTCCATCGGCAACTGGTTCAGCACCTCTTTGCAATAACCGTTGACGATCAACGAGACGGCCTTCTCGGTGGCGATGCCGCGTTGGTTGAGGTAGAAGATCTGGTCCTCGCCGATCTTGCTGGTCGTGGCTTCGTGCTCCACCATCGCGGTCGGGTTCTCGCTCTCGATGTACGGGAACGTATGTGCGCCGCAGCGATCGCCGAGCAACAGTGAATCGCACTGGCTATGGTTGCGCGCGCCCTTCGCACCACGACCGATCTTCACCAGGCCGCGGTAGCTGTTATTGGAAAAGCCCGCGCTGATGCCCTTGCTCACGATCGTGCTCTTCGTGCCCTTGCCGATGTGGGTCATCTTGGTGCCCGTGTCGGCCTGCTGGCGATTGTTGGTCACCGCCACGCTGTAGAACTCACCGGTGCTGTAGTCGCCTTTCAGCACGCA
Source organism: Flavobacteriales bacterium (assembly GCA_031371785.1). GTDB lineage: Bacteria > Bacteroidota > Bacteroidia > Flavobacteriales_F > PHOS-HE28 > PHOS-HE28. The sequence continues at coordinate 65,218 of JANMKC010000010.1, read as the reverse complement.
GCTCGGGTACTTCCACGTGATCGCGCTGCCGGTCTCCACCTGCGTCCAGCTGATCTTGCTGCGATCGCCCAGGCACATGCCACGCTTCGTTACGAAGTTGTAGATGCCGCCCTTGCCGTCCTTGTCGCCAGGGTACCAGTTCTGGACGGTGCTGTATTTTATCTCCGCGTCCTTCAGTGCGACGAGTTCCACTACAGCGGCGTGCAGTTGGTGCTCGTCGCGGATCGGTGCGGTGCAGCCTTCGAGGTAGCTCACGTAGGCACCTTCATCGGCGATCAACAGCGTGCGTTCGAACTGGCCGGTCATGGCCTCGTTGATGCGGAAGTAGGTGCTCAGCTCCATCGGACAGCGCACTCCCGGCGGGATGTAGCAGAAACTGCCATCGCTGAAGACGGCGCTGTTGAGCGCAGCGAAATAGTTGTCCGTACGAGGCACAACGCTGCCGAGGTACTTCTTGATCAGGTCTGGATGTTCATGCACCGCATCGCTGAACGAACAGAAGATGATGCCCTTCTCTTTCAGCGCCGCTTGGAACGTGGTCTTCACGCTAACGCTGTCGAACACGATGTCCACGGCGACACCGGCGAGGCGCTTCTGTTCCTCCATGCTGATGCCCAACTTTTTGAACGTCTCTATCAGTTCGGGATCGGCTTCATCGAGGCTGTTGAGCGCAGGCTTCTTCTTCGGCGCGCTGTAGTAATAGCTGTTCTGGTAATCGATCTTCGGGTAGTGGACGTGCGCCCAATGCGGCTCCTCCATCTTCAGCCAGATGCGGTAGGCTTCGAGCCTCCACTCCAACATCCACGCGGGTTCGTTCTTCTTCGCGCTGATGAAGCGCACGATGTCCTCGTTCAGCCCCTTCGCCGCCTTCTCGCTCTCGATGTCCGTGACGAAGCCGTAGGCATACTCTTTCGAGGTGACCTCGCGGAGGATATCGTCGGTGTCCTGGGCCATGGCTCAAATGCAAAACGCAGAGGCGCAAAGACGCGGAGGACGCTGAGGGATTGTTCCTCTGCGTTTCGTACTTGCTGCCATGTGTTGGGTCTTCATCATTTTCTCTGCGCTCCTTTGCGTCTCAGCGACTCTGCGTTCTTCAGATCGAGAAGCTCTCCCCGCACCCGCAGGTCCGGCTCGCGTTCGGATTGATGAACTGGAAGCCCTTGCCATTGAGGCCGCCGCTGAAATCGAGCGTGGTGCCGAGCAGATAGAGCAGGCTCTTCTTGTCCACCACCACTTTCACTCCGTTGTCCTCGAAAACCTTGTCGCCGTCCTTCATCTGGTCGTCGAAGTCCAGGTCGTACATGAGGCCGGAGCAACCACCGCCTTTCACACCTACACGGACGAAATGGTTCGGGCCACGGCCTTCCATACCTAGCAGTTTGGCGACTTCGGACTTGGCGTTCTCGCTGACCTTGATCATGGCTCATTCGCTTATTTAGAATGTGTCTAAACGAAGCGGAGGCCAAAGGTAGCACGCGGGAGGCAGCGCTGATGGGGTGAACACCGAAGTGCAGCCGTGGTTCGCGGAGGAAGAGGATAGTTTCGCGGCTTGTTCGCTCGCAAGTCGAAAGAAAGAAGACTCAAGGATGTCAGAAGAAACCGCCCGTACTGAACTGTCCGCCCTTGGCGAATTCGGTCTTATTGAACGCATCGCTTCGCGTGTGGCGATCGCACAGCCAAGTACCATCAAGGGCATTGGGGATGATGCTGCCGTCATCGACCCGCAAGGACTGCATCAAGTGGTAACCACTGACATGCTGGTGGAAGGCATCCATTTCGATCTGGGCTATGTGCCGCTGAAGCATCTCGGCTACAAGAGCATCGTGGTGAACCTGAGCGATGTGTATGCGATGAACGCACAACCGCGACAGGTGCTGGTGGCGCTCGCGATCAGCAATCGTTTTCCGGTGGAAGCGATCGATGAGCTGTACGAAGGCATGCTGCTCGCGTGCGGACAGTACGGGGTCGATCTGGTGGGCGGCGATACCTGTGCGAGCAACAAGGGATTGGTGATCAGCATCACGGCCATCGGCGCGGCGAAGAAGGAGGACATCATCTATCGCGGCGGTGCGAAGGAGAACGATCTCCTGGTGGTGAGCGGTGATCTTGGTGGTGCCTACATGGGCCTGCAGATCCTCAAGCGCGAGAAGGCCGTGTTCGAAGACACCGGTGCGCAGCCGGATCTCACTGGTCACGACTACATCATCCAACGCCAACTGAAGCCGGAAGCGCGCAAGGACATCATCGATCTGTTGAAGAAGCTCGATGTGCGGCCCACGAGCATGATCGACATCAGCGACGGATTGGCGAGCGAAACGATCCATTTGTGCAGGCGCAGCACTACCGGTGTGAAACTGTACGACGAAAAGTTGCCGATCGATCCTTCAACCTACCAGACCGCGCGCGACTTCGAGCTCGATCCTACTGTATGCGCGCTGAGCGGTGGCGAGGATTACGAGTTGCTCTTCACCATTGCGCAAGGCGACTACGACAAGATCAAGGGCAACCCGGACCTCACCGTGATCGGGCACATGACGAATGCATCCGAGGGCATGCACCTAGTGGACAAGCAGAATGGTTTGCACCCGCTCACGGCGCAAGGTTGGGATGCGTTCCTGAAGAAGTGATCCTTACTCCTTCACCACGCGCACCGATGCGCCGTCCATGCGATGCAGCATGTAGATCCCTGCATCGAGACCTGTGAGATCGATCGTGTTCATGCCGTTCGATAGCCGGAGCGATCGCAGGCATCGACCTTGGGCATCGATCAGTTCCGCTGCGAATGTCCGATCGGCATGGTTCATCACGTTGATCGTTCCGTGCGCCGGGTTAGGAAAGGCGACAAGTCCCGTTGTTGATCGGAGATCGGTCACGCCGGTGTTCAGGTCGTCCTGCAATTGGGCGATAGCCGCTTGTTGTCCACCAGCATCCACGGTGATGCCGCCGAGTTCGAACGCACCGCTGGCGTGCGTGCCGCAATGGATCACGCCCTCCGCATCGACACAAATGCTTTGAGGAGAAGCATAGCCCGTGATCTGGCCCACCACCTGCCACCGGGCTGTGCCATCGGCATCGAAGCACACGACCGACTCCGCGCTTGCACCTAATGTGATGATATTGGGCACTACGCCATTGCCCCAGTCCACTGATCCACGGACGCGGCCCAGCAGATAAGCGCGACCGCCCGGTCCCGTGGCCACGCACGTTCCTGCGCTACGCTCGAAGTCGCCGGTCAGTGGCCCGCCAGGAGGTGCGCTCTCCGCGCCCCAGAGGAAGTTCCCTTCGCCATCCACCTTGGTGATGAACATGTCATAGATCCAATCCGGGCCATGGAAGTGTATGCCTCCAAAAGAGGCGCTGTCGAGCAATTCGCCTGAAACGAACGCATTGCCATTCTCATCGGCCACCACACAAGGCCGCTGAAAGGTCTGGTCGTGCATGAAATGCACCCAGTTCGCATTTCCCGCGGGGTCCATGCGCAACACGAACATCGCGTAGCTCTCCGTCACCGTCCAGCTCTGCCCTCCGAAGGTGAACGGCGGGCCGCTGCCGGTTGAGCCGGAGACGAACATGTTGTTCTGCGGATCGAAGTCGAAACCACCGATCAGCTTCGCGCCCTCGATCACACGCGTTTGCAGGTCCTGCCCTACACCGTTGAATTCAACGAGCGAAGTCGTGAGGAAATCGCCCACACTGTACCATCCGAGGTGGTTGGGGTCCACGTTGATGAAGGGGATCATGGACGCGTTCGGATAATCGGGGTACAGATCGCGCAGCCAGAACAAGTGCCCGGTGTTGTCGATCGCCATCAGGAACGGATGCGTGTCGAACTGCCCTCCGGCAACGAGCAACGTGTCTTCCTCCACCGCCATGTCCTCCATGAACATTCCACCGACATAGACGACCCCATCGGGATCGGTGGCCATGCTTTGCACGAGCACTTTATCGCGCAGCGGAATGCTCCATTGGACGAGGCCTTGCATATTCCGGAGCTCGATCACGTACCGGCCGTAAGCATCGACGCCGTAGGGTTGTGTGACGCTGTCCATCCGGGCGATGTTCACCGCGCCATCGGGAGCGGGGCTCACCAAATGCTTGATGAGGTCAGGGTTCAATTGATAAGCCACGGTCGCACTATGCAACCAGTTGACGGATTGCGCGTGCAGCACGGTGCTGTGTACCAGCGTCAATGACGCGAGAACGGCAAGGGACTGTTGGTTCATTCCGGCGAAGTTGGATCACCTGCATGACCCAACATTGCCGGTCTGTGGTTGCCTCAGCGATCAACGCGAAGGCTTCGCCTTTCCACCTTGTGCCGGACGCCCGGTGCGGCCGTTTCCTTTCGCGGGTCGTGCGGTGGGGGATGTTCTGGCAGGTGGCCTTTGAACATGGGTGGGTCGTGGGTTCTTCACGCCCTTGCCTTTGTTCATCGGCCGTTCGTTCGCGGGCCTCTCCATGGGGCGCGTCGCGGCGTGCTGCTGCCGTGCCCTTTCATAGCGTTCATGTACCACCGGGCTTGATCTCCTGTGCTGCACATACACCTGGTGCGCATGCACCACGCGACAACCGTAAGCGGGATGGTACCAGTGATGATAGTGGTAGGTATAGCCCCACCATGTGTGCCAGCCACAATGCCGCCAAGGTCTCCACCACGGAGGATAGTAATCCCAATACCATGGTGATTCCCACAGCATGAAGCCGGTGCCGAAACACCATTGCACACCAGGCCAGCCCCACACGTTCACTTCCACCCATGTATCCACAAGCTCAGGGGCCGCCGGTCCTTTGGTGTCCTTCACTTCCTCCTTCTGGTCGCTGGGTTCCATGATCGTTTCCGCTCCGTACATGTCCTCGTCACCGCGGATCTGCACGATCGCCTTGTCAGCGGCTGTCTTCTCCAGTTCGATCACGGCCACATCCTGCGTTTCGGTCGCCGAGATGGCCACCTGCAATGCGATCGCATGCGCATCCCCTTCCACATGGTCCATCACGCGCACGTAGTCGATGTCGCCGTTCTGATCGAGGTCCAGGTTGTTCACCTTGTTGGTCTCGGTGTTCAACGCCTTCTCGAAGCTTTCCAGATCGGGGGAATTCTTGAACAGTTCCAAGGCACCTTGCAGGCTGAAGTTGTCGCCGGGCAAACCTGTGCTGTCCGGCACGGCAACATCCTGCGCTCGCAAGTGGGGGGCAGAGAGCAAGAGGCAGAGCGAAAGAAGAAGCAGCGTTCTCATGGTTGATCGGGTTCGGACCGGTTGGACGATGCGGTCATGCACTGGTTTGATCCGCACGGGTTCGTCAATCATCATGCCTCGCAACTACAAGCGATCAGTTTTTCAGGAACCGGCGCCGCACGACACCCTTGTCCGTTGTGATCACCGCAACGAAAACTCCGCAGGGTAATGGTGTGGGATCGATCAGCGTTTCATCTCCACTGATCGCGCTCCGCAGCATCATGCGCCCATCGGCCGCGATGACCTCAACGGAACGCAAAGGCGCAACGCTACGAAAATGCAATTCGTCCACAACGGGGATCGGCCACATCATGACCCCGGTGTTCGCGTACTCATCGATCCCAGCCGTGCCGCCGATCAGCACGATCTCCAAAGGCATGTAACAGGTGACATCCGAATCGCCTGGGGAAACGACATGGAACAGATGCACCAGCGCTGGAACGAAGGTCGGATCGCTGAAATCAGTGGTTACGAATTGGAGATCGTATGACAGGTCCATGGTGGAATAGTCCGGGTACTGGAGCAGAGTTTGGACCGGCGGCGACCCCACAACGGTGATGATGCTCTGGTCCAGCAGGATCAGTTCCGCTTGCGGGTAGGCGATCAGCATCGGGTCCACATAGTGGATGGTGTCCGTGAGGACCGGGAACGACGGGCCGACATACCACGAACTGAACGCGAGCGATACATTGTTGCAATCCACCTGGCTGCCCTGTGCGTTGGCGGCAAGCGCGATGCAAAGCGGAAGGGGGCTGAGGAAAAGACGTGTAGAAATGCGCATGTGGGGGTGGGGGTTGAATGTGCGATAACGGATCGCTTCCGCGAAAGGTAGGGGTCGCCTGATCAACCGCCGTACACGAACAACTACCAAGGCTGCGTTGCTTCCCGCGAACCCGCGCTTATCTACTTTTGTTCTACCGCGCACCACCCCGCATGAGCGATCAGCCGCACCGTTATCCATTATTGGAACGCATCGAGTTCCCCGCGGATCTGCGCAAGCTCAACGAGAACCAGCTCGACCAGGTATGTACTGAGCTTCGCGATTTCATCATCGACATGGTGAGCGTGAAGGGCGGCCACTTCGGCGCGAGCCTCGGCGTGGTGGAGCTCACCGTCGCATTGCACTACGTCTTCAACACGCCATATGACCAGCTCGTGTGGGACGTGGGCCATCAAGCGTATGGCCACAAGATCCTGACAGGGAGACGCGAGATCTTCCACACCAATCGCCTGTACAAAGGCCTCAGCGGTTTCCCGAAACGCAGCGAGAGCGAGTACGACACGTTCGGTGTGGGGCACAGTTCGACTTCCGTCGGCGGCGCGCTCGGCATGGCAGTGGCCAGCAAACTGAAGCACGAGAAGAACCGGCAGGTGGTGGCGGTGATCGGCGATGGCGCGATGACCGCAGGCATGGCCTTCGAAGCGCTCAACCACGGCGGCACAGCGAACAGCGATCTGCTCGTAGTGCTCAATGACAACTGCATGAGCATCGACCCGAACGTCGGTGCGCTGAAGGAATACTTGACGGACATCACCACGAGCCACACCTACAACAAGGTGAAGGACGACGTGTGGAAGATCCTGGGCAAGATCAGCAAGTTCGGTCCGAACGCGCAGGCCATCGCGCAGAAATTCGACGCCGCATTGAAGACCGCGCTGCTGAAACAGAGCAATCTTTTCGAGAGCCTCAAGTTCCGCTACTTCGGTCCGGTGGATGGCCACGACGTGGAGCGCTTGGTGAAGGTGATGAAGGACCTGCGCGACATCCCCGGCCCTAAACTCTTGCACGCGATCACCGTGAAGGGCAAGGGGTACGCACCTGCGGAGGCGGGCAGCCCAACGGTTTGGCACGCACCGGGCCTCTTCAACAAAGAGACCGGCGAGATCATCAAGGTGGTGCCGAAAAGTCCACAGCCGCCGAAGTACCAGGATGTGTTCGGCCACACGATCGTGGAGCTTGCAGAAAAGAACGAGAAGATCGTCGGCATCACGCCCGCGATGCCAACAGGCTCCTCGCTCAACATCATGATGAAGGCGATGCCCGATCGCGCGTTCGACGTGGGCATCGCCGAGCAGCACGCCGTGACGTTCTCCGCTGGTCTTGCGACGCAGGGCATGATCCCGTTCTGCAACATCTACAGTTCGTTCATGCAACGCGCGTATGATCAAGTGGTGCACGATGTGGCCTTGCAGAAACTCCACGTGATCTTCTGCCTCGATCGCGGCGGTCTCGCCGGTGCGGATGGTCCCACGCACCACGGTGCGTTCGACATCGCCTACTTCAGGTGCATCCCGAACATGATCGTGAGCGCACCGATGAACGAGGAGGAATTGCGCAACCTGATGTACACTGCGCAATTGCGCGACTGCGGCCCGTTCAGCATCCGTTACCCGCGCGGCGAAGGCGTTATGACCGAATGGAAGACGCCCTTCAAGGAGATCAGCATCGGTACTGGACGAAAAGTGCGTTCAGGCAATGACATTGCGGTATTGAGCATTGGGCACATCGGGAACATCGCCGCGAAGGGGATCGACGCATTGCAGGCCGAAGGCTATTCAGTCGCGCACTATGACATGCGCTTCGCGAAGCCGATCGACGAGATGTTGTTGCACGAAGTCTTCAGCAAGTTCAAGCATGTGATCACCATCGAGGATGGTTGCATCCAGGGCGGCATGGGCAGCGCCGTGCTGGAGTTCATGGCGGACAATGGCTACCACGCGCAAGTGAAACGCCTCGGCATCCCGGACCATTTCATCGAGCACGGCTCGCAGAAGGAACTCTATGCGGAGTGCGGCTTTGATGATGTGGCGCTCGTGGCAGCGGTGAAGGAGATGCTGCCGCAGAAGGGGGCGAAGAAGGTGAGCGCCAGTGCCTAAGTCGCTTTTGACAGTACGTGTGGGATCTTTTCCATGTTCGCAAGACATTGTATCCAAGTAGGTCTGTGCTTGCAGGTGCTGCTACCTAGCGTGCTGCAAGCACAAGAGACCGATCCAGGCCAGGTCTCCGTGGTCGTCTCACCGACCCACCACAACTGGGATTTTCTCTATTGCGGCATTGAGAATCCATTGGAAGTCGCTGTGCCTGGAGTTGATTGTGCTGCCCTGAACATTTCCGTGTCACAAGGAACGGGGAAGGGTTCTGGGTGCTCATATTCTGTTACACCGTCTTCAACGGGCGCCCTCCTGTTCTTGACTGTCAAATGGGAACAACACGGGAAGATGTACTCGGCCAGTCGCGAGTTCTGGGTTAGACCTCTGCCACTGCCTGTCCCGTTCTACGCCGGCGTATGCTATAGCGACACAGTGATCGGGATATCGGATGTGAAAGCTGGCGCAGGCGTATTCGCTAAGTATGTGGCCCAACGCCTGGACGATATGGGCTACCAGTATGAACGTCCAGAAATGAAGCACTACCGAGTATCGATTGTGCGTGATTGCACCACTGTTTTTTCCGGAGAGAGCCGAGCCGGATCGTTGCCCACCGAGATCAAGGAGGCGCTGCAACAAGTCCAGATCAATGATGTAGTGGAGATCTCTGACATCCGTATCGTTGAAAGAGGTGAACTCCAAGCATTGGCCGGCATTCGGGTGAAGGTGAAATGACGATGCCACAACCCCACATGCATCATCATCGCCGGTCCGAACGGCGCAGGCAAGACGACGTTCGCGAAGAGCTACCTCCTGCAGTTCGCGGGCATCGAGAACTTCATCAACGCGGACTTCATCGCCGCAGGCCTTTCGCCATTGAAACCGGAACGTGCTTTACGAGCGGCTGGCCGGATCCTTCTCGAAGAACTTGAACGCCTTGCGGCTGCCAAGGAATCCTTCGCATTGGAGAGCACATTGAGCGGCCGCACCTACCTCGAACTGTTCAAGCGGTGGAAGGCGATGGGCTACCGCATCGAGATCGTGTTCTTTAAGTTGGACTCGCCGGAGATCTGCATGAAGCGGATCGCGTCGCGTGTGGCCCAAGGCGGGCACAACGTACCGAGGGCGGATGTGCTGCGGCGTTTCAAGCGTGGATGGTCCAACTTCGAAAAGGACTATTGCGCACTGGCGGATGAGCACACGGTCTATGACACTTCAGGCGACGCTCCATCCATGAGCACAAAGAAGCCGAGCAAAAAGGTCCAAGAGATCACCCTGGCCTTGAAGCGCGCCGCCAAGGAAGCGCGCCGTATCGCCAAGATGCACGGTACCAAGGTGTGGGTGATGCGCGACGGCAAGCTGGTGGGCATCAAGCCCTGAACGGCCCACCGAACCCTTCACCCGACATTCCCCCGCGATCACTACATTCGCACCCGATTCGCGGCGGGCAAGAGGAAAGAGGGGACCGCCCCTCTTTTTTGTTCCCCACCGGTGAAGGACGGAAATGATCACCACGACCACGCTCACCGAAGCATTGGAACGCCAGTTGGCGGACACACCGCATTTCCTGGTGCATGCCGAAGTGCGCCCCAGCGGCAAGGCCATTGTGGAGGTGGACAATGACAAGGCGATCACCCTGAGCGATCTCACCTCCATCAATCGCGGATTGCGCGACGCCTTCGGCGAAGCGCTGGATGACGTGGAGCTGGAAGTGAGCAGCCCCGGCATGGGCAGGCCCTTCAAGGTGAAGCGCCAATTCCAGAAGCACATCGGCCGCATCGTGGAAGTGCTGCGCACCGATGGAACGCTCCTGCGCGCCCAACTGGTCTCGTTCGATGATAAGGGCATCACCGTCCGCATCGAACAACCCAGCAAGGTGAAGGGCCGCCCGGCTAAATTGGACAAGGACACAACGGCGATCGTGTTCGCCGACATCAAGTCGACACAAGCAAGCATCCAATTCAACTGAAGCAAGTGCCATGAGCACCGTGAACCTTATTGAGTCCTTCTCCGAGTTCAAGGACATGAAGAACATTGACCGGGTGACCATGATGGGCATCCTGGAAGACGTGTTCAAAGGCGTCGTGAAAAAGAAGTACGGCGAAGAAGCCAACGTGGACGTCATCATCAACCCCGACAAGGGTGATCTGGAGATCTGGCTGAACCGCGTGATCGTGGAGGACGGCATGAGCGAGGACGACGCGCTGGAGATCGAACTGGCCGAGGCGCGCAAGATCGAACCTGACTTCGAAGTAGGCGAGGAGGTGAGCCAAGAACTGAAGATCAACGATTTCCTGCGGCGCAATATCCTTTCCATCAAGCAGAACCTCCAAGGCCGCATCATGGAACTGGAGAAGGACCACCTCTACAACAAATACAAGGAGCGCGTCGGCGAGATCATCACCGGTGAGGTGTACCAGATCTGGAAACGCGAAACATTGATCCTGGACGATGAGGGCAATGAGCTGATCATGCCCAAGGACCAGCAGATCAAGACGGACTTCTTCAAGAAAGGCGACAACGTGCGCGCCGTGGTGTGGAAGGTGGAGATGTACAACAACAGTCCGCGCGTGATCCTGAGCCGCACCGCGCCGGAGTTCCTCGAGAAGCTGTTCGAGCAGGAAGTACCCGAAGTGGCCGACGGCCTCATCACCATCAAGCGCATCGTGCGTGAACCGGGCGAGCGCGCCAAGGTCGCCGTGGAGAGCTATGATGATCGCATCGATCCAGTGGGCGCGTGCGTGGGCATGAAAGGCTCACGCATCCACGGCATCGTTCGCGAGCTCAGGAACGAGAACATCGACGTGATCAACTACACGGCCAACGACCAACTGCTGATCCAGCGCGCACTGAGCCCCGCCAAGATCGGCAACATCAAACTGGACGTGGAGAACAAGCGCGCCGAGGTGTACATGAAGCCTGACCAGGTGGCGTTGGCCATCGGCAAGGGCGGCCACAACATCAAGCTCGCCGGAAGGCTCACCGGCTACGACATCGACGTGTATCGCGACAGCGACGAAGTGACCGATGACGTGGACCTGGAGGAATTCGCCGACGAGATCGACCACTGGATCATCGACGAGCTGAAAGGCATCGGTTGTGATACCGCACGCAGTGTGGTGGAGATCGGCGCAGAGGAACTGGTGAAGCGCACGGACCTGGAAGAGGAAACGGTTACGGAGGTATTGAGGATCCTGAAGATGGAATTGGACAAGTAAGGGGAGACGCTCGCGTCGCCCGCATGAGATAGACGGCAAGGGCGATGGACGCATCATCCAAGCAGAAGGGAAACAAAACCAAGGGGACCCCGACAAGTCGGGGAGTTGAATGAGCGAAACGGCGGACAAGACAGTGCGATTGAGCAAGGTGGCTCGCGAGTTCAACCAAGGGTTGCACACCGTGGTGGAATTCCTGGCCTCCAAGGGCTACTCCGTGGAGCAGAACCCCAACGCCAAGATCAGCGGAGCGGAGTATGAGTTGCTGCTAGGGCAATTCGGAACCGACAAAGCGGAGAAGGAAGCGAGCAAGCAGACCGTGCAAGCGCGCCAGGAGCGTGAGAGCGTGATCATGCACAGCGTTTCGAAAGAGGCACCGCGCAAGGCACCTCCCGTCCCTGCCCCTGCGCTTGCCCCTGCGCCTGCCCCAGAAACACAAGCTGTCCCTCCTGTCGCGAAGCCACCGGATGAAGTGATCAAGGCCAAGGCCGACAAGGTCGAAGGCCCGAAGACCCTGGGCAAGATCGATCTGGACCCACCCAAGAAAACCGCGAAAAAGACCGCCAAGGCAGAGCCGGAAGCCACTGCTCCTGTCCCTGCTTCTGCCCCGGCCGCTATTGCCCCTGCCCGTGCGCCTGAGCCTGTCGCCGAGCCGGAGACCATCCGCGTGAACGTGGCGAAGCTCACAGGAGTGAAAAGCCTGGGCAAGATCGAGCTGCCCGTTGAGCGGGAACGCAAGCCGAGCGAACGCCCCGGAGACAACGATCGTGGTCGCCGCAAGCGCATCGTGAAGCCCGGCCCGGTGAACGTGGAGCGCACCGTTCAGCAAGAGCAGCGCACCCCACCTTCCACCGGTCGTCCCGGCGAGTTGGACGAGAACGCGGTGAAGCGCAAGGTGAGCGAAACGCTCGCCCGCCTCACTGGAGGCGGTAAAGGCCGTGGCCAGAAAGTACGCCGCGAGAAACGGGATCAACGCTTCCAACGCTTCGAGGAGGAACAGGCCGCCCGCGATCTCGCTGGCAAGACCTTGAAGGTGACCGAATTCGTGACGGCGAGCGAACTGGCCTCCATGATGAGCGTGCCGGTAACGGACATCATCAAGGCCTGTTTCGCGTTGGGCATGATGGTGAGCATCAATCAGCGCCTCGATGCGGAAACGCTCGCGGTGATCGCGGAAGAGTATGGCTTCACCGTGGAGTTCGTCGGTGCGGACAACGAGGAGAACGTGATGGAGGAGGTGGACGATCCGACGCGCGTTGTGCATCGCGCGCCCATCGTCACGGTCATGGGCCACGTGGACCATGGCAAAACCTCCCTGCTCGACCACATCCGCAAAGCGAACGTGATCGCGGGCGAGGCCGGAGGCATCACCCAGCACATCGGCGCGTACAGTGTTGAACTGGAGAACGGCAAGCGCATCGCCTTCCTCGATACGCCGGGCCACGAAGCCTTTACCGCCATGCGTGCACGCGGCGCGCAGGTCACGGACATCGCCATCATCGTGATCGCATCGGACGACAGCGTGATGCCGCAGACGCGCGAAGCGATAAACCATGCGCAAGCCGCCGGCGTACCCATGGTCTTCGCCTTCAACAAGATCGACAAGCCCAACGCCAACGCGGAGAAGATCCGCGATCAGCTCAGCCAGATGAACATCCTGGTGGAGGAGTGGGGCGGCAAATACCAGACGCAGGAGATCAGTGCGAAGAAGGGCACCGGGGTGGACCAGCTCCTGGAGAAGGTGCTTCTCGAAGCTGATCTGTTGGACCTGAAGGCCGACCCTGGCAAACGCGCCATGGGCGTGGTGATCGAGAGCACATTGGAAGTGGGTCGCGGTTACGTGACCACCCTGCTGGTGGAGGCGGGCACCCTGCACAAGGGCGAGGTACTGCTCGTGGGCCAGTACAGCGGCCGCGTGCGGAACATGTTCAACGAACGCGGCCAAGCTGTTACGGAAGCGGGCCCATCAACGCCGATATCGATCCTCGGTCTGGACGGTGCGCCCAACGCGGGCGATCACTTCCATGTGATGGAGGACGATCGCGAAGCGCGCCAGATCGCCACGCGTCGCCAGCAACTTCAGCGCGAGCAGGGCATGCGCACGCGCAAGCACATCACCCTCGACGAGATCGGCCGCCGCTTGGCGATCGGCGATTTCAAGGAGCTCAATGTGATCGTGAAAGGCGACGTGGACGGTTCCGTGGAAGCGCTCACCGATTCACTGCTCAAACTGAGCACCGAGAACATCAAGGTGAACGTGATCCACAAGGCCGTGGGCCCCATCGCCGAAAGTGACGTGCTGCTCGCATCGGCCTCCAACGCTATCATCGTCGGCTTCCAGGTGCGCCCTACGGTGGGTGCGCGCAAGCTGGCGGAAAGCGAGGAGATCGAGATCCGCCTGTATTCGATCATCTACAACGCCATCGAGGAGCTGAAGCAGGCCATGGAAGGCATGCTCGCGCCGAAGGAGGAGGAGAAGATCATGGGCACGGCGGAAGTGCGCAACACCTTCAAGATATCCAAGGTGGGCACCGTGGCAGGCTGCTACGTGCTCGACGGCAAGATCGCGCGCAACGCCAAGGTGCGTTTGATCCGCGACGGCATCGTGATCTATACCGGCGACCTCAGCGACCTCAAGCGCTTCAAGGACGATGCGAAGGAAGTGACGCATGGCTATGAGTGCGGACTCAGCATCAAGAACTTCAACGACATCAAGGTGGGTGACAACGTGGAAGCGTTCGAGATGGTGGAGGTGAAGCGGACGTTGGACGGATAGGTCGCACAAGCGCTCATCGCGCGCCGGAACAGCAGCACTAAACGACCCGTGCCTTCGAACGGCGCGGCAGGGAAACGCGCGCGTTGCGGCTTGTCGCATAGCGCACGGCCACGCGGCTGTAATCTCCTTCCTCGATCGGTACCGCCTGTTCCACCGGGCGATTGAACCAATAGATCCACGCCTTCAGATCCGTATCCTCCACCTTCACATTGGTGATCTTGCGCACATAGAGCGAGCCCTTGGGGTCGCTGGGGTCGAACTCCTCATAGGCATCCAAGGCCTCCATCACTTCGGACAGTTTGCTCTTATTGATGCGGAAGACATCGCCGATGATGAACTCGCGCTTGCTCCGGGTCCGCACGGCACCGGGATATTCGCCCAGATCGAACATACGGGCCGAGCGCACTTCGCCCTTGCCGACATGCTCCGCACTGCTCTTGAGGATGCGGCGCGCATGCGCCGATGATCCGGGCCGCAACGTGCCGTAGACGAACAAATGGTCAACGTTCCTTGTCATCCTTTTTGCCCACGCTGGGCCATATAGCGTTCCATGTCCTCGAACCCGTTCTTCCGCAGATAGCCGGACAGGTATTCCGAGGAAGCGATCAGGTCCAGGTAATAGGCGAAGAGCTTCTCGATCTCCACCGCCTTCAGTTGGCCAAGCGACCACATCGAGGCCATGAACTCGAAGAAGTTCAGGTAGTCCACCAGTTTCTCTTCCAGTAACGGATCGGCGGCCAGATCGTTCTCCAAGGTCCGGTAGTCGATCCTGCGTCGCATGTCCTTGTGCAAGGTCCCTTCGTAGAATTTCTCGTAGAGCTTCAGCATCAGTTCGGAACGTTTCTGCCGTACGTTCCACCAATAGGTGAGACCGGCCACCACCACGCCGAAGGCCGTTCCGATGGGCGCGAACTTCGCGAGAAGGTCCAACAACCCCCCCGAAGAGTACTCGCAAAGAAGCATGGAACAAAAGTAGCCGATCCGCAATGGCTTCCGGATAACGCCGAAGACCCTCGCGTTGGTTCAAGCGCTTCAAGGACGATGCGAAGGAGGTGACGCATGGCTATGAGTGTGGCCTCAGCATCAAGAACTTCAACGACATCAAGGTGGGTGACAACGTGGAAGCGTTCGAGATGGTGGAGGTGAAGCGGACGCTCGAAGGCTGAGCCTGACATTCATGAACGCGGAAGGCCGGCAGGTAGATCGACCCTGAGGATCGTCCTTCAACCAAAGGCGCTTGGGGCAGAGCAGGATATGGGGCAAGACCACCCCGGTGATCCCGTCATCATGCGCATTGAGGCGTGATCACCCCATCGCGCCTCAATTAGATCGACCGATCCTTTGTCACCGATCCGCGCGGATCACAGTGGTGTCAAGCGATCAGCGCATTCACGCCGAATGCCCACCTGATCGGATGATCGTTTGCACCAACTCAACACGAAGGCCGTGGAAGTTCCGAGGGCCGACTTGCCAGCCCAGCAAATTCAAAACCTGCTACAATGACAAAGCGCGATGAGAAAGTGAGCACGACCAAAGCTCACGATGTCAAGCAAGACAAGAAGGGCGACGGCAAAAAGAGCGGGCAGGGCACACCGAAAAGCGGTGTCGGCCAGCTGGATGAATACGAAGGCCACGATTTGGGCAAGACCGGCAAGCGTGAACCCGTAGTTGTAATGCAGCATACCCGATAACCCGACAAGATGATCAGCGGAACTATGACACACACGCAAATGGAACTGGAAGTGGTGCGCCACGGAGTGGTTCTGGACAAAAGCGACCTCGGATTCGAGAACGCCGGTGCGCTCAACCCCGCGTGCATCCGCGTGGGTGGTGATGTACACATGTTCTACCGCGCTGTACGCCATGGTAACTATTCCGCTGTTGGTCATTGCATTTTGAACGGACCACGGGAAGTAGCCATGCGGGCGGACAAGCCGCTGATGATCCCCGAGCACCCGTACGAGTCGCAGGGCATCGAGGACCCGCGCATCGTGAAGATCGATGACACCTATTACCTCACGTACACCGTGTACGACCGCATGAACGCGCTTGGCGCGTATGCCACGTCGAAGGACCTGCAGACCTTCACGAAGCATCCGGTGATCACGCCGCAGTTCACCTATCGTGAGTTCAAGAAGCTCATCGACTGCTGCCCTGGTCTGAACCAGAAATACCTCTTCCACTACAAGATGTTGAAGGAGCATGGTCTGGGAGAGGACATGGCTGACAAGCTCTTGCTGTGGGACAAGAACATCATGTTCTTCCCACGGAAGATCAAGGGCCGGTTCGCGATGCTGCACCGCATACACCCCGGTATCCAGATCGTGTTCTTCGACGACCCGAAGGAATTGGACAAGGGGTTCTGGGAGAAGTATCTCATGGACCTCGAACAACACATCGTCATGGATCCATTGCTGCCGCATGAGTCCAGCCACATCGGTGGGGGGGCGCCACCGATCGAGACGGACGATGGCTGGCTCATCATATATCATTCGGCTGAGGACACGCCCCACGGCTTCGTATACCACGCGTGTGCTGCGCTGCTCGATCCCCATGATCCACGGAAGGTGATCGGCCGGTTGAAGAAGCCGTTGATCTCGCCGCAGGAATCCTGGGAGAAGGAAGGCTACGTGAAGAACATCGTCTTCCCCTCCGGCACTGCTGTGTTCGATGATGACCTCTACATCTATTACGGTGCGGCGGATGAACGTGTGGCGGTTGCTTCCGTGAAGCTGTCCGCGCTGTTGGAACAATTGAAAAAGAACGCATCATGATGAGCACTTCCCGGGACCAGGTCCTGGTCCTCACTTCCTATCCTCCGCGCGTATGCGGTATCGCCACCTACACGCAGGACCTGGTGTCCGCATTGAACCGCACGTTCAGCGCACCATTGCGCTATGCGATCTGCGCCTTGGAGGATCCCGCGGTCCTGCGGAACTATCCACAAGAGGTAACCCACACGCTGAACACATCCGATCCGGACGATCACGATCGCTTGGCCTTTGAGGTGGACCATGATCCGCACATCCAAAGCGTATGGGTGCAACATGAGTTCGGCCTGTACACCGGAGGACATGGACAGTATTTGTTGCGGTTCCTTCAAATGATCCACAAACCGGTCACCATCACATTCCACACGGTACTACCGGCACCACAACAAGAACGCTTGGAGATGATCCGTTCCCTCGCAGACATGGCGATCGGCGTCATCGTGCTCACCGAACGTTCCGCGCGCATCCTGCGCGAGGACTATCGCATCAGCGCCGACAAGATCACCGTGATGCCGCACGGAACGCATACAGTGAAGTGGAAGGACAAACAGCTGATGAAAGAGAAGTACGGGCTGCAGGACCGCCAAGTGCTTTCCACCTTCGGCCTGCTCAGTTCCAACAAGAGCATCGAGACCGCGCTTGATGCGTTGGTGACCATCAAGGAACATTCGCCGAATGTCCTGTACCTGGTGCTCGGACGGACGCATCCTGAAGTGGTACGTCAGGAGGGTGAAGCGTACCGCAACATGTTGGAGCGCAAGGTGGAGGAACTCGGATTGAAGGACCATGTGCGGTTCGTGGACCGCTACTTGGAACTCGGCGAACTGTTGGAATACTTGCAGCTCACGGACGTTTACCTGTTCACCTCCAAGGACCCGGAGCAAGCGGTGAGCGGCACCTTCGCGTACGCCATGGGCTGTGGCTGTCCGGTCATCTCCACGCGCATTCCGCACGCGGCGGAAGTGCTCGATGATGGAACGGGCGTGTTGATCGACTTCAAGAGCCCACAACAACTGGCAGAAGCGGCGATCGATCTCCTGATGGATCCCGAACGCATGGACCGCATGGGCCGCAATGCCCTGCACCGCATGCGCGCGAGCGCATGGGAAAATGTCGCCATCGCGCACGCGCGTTCCTTCGCGGAACGGGCAAAGGGTACCGCTCACCTCCGGTTCAAATGGCCTGTGGTCTCCTTGCGTCACATGGCGCGGCTCACCACTCCCATCGGCATGGTGCAGTTCTGCGACATCAGCGAACCCGATCTCGCTTCGGGGCACACAGTGGACGACAATGCCCGTGCGCTTATCGCCGGGTGCATGCATGCCGACAATGAAGGCGGAGCCGGGATGGACACGTTGTTGATGTTACGCTACCTCGACTACATCCTTCGTTGCCAACAGGAGAACGGGCATTTCCTGAACTACACGGACCAGCACGGCGGGTTCACTCGGCAGAACGAGCGGGAGAACCTGGACGACAGCAATGGCCGCGCGGTATGGGCATTGGGTGTATGTGTTGCCCACGAGCATGTTCTATCGGCTGAGATGTCGCGCAAAGCGGAGCATGCGCTGTGGGCCAGCCTGCCGTGGGTGGCGGATCTCACGTCACCCCGAGCGGTGAGCTTCGCCATCAAGGGCCTTCACGCGTACAACTCGGTGAGGTCGAGCCAGCACATTACGGATCTGGTGGACCGGTTGGGGCAGCGCCTGTTGAACTGCTACCGCAGCACGGCCACAACGGAATGGGGATGGTTCGAACCCATTCTCACATACGGCAACGCGGTATTGCCTGAAGCCTTGTTGCTCGCCTTTTTGGAAACCAAGCGCATTGCCTTCCGCGATACGGCACGCACCGCGTTCGGCTTCCTCCTGAGCTGCATGTTCAAGGAGGATATGCTGCGCATCATCTCCAACCGCACATGGCTGGAACCGGGCGTGGAACCGCATCCGTTCGGCGAACAGCCCATCGATGCAGCATACACTGTTTCCGCGCTGGCGCTCTTCCATGAAGTCTTCGCAGAA
Organism: Flavobacteriales bacterium; assembly: GCA_031371785.1. Lineage (GTDB taxonomy): Bacteria > Bacteroidota > Bacteroidia > Flavobacteriales_F > PHOS-HE28 > PHOS-HE28. The sequence goes on along the minus strand of JANMKC010000010.1, from coordinate 46,336 downwards.
GAGGAATATCATCGCAAAATGAACATCGCCTTCGAATGGTTCCTCGGCCGCAACCACTTGGCGCAAGTGATGTACAACAACGCGTCCGGCGGCTGCTACGATGGGTTGGAAGAGCACAGTGTGAACCTGAACCAAGGGGCCGAAAGCACGGTGTGCTACCTGATGGCACGATCGATCATGGAGCGTAGCCGACGAAAGACCGAGCGGCGTATGACCCCCAGACCGCTTGTCAAGTCAAGAGCGCCCATGGTGTTGAGGCTACCCGCGCGTTCCGCTTGGAACACCGATCAGGTCGAGATCCAGCGGTGAGCGAGCGCGGCATGGACCTCTATCATAATTCAGCCTTGGCTGTGTGCCCTCACCCCCCGAAGGATCGGGACTATGAAGCTTGATCCCTCTCCCGAGGAGAGGGAATGGATGAATTATGATAGAGGTCTGTTGATGGGTTGGTCTTCTTCTGATGCCAGTTGCTCAAGACAACAACGGTGGGTAGGTGAGTGGATCACTCTGGCATCAGCATCACTGCCGTCGGCATGCGACCGACCCTATGGAAAATGCGGGCACGATGGCATAACGACGACCGATCACCAGTGCGGCCGGGCATAGAGCACATAGGACCCGTTCCTGTGCAGTTCGAGCGGGAACAGGCTGGCGCGTTGCACCATCGCCCGATCTTCCGCAGTGGTCAAGAGCAGATGCGTGACCTGGTATTTGTTGAACAATGCCGGGTCCGGCACCTGGTTTCCCGCAAGGGACGCGAGCATTCGTCCGTTGTCGAGGTAACGCTCCAAATGATCCACATACGGATTGGGCATCGTGTTCGCCGTACATACGAAATTCCGACCGGTGGCCATCACAGGAAAGCAGCTGAGGTCAGCATTGCACAGGAGCACATCGTTCCATGTCATCTCTTCCCGAACCCACTCGAACACAGTCGTGCGCAGCGTGTCCTCCGCGAACTTGATGCAACGAGCTCGTTGGACGAAGAGGTCATTGCGATAAGCATAAGACGGATAAACCATCAGGATCGGGATCACCCAAAGGGTCATTAAGGCAACACGGGAACGCAACGTCTCCGATCCTTCGGCCACGGCATCACCGCGCATGCGCTTACCAATAGCACGGCGGAAGAGTTGGAAACCGTCGTACAGCAATGCACCCGCGAACACGGACAACGCGGCCTTCATATAGAAGTAGTAATGGAATGTGGGCGCAGTGCCCGGAAGATGGATGTCATAGTGGCTATCGAGCACGCTTACGGCATAGCCATATGTGAAAAGGACCAAGCTGATGCCGAACCAGAGGACCAGCGTGGTGGAACTTTTCGCGCGTGCATGGACCGCTTCGACCAGGAATATTACCAGTCCTATCAGGCCAATAAGGTTCACCCAATGGATGTTGTGGAAGAGGAACGCCCGCAAGTCGCTTATGGTAAGGGCATAGTAGGTGAAGATGAAGGGTGCACGATTCACCAAGTGGAGCGAATAGTACCCCACCACATACCAGAGGAATGGCAGGCTCGCCAGCACGAAGGCCAGGGCTGCCGTCGAACTGGTCAGCAAGCGCCGACCTGCGTCCGCATGTTCGCCTGCGCGCCATGTGCGAAGCATATCCCACGCGGTCAGCGTTCCGATCATGAGGACAGCGATAAGGCCCGGTGCGGCATGGCCCATGAAGGTGAACCCAGCGCCGAGCCCTGCCCATACGGAGGGAAGCAGGCGCCGCGTGCGGAATGCCTTGTCGATGAGGATCAATTCGATGTAAAAGAAGGCTTGGAGCAAGCTTACCGGAATGAGCCATGGCGTATAGGTGGCCACTGCCCAGCCGGGTTCATGCCGCACCGCGAAGAAGAGGTAGATCGCGGTGGAGCATACCGCCGTGACGGGACCCCGGAAATACCAGACCATGGCGAAGAAGGCGATGGGCGCGAGCAGGATCAACCAGGGTCCTGCCCGAACGAGCAGCACTTCCGGTGGCAGGCTGGTAAGCTTGCACAGGCCTGCCTCGATCAGGTAGATCAGGGGAGCATACCAAAGGTGCTCGCCCTTGTAGAACGGGTCGGCGCCAAAGTGACCTTCGAGAATGGTGCGCACGTACGCTTCATCGCGATAGAAATCGAGCACCGATCCCCATTGAATACCGGTGACCGCATGGACACCGGGAACCGCCGCGAGCAAAAGCATGAACGCGAGCATCATCAACGCGACCGCCCGGGTCGTTGGATCCGTTCTTTTGCCTGTCAACGGTCGCAATCCCGTCATAACCTGCGGAATTCGTATTCCTCGTAACGGCCAAGTCCGGGATGCACGCGGACGAATACATGATAGGAGAACCAGTCCGGAACCACGCGTACACGCATTTCCAAGGAATCATACTTGGAACGGAAGGTCAACTCCTTCGCATCCCAATGTACCCCTCCGCTGTCCGCTGCGCGACCAGCGCCGAAGTCCAAACGCATCTTGCCGTTGGGATCGATGGTGAGTCGCGTAGGGGCGGAAGACGGCAATCCCAGAAGTTGGGGAACAGGTATATAAGTGCCCACCAGGGTTCCGGGATCCGGTACTGCGAACGACCAAGAAAGCAGTATGGCAGCGGTTCCGGTGAGCAGGATACCCACCGCAACGATCAAACGGAGCGACAGGCTATCCTTCGGTCTGGTATTCTCCCTCATGCTCTTGTTCTGTTCATGATCCATCGCTAACTTACGGATGGCCGCGACAACGTTAATGGATATCATCAATAGGCCACCGACGCGGGCATCACAAAACGCCCAGCGTCGTCGCTTGCTGTCAACAGGTTTCCCGGTGTGGCGCGGATGACGGCGTTCGGCAGGCAGTTGAACCCTGCGTCCTGAGCATACAGTTGCACCAACCCGTTCGGCAGAAGCGGCAGGCAAGCGAGTTGTGGCGTGTTGGACACGTTCAGGTTGAGCAGGGCTGGCGGAAGCGCTGGCAATGAACTGACCGGCGTGTTCGCCACAGCCATGTACTGCAGGCCCGCGGGCAGCACGGGCGGGGTCACGTCAGTGGACAGGTCGTAAGCATAAAAGACCAGCAGGCCCGAGGGCAGCGAGGTGAAGGGGGCGGCCAGCGCGGTACCGCCAACGATCAGGTCATGTAGTCCATCGGGCAACGGCGGAAGCGTCGTGATCGGGTTGGTGCGCACGCTGAGCGTGATCAACGTTTCCGGCAATGGCGGCAAGGCTGTAAGCTGGTTGCCGTCCAAGCTGATCGACAGGAGGGAGTCCGGGAACTGTGGGATGCTCGAAATGAAATTGTCGGTCATGGTGGGGTCTTGCATCACCGGCGGGAGGTGGCAAATGGAGATCTGGCAGCTCTGCAGGATGAGTTCCGTAACGGTGGAGGGCACCACGTTGGCCCCACTGTTCAAGTCGGCTCCGAAGATGTTGAAGAACTCCATCGGCGTCTGGAACGAAGGGATATCCGTGATCCCGCAATACAAGCAGCCGAAGGACTTGAAAGCCGGTGTGAGCGTGGCGACATCGGGGAACTGGGCGAAGTCCACCGCGTCAACGCTCATGCCTTGAAGACCCGCCGGGTAAGCGGGAAAGATCACCGCCGGTCCTGGACCTCCCGACCAATCGAACGAGAGGAACGGGATGATCAACTGGTCAATACCCGTGAGATCGAGCACAGCATCCTGCACGATGGACAGCGGGATGTTCACTGCGCTCGGCGGGTTCGCGTTCCACATCCCCACATCCATCAACCCGCTAACCGTATCCATACATGCCGCACATTTGCTGTGCAGATACACCTGCAGGTCCTCATCCGGAATGAGAACGGTTTGCGCGGAAGCGGAGAGCGTGAGCGCCATTGCGACCAAAGCAGCGCTGATACGAACGGAACGGCTCATGATGGATGCGTCAATACTTCGTGAACACGCAAGTGATCATGCGATCGCCCGCATGAACGCGTAACGTGTACATGCCGGAAGACAGGCTCGCGATGTCGATCGCCGATCGTGTTCCGTTCATGCGTTCGGATACCACCACGCGACCCGTGATGTCCAGCACATCTGCTTGAGCGGCCGAACTCGTGCCTTCGATCATCAGCACATCGCTCGCCGGGTTCGGCCACACGTGCAGTTCTCGCGTCTCGACTGCGCTCGACGTGACAGTCGTACTCGCATCCACCGAGAACACCACCTCGTTGGTGAGCTGATCGCTTTTTCACCGGGCAGTTGTGCAACACAATACCCCGATCGGGGAAGAATATCCCATACCTGCCGACTTCTTTTAGCGGCATTCTTACGCCGCACGGTCCCGCCGTTCCCGGATCTGCGATCCCACAAAAACGCATGGCACAGATCTGCCTGCGCGGTGGAAAAGAACCCACGGACACATGAAACATTTATTCGCGGCAATGGCCCTCGCCCTGTCGTTCACACTGATCGCACAACCCACCGTCAGCCTCGAATTCGTAGCAGCCGGCTTCTCCAGTCCGATCGATATCGTGAGCGCCGGCGATGCACGCCTCTTCATCGCACAGCAAGGCGGCCGCATCCGCATCATCGACGGCAATGGCGCACTCACCTCGAAGACCTTCCTCGACATCAGCGATCGCGTGAGCCAAGCCGGAGGTGAGCAGGGTTTGCTCGGGCTGGTCTTCGATCCGCTCTATGCGCAGAACGGCTTCTTCTATGTCAACTACATCAATGGCTCCGGCAATGGCACCACGCGCATTTCGCGGTTCAATGTGACCGGCGATGCGGACAGCGCGGCCAAGAGCAGCGAGGTGATCCTCTTCTCCGTGGCACAACCCTATGACAACCACAACGGCGGCGATCTCGCTTTAGGCCCCGACGGCTTCCTCTACATCGGCCTGGGCGATGGCGGCAGCGGGGGCGATCCCCAGAACCGCGCGCATGACATGACCCTGCCCTTCGGCAAAATGCTGCGCATCGATGTGCATAGCGGCAACCCGTACGCCATCCCGCCGACGAACCCGTACGCTACCGACCCTGTGAAGATGCACGAGATCTGGGCATCGGGCCTGCGCAACCCGTGGCGCTTCTGCTTCGATGTGGCCAATGGCGATCTGTGGATCGGTGACGTTGGCCAGAATCTTTGGGAGGAAGTGGACCGCTGGTCGGCGAACACCAATACCGGACCCGACTTCGGCTGGCGCTGCTATGAAGGGAATGCCAGCTATGACCTGAGCATCGGTTGCCTGCCTCCTGCCAATTACGTCTTTCCCATCGCGGCGCATAACCACAGCGATGGCTCATGCGCCATAACCGGCGGACGGGTATATCGCGGTGCGCGGTTCCCGCAATTGGTCGGGCGCTATCTGTACACGGACTATTGCCACGGCCGCATCCTCTCCCTGCGCCCCAATGGCATGGGCGGCTGGATCAATGACACCCTGATGCTCGCGGGTTCCTCCGGCCTCGTCGCCTTCGGTGAGGACCAGAACAACGAACTCTATGTGGCCAACACGAACACCGGCAAGATCTACCGCATCATCGATCCTTCGGTGAACGTGAAGGTGGATCCGAAGATCTTCCTCGACGGACCCTTCAACAGCACCACATTGGTGATGGCGGACAGCCTGCGCATGCAGAACCGTATCCCGCTCGCACAACCGTACACTTCGCTCGGCTTACCGCAGGTCGCGGGCGGTGGCGCGGAGGCCACCACCACCACCGTGCTCGCTACCACCGGCAACAACGCCATCGTGGATTGGGTGCGAGTGGAGTTGCGCTCCTCCTCTTCGCCTTCCACCATCGTGGCCACGCGGCAGGCGCTCGTGCAGCGCGATGGCGATATTGTGAACGCGAACGGCACCTCGCCTTTGAATTTCGGCGTGCCCGCTGGCAACTACTATGTGGCCGTGCGGCACCGCAACCACCTCGGCGTTATGACGAGTACCGCCATCGCCCTCAACAATACCACCGCCGCCACGGTGGACTTCCGCGTGGCAACCACCGCCGCGTACGGCACAAACGCACGCAAGACCGTGGGGACGAAGCGAACGTTGTGGGCGGGCAATTGCGCGCGAGACACGCAGGTGAAATACACCGGCAGCGGCAATGATCGCGACGCTATCCTGGTGGCCATCGGCGGCACCACGCCGAACAGTACCACCACCGGTTATCGCGCCGAGGACATGAACCTCGATGGCACCGTGAAGTACACGGGCGCGGCGAACGACCGCGATCCCATTCTCGTGAACGTGGGCAGCACCATACCTACGAACATCATCACGGAGCAATTGCCGTGAGCAGGTTGTGATGATGCAGCGGCGGATCGCGGGTGCCGTAGCGCATTGCGATCGGTAGCACCGTGAAGGCGAAAAGCCCTTTCGTCATCGCCGCACACTTGGCCCAATGCAAAGGCCAGTGCTTGGACACCTATGTGCTTTGGGTACAACTGTCGCCGGTGATCGGTCTTACATCAAGCAGCCTTTCAACCGATCCCCTCGTCATGCTATCAAACCTTCCTCCCGTGCGCGGATCCACCATCCATCTTCTGTGTTGTCTCCTTGTGTTGCCCTTCATCGCCTGCCACAAGGGTGATGGCACCGCACCTTCCAACGAACTGCTCGCGGTCTTTGAACAGAACCGCACCAACGCGACGCAGACCTTCTCGGTCATCGCCTCCACCGGAGGCGATGTCCATGGTGTGAACGCCACACAGCTTACCATCGGCCCGAACGCGTTCCGCGATGGTAACGGAGTGCTGGTGCCGGGCTCGGTGCAGGTGGAACTGGTGGAGGCCCTTACCACCAAGGACATGGTGTGGTTGAACATGCAGACCGTAGGGGAAAGGAGCAATGGCCATCGGGGTATCCTGAACAGTGGCGGAGAGATACGGGTGCGCGCCACACACAACGGCGTGCAGGTGAACGTGGTGCCCAATGCCGTACACTTCCATATTCCCATACCCGCAGGCCAACCCGACCCCGCGATGAGACAGTTCGCCGGGGAACTGGACGCGAATGATGCCTTGCGCTGGGTGGAAGAAGGTGGACTCGCAGTGGAAGACAGCGTGCTGCAGGACAGTTCGGTGTGGACCAGCATGAACTATGTGGGGCCTTGGCCAGCAAACAATGGTGGGACTGAATGGCCCCCCTTCACCTTCATCAACTGCGATAATTTCCCGCCACCCGGTGGGGACAGCACGGATGTGACCATTTCGCTCCCCTCCGGATACGGCCGGTCGAACACCACCTGTTGGGTCGTGCTTCCTGCGCTGAACTGCATGATCTATATGGAGCAGGGCAACGGATCGCAAATACGGGCGGGCTTCCCTGTGGCCACCGGCCTCACCGGTACGGTGGTCGCTCTTTCCGTGGTCGATGGGCAGTACTATTCCACTTTCACACCTATCACGATCACGCAAGGGATCGATCAACCCGTGCAGATGCAGGCCACAACGTTGCCCCAGTTCCATTCGGATCTCCAGACGCTTTAGGCGGTCCTACCCTTTCACCGGGTTTCTACTGCCGGTTCCGCTCACCCTCCCTTCACCGCCTTCCACAGATCCCCGAAGAACACCCGCAGCCCGAAGGTGTAGATGGGCGCGGTAAGGCTGTCGTTCAAGCTCGCACTGGAGCGCAGCACCAGACGGTAGCCCCAACCGCCACCGATGGCGAAGTACTTCAGGAAGCGATACTGGACGGTGATGCTCGGCTCGTAAAGGAAGACCGTGCTGTGCTGCAAGCGTCGCGTGCGGCCGGTCGCATCATTGTACACCACCGAGCCGCCACCGATGCCGATCTGCACGGGTATGCGCAGTTCCCATGGGCCCTTGGCGTAGAAGGCGTAGTCGAAGTAGGGTGTCACGTATCCGAAACGCAGGTGCGTGGTCACCGTGCCTTCGCCCGGCACCAGCACATCATGCTCCACCGGCGAGAAGAGGAAGCTGTAGCCGATGCCGTACTGCACGCGGCCCCCATGCTCATAGCCCACCTTGATGCCCGCGAACTGCACGCTCTCGTTGCTGATGAAGGAGCCGTGCGTGTCCAACTTCACCACCAGCTTCGGCGGTTCCTCCAGGAAGTGCCGCACGCTGTCTACGAGCTGCGCAGGCGCTGAGCCTACGTTGCAAAAGATCAGAACAAGCAAGCTTGTGCGGAACACCCTTCTTGGTTGTTGGTTGATGGTTGTTCGTTGTTAGTGAATACAGACCAAGTGTCCGTCATCCCAGCCGAACAACCAACAACCAACAACTACCAACCAATATCGGTCACCCGTGTACCTCCTCCTCACCTTCTTCCAGCGGCACGTTCTGAGGAACGAAATCCTCCGCCTTGCCGGGCTTGCTGTAGTCATAAGGCCAGCGGTACACCGTGGGCAGCGGGCCGGCCCAGTTGCCGTGCATGGGCTTCACGGGTGAGGTCCACTCCAGGGTGTTGCTCTTCCACGGGTTCTGCACGCTCTTCTGCCCGCGCCAGATGCTGTGGAAGAAGTTGTAGGTGAAGAGGATCTGCGCGAGCGCACCGGTGATGGCGAAGAAGGTGACCAGGATGTTCAGGTCGATGACCCCGTTGAACATGGTGAACTCGCTGTAGCTGTAGTAGCGGCGCGGCGCACCGGCCAAGCCGATGTAGTGCATGGGGAAGAACACGCCGAACGCACAGATGAAGGTGACCCAGAAGTGCGCGTAGCCGAGCTTGGTGTTCATCATGCGGCCGTACATGCGCGGGAACCAATGGTAGATGCCGGCGAACATGCCGAAAATGGCGCTCATGCCCATCACGATGTGGAAGTGCGCAACGACGAAGTAGGTGTCGTGGATCGGGATGTCCAGCGCGCTGTCCGCGAGGATGATGCCGGTGAGGCCGCCTGCGATGAAGGTGGCCACCAGCCCGATGCTGAAGAGCATGGCCGGTGAGAGCACGATGTTGCCGCGCCACAACGTGGTGATGTAGTTGAACACCTTCACCGCGCTGGGGATCGCTATGAGCAGGGTGGTGAACACGAACACGCTTCCGAGGAAAGGGTTCATGCCGGTGATGAACATGTGGTGGCCCCACACGATGAAGCTCAGGAAGCCGATCGCAAGAATGGATCCGATCATCGCGCGATATCCGAAGATGGGCTTGCGGCTGTTCGTGGCGATCACTTCCGAGGTGATGCCCAAGGCCGGCAGCAGCACGATGTACACTTCCGGGTGGCCCAGGAACCAGAACAGGTGCTGGAAAAGGATGGGGCTTCCACCCATGTGGTCCAGCGGCTCACCACCGATGTGGATCTCGCTCAGGTAGAAGCTGGTTCCCAGCAGGCGGTCGAGCATCAGCAGCAACGAAGCGCTGAGCAGCACGGGGAAGGAGAGCACGCCCAGCACAGCCGTGATGAACAGCGCCCACACCGTGAGCGGCAGCCGTGTCATCTTCATGCCGGCAGTGCGCAGGTTGAGGACCGTGACGATGTAGTTCAAACCGCCGAGCAGCGCACTGGCGATGAAGACCGCCATGCTCGATATCCACAAGGTCATTCCGGTGTCCGAACCCGAAATGGCTTGGGGCAATGCGCTCAAGGGCGGGTAGATCGTCCAGCCTGCGGAAGCGGGGCCACCTTCCACGAAGAGCGAGCTGATCATCAGTACGCTGCTGATGAAGAAGGCCCAGTACGAAAGCATGTTCAGGAAGCCGCTCGCCATATCGCGCGCGCCCACTTGGAAGGGGATCAACAGGTTCGCGAACGTGCCGCTCAAGCCACCGGTAAGCACGAAGAACACCATGATGGTGCCGTGGATGGTGACCAGCGCGAGGTACATGTCGGGCTTCAGCACACCGGCCGGTGCCCATTTGTCGCCGAGGAAGAAGTGTGTGAACGCGAAGCCCTCATTGGGCCACGCCAGTTGCAGGCGGAACATGATCGACATCACCACGGCCACCCAGGCCATGATGATCGCGGTGACCAGGAACTGCTTGCTGATCATCTTGTGATCCTGCGAGAAGACGTACTTCGAGATGAAGCTCTCCTCGTGGTGGTGATGTTCCGCGTGGCCATGGCTTTGCACGGCGGCAGGGGCGGTCGCTACGGAACTCATCGTCAGTTCTTTTTCGGTTCCCCCGGCGGAAGGGCCGGAGTTTCGTTCATGGCCGTGGCGGTCGTCGCCTTGGCTTGGGTTGTGTCCATCGGTGCGGCTTCCGTCTTCGCGGGTCCTCCCGTCTCGAAGCCTTTCTGCTGAGCGAGCCAGACGTTGTAAGCCCCTTCGGGTTCCACCGTCAGCGGCATCTGCATGTTGAAGTGGTTGGCACCGCAGATCTTGTTGCACAGAAGCAGGTATTCAAAGGCCGGATCGTGCATGATGGTGCGCATGCTGTCCGTGGTGATCGTCGGTTTCATGTGGATCCGCGTGGTCATGCCCGGCACCGCGTTCATCTGCGCGCGCATGTGCGGCATGAAGGCGCTGTGGATCACATCCTTGCTGCGGATCACCAGTTCCACCGGCACGCGCACCGGCAGGTGGAATTCCTTCACCACGATGTCGTCAGCACCGTACTTGTACTGGCTGGCTTCACCTTTCTCCGCGATGTCCTGCTCCATCAATGTGCGCAGGTTCACCACGCGGCCCGCTACACGGCGCTCGTGCGTGAGGTGGATCTCCAGTTCGTCCTTCCTGTCCGGTGGCAGGTAGGCATCCTCGTTCACCAAGCGCTTTTCATCCGCTGCGATCAACGTATCAAGTTCATCGAGCCGCTCCTTGATCGATCCCGGCGTTACGATGCCCAGCGGGTTCTTGTCGTTGATCAGCCGGAAATCCGTTGCGCCCAGCTTGCCGTCAAGCCCCGGATAGCGGGCGGTCCAGTTGAACTGCTGCGCGTACAGCTCGACCTGTGGTGTGCCTGCGGGCGGTGCAGCGGTAATGCGGTTCCAGACGTTCAGCCCGTAGATGATGATGGCGATCATCACGATGGCCGGTACGATCGTCCACGCTAGTTCCCACTTGTTGTTGTGCGGGTAGTAGTAGGCCCGGCGGTCTTTGCGGTGGTAGTACTTGCCAGCGAAGTAGAACAGCAGGATGTTCGTGATGAAGAAGGCGACGATCAGGATCGCCCAGTTGAAGTTCATCAGGTCGTCGAGCCATACGCCATTCTCACTGGCGCTTACCGGAAGCATGTGCTTCTTGTAGTGGACGGTGAGCCAGAGGAAGAAGGCGAAGTACGCGAAGGGGAAGGCCATCAGCAGGCGCGCGTTCATCTTGCTGTCGCGGTCGCTGATCTCCTCTTCGCGCTTATCGCGCAGCGCGGCGGTCAGTTCGTACACGCGGCTCAGGCGCGTCACGGCCAATATGCCGAGCACGATCACCGCAAGGATCAACAACGTCATCATGGGTCAGTGGATCAACGCGTATCGCGGCTGGTTGGTTCATATGCTAACGCAGAGGCGCGGAGGCGCGGGGCTACGCAGAGGGATCCCTGCCGCATGTCGTTCACGCAGAGACCGCCTTCGGCAATGGCAGTTCTGGAATATGTCTCCGCGTTCCTCCGCATTTCTCCTCTGCGTCTCTGCGTTTCTCTTGTAGCGTTTCTCTTTGTTCAGATGCTGTGATGTACGCTCTCTTCGAGGTACGGACTGTTCACCACGGTGAGCGGTGCCTTGGTGAGCGTGCTCAGCACGCGCGTGACGAACACCCCGAGGAAGAACAGGAAGAGGCCCACCTCCAGCGCTCCGATATGGTTGAAGTTCTCGCCCATGGAACCGGGCAGCACCAATTGGCAGGTGTCCAGCCAATGGCCGATGATGATGATCGTGCCCACCCCGATGAGGAAGCGCGGGTTGCGCTTGGCATCCCGGCTCATCAGCAGCACCATCGGTACGGCGAAGTTGATGAAGAACATGCCCCACATGAGCGTTGGGTGATGATCGATGCGTTGCGCGAAATAGGTCACCTCTTCCGGGATGTTCGCGTACCAGTACAACATGAACTGGCTGAAGTAAAGGTAGGTCCACAGGAAGCTGGTGGCGAAGACCCACTTGCCCATGTCGTGGATGTGGCTGTTGTTCACTTGGGGCAGGTAACCCTTGCTCTTCAGGTAGAGCACCAGTACCACGCCGGTGATCATCGCCGCGCACCACATGCCGGCGAACACGTACCAGCCGTACAGTGTGCTGAACCAATGCACGTCGATGCTCATCAGCCAGTCCCACGCCATCACGCTGCTGAACACCGCGAACAACACCAGGAAGAGCGCGCTGCGCCGATAGGTGAGCAAGTGTTGCCGCACCAGGTCATCGCCCGAAAGACCGTCCATCTTCAGGCTCTGCTGGCGGAACCAATTCGCGGCGAAGGCGAAGATGCCGATGAACGCGATCGTGCGCGCCCAGAAGAACACCGGGTTCAGGAAGGGCTGCTTGTACTCGATCAGCTTGTCGTAGTGCGCGGGATCGTTATGGTCCAATGCGCGATGGTCCATCCAGCTCCATGTGTGATGCAGGCCGAGCTGGCCCGCAAGGAGGCAGACAATGACCACACCGGCACCGATCGGCAGGTAGCTGAACACCCCTTCGTACACGCGGCGCACCAGCACGCTCCAGCTGCTCTCCGTGGCGAACTGCAATGAGTAGAAGAACAAGGTGCCGAGCGATATGCCGAAGAAGAAGAAGCCATTGATGAAGAGCGCGGACCAGAAGTTCTGGCCTGCGCTTTCCGCAGTGTACGGATCGCTCTTCAAACTGAAGTAGCCGATCGCCGCGAGCACCACGCCCACCACCATGAGCACCATGCTCAAGGTGCGGGCCCGTTTGCTGAAGGTGAAGTTCATCGCTGCTGTCTTATCGGTTCACTGCGGTCGAAGAACCGGGGGCTGTGCTGGCCTTGCCGGTGGAACCCGCAGGCATGGTCGTCGGGGCGGTCTTCGTGCCTTGTGCGCCGAAGCCTGGCGAAGGTGTGCTGTCGGCCGGCATCGCCGCGCCCGGCATCTTCTCACCCGCCTGCAGGAATTTCACGTACTGGATCACCATCCACCGCTCCTCCTTGTTCAACTGGCTCGCGTGGCTGCCCATGCCGATGTTCTTTCCATACGTGAGCGAGTGGAACATCTTGCCTTCAGGAAGTGACGCGAGCTGTGATCCGTTGTAGGGCGGCGGCGGCGGATAATTCCCTTCGCTCACCACTTTGCCATCCCCCTGGCCGTGCTCGCCGTGGCAGTGCATGCAGAATTTGATGAAGATCACCTTGCCTTTCGCCACCGTCTCTTCGGTCATCGCGATCGGGCTGTGCAGTTCGATACCCGCGCGCTCATAATCCTCCGGCGTGTTGGCGTACGGATAGGGGAAGTTGAACGCCGCCTTGCTCTGGTCCGCCGCGAATGGGATACTACCGGGAGCCGGGAGCCGCGCACTTTGCGTGTTCCGCTCATGGATCACCGTGCTGTCACCGAAGTAGTAGGGGTCCTGGCCGTAGTCCACGTAGGCTTCGATCGCTGGGCCGCGGTACATGTCCGGCATGTATTCGATGCCCGGACTGTCTTTCTCGCCGCCGCAGGAACTCATCAGCACAACAGCGCCGAGGATCGTGCCGAGGATGAACAGTTGCTTGCTCATAGGCTTCAGCATTGGCGTTCGTTGATCTCGAACACAGGCGTCTCGCGCAGCATCGCGGTCATGGCCTCAGCGCTATGTCCGTGGTTCTCCTCCGTGCGCAGTTCCATGATGAACTTGTCATCGGTGCTGCGCGGATCGGGGTTGCGGCCCGGCATGCCCGGCAAGGTCTTGTTGCGGATCAGGTAGGTGATGGCCATGCCGTGAGCGGCGCAGAGCACGGTGAATTCGAAGGTCACCGGAATGAAGGCAGGCAGGTTATGGTAGAGCGTCCAGTTGGGTTTGCCACCGATGTCCATCGGCCAGTCGTGGATCATCATGTACCACATGGTGAGCAGCGCGAGCGAGGTGCCGCTGATCCCGAACATGAAGGAGGCGATGCCCAAACGTGTGCGCGTGATGCCGATGATGGGGTCGATGCCGTGGATGGGGAACGGGCTGAACACGTCGCGCACTTTCACGCCCGCCGTCACCAGCTTCCGCGCCGCGCTCTTCAGCTGCTCAGGGTCCTCGTATACCGCGTAGATGATCTTTTCAGCCATCGGTCAATGATGAGGAAGGTTGGAATGGCCGTTCTTCTTGTAGCTCTCGCCACTGTTCTTCAGGATCGACTTCAACTCGTTCAACGCCAGCACGGGGAAGAAACGGGCGAAGAGCAGGTAAAGGGTGAAGAAGATGCCGATGGTGCCGAGGAAGATCCCCACGTCCACCCAAGTTGGGTGGAACATCGTCCAGCTGCTCGGAAGGTAGTCGCGGTGCAAACTGGTAACGATGATCACGAAGCGCTCGAACCACATGCCCGTGTTCACCACCAGGCTCATGAAGAAGGTGAAGACCAGGTTGCGGCGCCAGCTGCGCACCCAGAAGAGCTGCGGACTGATCACGTTGCAGGTCATCATCGCCCAGTACGCCCACCAGTAAGGACCCGTCGCGCGGTTGATGAACGCGTAGCTCTCGTATTCCACACCACCGTACCAGCTGATGAACAACTCGGTGATGTAGGCAACGCCCACGATCGACCCGGTAACGATGATGATGATGTTCATGTACTCGATGTGCTTGATCGTCACGTACGCTTCAAGTCTCATCGTCTTGCGCATCACCAGCAACAGTGTTTGCACCATGGCGAATCCGCTGAACACCGCACCGCTCACGAAGTAGGGCGGGAAGATCGTCGTATGCCAACCCGGAACCACCGAGGTGGCGAAGTCCATACTTACCACGGAGTGAACGGAGAATACCAGTGGCGTGCTGAGACCCGCCAGCACCAAGCTCACTTCCTCGAAGCGGGTCCATGCTTTGGCGTTGCCGGTCCAACCGAAGCTGAGGATCCCATAGAATTTCTTCTGCCAAGGCTTCACCACTTTGTCGCGTATGGTGGCGAAGTCGGGGATCAGGCCGATGTACCAGAACACCACACTTACCGAGAAGTATGTGCTGATCGCGAACACGTCCCAGAGCAGCGGACTGTTGAAGTTTACCCACAGCGAACCGAACTGGTTGGGCAACGGGAACACCCAGGAGGCCATCCAGATGCGGCCCATGTGGATCATGGGGAAAGTGGCGGCCATGATCACGGCGAAAATGGTCATCGCCTCGGCGCTGCGGTTCACCGCCATGCGCCACTTCTGGCGGAAGAGCAGGAGCACCGCGCTGATGAGCGTGCCGGCGTGGCCGATACCGACCCACCAAACGAAGTTGGTGATGTCCCATGCCCAGTCAACGGTCTTGTTCAAGCCCCACACCCCGATGCCCTTGCTGAAGAGGTACATGATGCAGCCGATGCCGTACGCGGCGATGAGCGCCGCGATGGTGATGAGCACGTACCACGCACGGGACGCTTTGTCCTCGATCGGCTTCACCAGGTCGTTGGTGATGTCGTGGTACGTGCGGTGGCCCAGGATGAGCGGCTCGCGGAGCGATGATTCGCTGTGCATGGTCCTAGTGGTGGGCTTCTTCGGTTGTTTCGGCTACCTCCGGCTCTTCTTCGCGGTTGCGCACCCGGGCCAGGTAACTGACGTTCGGTTTCACGCCGATCTCTTCGAGCATGTGGTAGGCACGTTCGTCCTGGCTCAGCGCCAGGGCCTTGCTCTTGCTGTCGTTCAGGTCGCCGAAGGTGATAGCGTTCGTGGGGCATCCGGCGCTGCATGCGGTCTCGATCGCGCCGTCCATCACTGGCGTGCCGGCCTTCTTCGCCGCGATCTTGCCGCCTTGGATCTGCTGCACGCAGAGGCTGCACTTCTCGATCACCCCACGGCTGCGCACCGTCACGTCGGGGTTCAGCACCATGCGACCGAGCTCGTCCCACGCGGGATTCACCTGGCCGAATTTCTCCGTGACGTAGTTGAACCAATTGAAGCGGCGCACTTTGTACGGGCAATTGTTCGCGCAGTAACGCGTGCCGATGCACCGGTTGTAGGCCATCATGTTGAGGCCTTCGAGGCTGTGCGTGGTGGCGGCCACCGGGCACACCGTTTCGCAGGGAGCGTGGTTGCAGTGCTGGCACATCACCGGCATGAAGAACACGCGCGGTTGGGCCGATGGCTCCTCCATCAAGAGGTAGCGCTCGATCTTGCCCATGCCCTCTGCCCTGCCTTTGGCGTGCGTCATGTCGCTGCTGTAGTAGCGATCGATCCGCATCCAGTGCATCTCGCGGCTGCGGCGCACTTCATCCTTGCCCACCACCGGAATGTTGTTCTCGCTGTTGCACGCTGTGATGCACGCCCCGCAGCCGATGCAACTGTTCAGGTCGATCGTCATGCCCCAGTGGTGGCCCACTTCGGCCACCGCATGGTCCTTCCACAGGTTCACTTCGGAAGCGGGCACTTTGTCCTGCGCGTCGATCTGGCCATCGTGGTTCACGTCCTCATGCACCGTGATCATCTCGATCTCGTTGTAGGACTCCTTGGGCTCGTGCTTCGCCCACACCGCGAACGTTGTTTCCTTGATGATGCTCTCACGGTCCATGCCGGTGAGCTGCGTTTGCGTGAGGCCGAGCGGATAGGTTTTCGATGTGCCCTCCACCTTGCCGCTCATCGCCGCATAGCTCACCGCACCATTGATCACGTTGGTCCACGGATAGGCGTTCTGCCCGATGGGTGCGGGTGAACCGTCGTCATTGCGCAAGCACGCGGCGCGGCCTACGCGTTCGCCTTTCGCACCGCGGCCATAGCCGAGCGCAACGCTGATCGTTCCGGGAGTTTGACCTGGGGCCGGGATCACCGGCAGTTCCAGTTCGGTGCCGTTCACCGACACCTTCACCACATGCGCGGGTTCGTCCTGCCCGATGGAAAGCGACTTGATGTCCTTCTTGCCCGTGATGCGCATCAAGTCCGCTGGGGCCATGCACACATAGTTGTCCCACGTACACTTGGTGAGCGGATCGGGCATTTCCTGCAACCACGGGTTGTTGGCGTGCAAGCCGCTGCCGATGGATTCCTTGGTATAGAGCTGCACCTCGTAAGAGCCATCGCCCGTAGCGGCACCTGCCACGCTCTTCTTCGCATTGGCCGCGGCTTCTGTGATGTTGCCTGCGAACACGGCGGGCTCCGCAGCATTGGTGTACGCATCGAACACGCCGTTGTGGACGCTCATGTCCCACGCCTCGATGAAGGATCCGGGAGTTTCAGCGTGCGCGGCCATGTTGGCTTGCCACACCCCTTGTATGTAGTCGTGCCAGTTGCTGTCGTTGCCGCTCCACTTCAGCAGGGTCTCCGGCCATTGGCGCGTGCTGAAGAGCGGCGTGATCGTCGGCTGCGCGAGCGCGTAACGGCCCGGCTTCGGCATGAAGTCGTTCCAGCTTTCGAGCCAATGGTGGTCAGGGAGTATGCTGCTGCACAGGCTCGCGGTCTCATCGCTGTAGCCGCTGAAGCTCACGCTCAGGTCCACTTTCTTCAGGCCTGCGGCGAACTCGGCCGCATTGGGCAAGCTGTAGGCGGGATTCACACCCACGATCAGGATCGCACCGACGGCACCCGCGTTCATATCCTTCACCAGTTGCTGCACCGCAGCGTCATCGCCTTGCTTGAAGTACGTGTGGTTCGCCAGATCGATCGTGCTTCCATAATTGCCCAGCATCATGTTGATGCTGTTCACCAGCACTTGCGTGCCTTCTTCATTGAAGCCGCATACGACCAGGCTCTTGCCTTTCGCGGCCATGAGTTCGGCAGCGCATACGGCGATGGCTTCATCGGTGTGCGCATCGATGGATGCTGCACCTGCCGTCGCACCGCCGATCTTCTTCGCGATGGCATCGTGCAGGCCCATCACCACGGCGGGGACCTGGCTCGGCTTCACGGCCGCACGCTGATCCGCGTTCGCACCGGTCAGGCTCATCAATGCTTCGAACTGCCAGTGGCGGCTCATCGGTTTCTCGGCGGTCGCATCTTCCGGACGACGACGTACGGCATATTGCCAGGTGTTCTCCGTGGTGCTGCCCCAGGTGCTCAGGAAATCCGCGCCAATACCTACGAGCACGTCGGCCTTGGTGAGGTCATAGCTCGGGAACACACGCTTGCCGAAGCTCTTCTGGTTGGCGTTCGTGATGCCCGCGTAGCTGATGGTGTCGTATTGCACGTGGTCCACTTTGGAACCCACTTGCACGCTCAATCCATCATCACTTCCCTGCGCCAGCGCCGTTCCGCCGATCTTGTTCTTGAACAGGTCGATCGCCTGCTTCGCGCTGGGGCTGATCACCGTATTGGTCAACAGCACGATGCGCTTTCCACTGGCACTGATCTTCGCGAGATTCGCTCCAATGGCCTTGTCAGCAGCGGCCCACGTGGTAGTGCTCCATCCTTTTTCGCCCTCGTTCATCACCGGGCCTTGCACGCGCTCGTTATCATAGAGTGTGATCACGCTGCTGTTGATGCGCGCGTTGATCGACCCTTTCTTGGTGTCCGGGTTCCTGTTGATCCCGAAGCGTGTGTTGCCCTTGATGTGGATGGGACGGCCTTCGCGGGTCTTCACCAGCACACTGCCGAAATCCTCACCGTCGTAGTAGGTGCTCGCATACCAGTTCGCAACGCCGGGAGTGATCTCCTCCGGCTTGTTCACATAGGGAATGCTCTTGATCACCGGCGTTTCGCAGGCGGCGAGCGTGGCGGCGCTGAGGGAGAAGCCGAGGAACTTCAGGAAATCACGGCGGCCGGTAGTGGCACCCGTAAGGCCCGTGTTGGAAAGCGCTTCCGCGAGGGGCAGGGGCGTATTGAACTCGTTCGTGGGGACCTGCGGCGCATCGGTCAGCTCGCCCAGGTCCTGCCAGTATTGTTTGGTGGTCGACATCGTTCCGCGCGTGTTCTTATTGGTGGCACTTGGCGCATTCCCAACCGCCTAGCTCCCTCACTGTGATCTTCTCGTCCTCCAAATATTTCTGCAGTTCCTTGTTGCCCATCGGTGTCTCGGTGAGTCGCCGGTGGATCTCCTGGTAGTAGCCATTGGGTGCGGCACCGGCGGCCATCTGTGGCACTTCGGTCTCGTTGTGGCACTGGATGCACCAGCCCATGGTGAGCGGGCTCCATTGCTCAGCGACGTCCATCTTGGTGTCCACCGGGCCATGGCATTTCTGGCATTCGATCTTCCCCACGGCGACGTGAACAGAATGGTTGAAGGCCACATGGTCAGGCAGCACATGCACCTTCACCCACTTGATCGGGTTCTCCTTGCCGGTGTACACTTTCTTCTCCGGATCCCAGCCCACCGCCGCATAGATCTTGGCGATCTCGTCCTTGCCCGTAGTGGGTCCTTGATCGATCGCTTTGTGGCAGTTCATGCACACGTTCGCGCTGGGGATGCCGGCGTGCTTGCTCTTCTCCGCGCTGCTGTGGCAGTACTGGCAGTTGATCGCCATTTTGCCCGCGTGCAGCGTGTGGTTGAACTTGATCGGTTGTTCGGGTTTGTAATGTGCCACTTCATCGCCGCCATACACTCCTATGTGGTAGGCCCAATCCCATGCTTGCAGGAAAAGCCAGACGAAAATGAGCAGACCCGCTACGGATGCCCATGCTTTGTGCGTCCACGCCCAATGCTTGATGTTGCCCCAGATGCTGCGCTCGGGCAGCGGCTCCTGGCCTTCGCGCTCGCGCAACGCGTTCCGCAGCTGGTGCTTCACTCCTCCAAGGGAGAGCACCACCACCAAGAGGAGCAGTGTCACGATTACGAGCCACTGCCATGCGCCGTCCTGGGGCCGTCCACCTGGAGGCAACGGAGGTTCTGGACCCTTGACGATGACCTTCGGGACATAGTTGTCGACGTAATAAAGGATGGCGTCGATATCCGCGTCCGACACCGCATTCGGTGTCATGATGGTGGGCTTGTACTCCGCCCAAATGGCCACCGCCATCGGGTCGCCGGTCTTCAGTTCAGCCTGGCTGTTCTTGATCCACGCGTGGATGTTGCCCTTGCCTTCCCACTTGGCCTTCGCGCCCTTCAGTGCCGGGCCGGTGAGCTTGGTGTCCGGCTTGTGGCAACTGCCGCAGTTCGCCTTGAAGGTTTTCTCTCCTGTGGCGTACATCGCCTTGTCCGCTTGCGCGTGCAAGAGGGTCGTCGAGATCAGTAAAGCGAAGGCGAGGGTAGTGTGGAGGAGCCCGGTGAAACTCTTGTGGATCCTTGGTGGGAGCGGCATTCCGGACGATTTGGGCGCGGATCACGGTCGATCGGCGCGGCGCAAAAGTAGCCGCCGACCGATACGACGAAAGTCGCAGCGAAAAATGTCACGCACATGTCATCTATTTAGAATCGTTCTAAGAATTCGGATGCCGTCGATAACCGTGTCGGGCTTGGGTTTTTTCCGGTCCAGGAGAAGAGTTCGAGAGTGGGCAGCGGCAGTAGCAGTAGGCAGATGTACCGCACACGTTCCGCAGCCTACTGCCGCTGCCTACTGCTACTGCCCACTGCATTTCTCCGACAACCAACCACCACCAATACCTTCGCACCGATGCATCATCTGCCCATCTTCCTAGCCCTCTCGCTCGCTGTTCAACTGCGCGCGCAAACGGACCCGCGCGTCTTCACGCCATCCGCACCGGTCACCACGCCAATGGTATCGAAGCCCATCGCGGTGAGCGGCGACACCGGCCACGTGACGATACACGAGAGCGCCCGCATCTCGTCGTTGATGAAAGAGTACGCATCGAAGAAGCAACCGCTGAAAGGCTACCGCGTGCAGCTCTTCCTCGGCGATCGCACCAAGGCCGAGGAGATCCGTCGCTCTTTCTTGGGGCGCCATCCGAACGTGCCCGCCTACCTGAGCTACTTCGCGCCCAATTTCCGTGTTCGTGTGGGCGACCTGCGCAGCAAGCTGCCTGCGGACAAATTGCGCGCTGATCTCAGCGATGAGTTCCCCGGCCTCTACGTGGTGCCCGATGAGATCGAGCTGCCACGACTTGGTACCGACAAGTAATACCCTTGCCCCATGACCTTCTCCACCCTCAACAACCCTACACAACTTTCACCGGCCGATGCCGACCAGATCCGCGGCACCGCCAAGTGGGCGCGCTTCCTGGCCATCGTGGGTTTCATCATGCTCGGGCTCATGGTGGTTTTCGGCGCGTTCATGGGTTCGTTTCTTGGAAAGATCATGGCTATGCAGTCGCAGATGACGGGCAACGCCATGCCCTTCGATACGAGCATGCTCGGAACCATCTACCTGGTGATCTTCCTCATCTCGGCCGTGATCTATTTCTTCCCCACCCTCTTCCTTTACCAGTATGCCTCGCGGACATTGAAGGCGCTGCGCGGACCCTTCGATGCGGACAGCTTCAGCAGCGCGTTGCAAGCGCACCGTTCCTTCTACGGCTATATCGGCGTATTGATGATCGTGGTGCTCTGCCTCTATGTGATGGGAGGCGTGGGCATGGCCATCGCCTTCGCGGCCATGGGGCATTTGCCGCAGGCGCATGGGGCCACCATGTGAGCCGGTCGGAGCTTTCGTTGCTACTCTTTCACGAACCTCCCGGCCGCCACGCCCAAGCTGTGCGCATCGAAAAGGCGAAGGGTATAGCTGCCGCTCGCAAGGGGGGCCACATCCACGGCCATTGACGGCGTACACGGCCCGCGCAGGAGCGATCGGCCCAGCGGATCGACCACTTCGAAGCGGGCCGCGTTGAGGAGCGAGGCGTCAACGAACAGCACATCGCTCGCTGGCACAGGCCAAAGACGCAATGCGGAGCGTTGCAGGGGTGCGGCGATCCCCGTTGTGTTGAGCACCGTGGCGGAACGGTAGCGCACAACATCCGCGCTGTTGTCGCTCCAAACGATGTGGAAAGTGCCATTGGCGAAGGTGATATCCGGCGTTGCCATTGCACCAGAACCGCCGATGGCCAGCGTGTCCGGTAAGGAGAGTCCTGCCGCACCGGTGGTGCTATGGCTGAAGAGGATGGCCCAATTGCCACCACCGTTCTGTTGCCATACGATGCCGAGCGTGTCGCCACTGCCTGCTATGCGCGGATAGTTCTGCGTAGTGCTCGACGGGATACCCGCGTACACCATGCGCTGCGCTCCGGGAACAAGATCGGGGAGATGCGCACTGCCGAGATACACGCGCGTCATCCCGCTGCCGCCCGACATCCAGACCGAGCGGATCGAATCGCCGGTGATGTATGCGGCGGGGCCAGAAGAAGGACAGGCATCGAGGAACCAATCGGTGGCATCCAACTGCGCACCGGCCGTGCAGGTGGCACCGCCATCGCTGCTGGCACCGCCCCAGATCACGCGGATGTTCGATCCCGCATTGCGGTAGAGCGATACCAGTGTGTTGCCGCTTGCAACCACCTGGCCGGGGCAGCAGTCGCACACCTCGCCGGGAGCGAAGGGCGAGCTTACCTGCACAGGGGCTTGGAACAGGCCACCGACCATGCGCGTGGTCACATAGTGCGCATCACCAGCGAACCCACCAGTGAATTGCATGTACTGCACCACCGGCCCCGCACCGGGCACCACCACGATGGAAGGGAATCGCGAGAGCAGACCATCCATCGGATCCACGCGCATCGTGTCGCTCCATGTGTAGCCGCCATCATCCGAGCGCACCACATAGCAGGGGTTCATATCCTCGGGCGCCACTTTCATCACGGCCCAAATGGTGTTTCCTTCCGCAGCCAAGCTGCTGCCCATCCAGTTCGCCACGCCAAGCTCCACATCCGCCGGGCTCACCTGCATAGCCGAGCTGAACGCTGATCCGTCGCCCACCGCCACGAAGTTGGCCGCAGGGGAAGAGCGCCCCCACAACACCACCGCACCGCCGTCGGCGTTCAGTTGCACCCGCGGGCGCAGGTTGCTTTCACTCATGGTTCCGCAGGAAAGTTCCGGACCCCATAATAGGGTTTGCGCGCGGAGCTGGGTGAGGGGAAGCACGACGAGCAGGAGGAGGAATGATCGGTTCATGGGCGGGAATTTCAGGGTCGAAGGTAGCGCGGTGGTGTTGTGGCGGTCGCGCCCATGCTTCGATACCTCCGCACCATGAGCGCGAAAAGCCCGATACAAGAGAGGCTTTCAAACGGCATAACAGTCGTTCGTCCGAAGAGATCCCCGGTCCTGCTTCCGGATCATGTAATTTGGAGGCCTATCACCCACCCATGAGCTGGAACGAGGATCGCACCGATGAGCAACTGCTCTTCCATGAGCCTTTCCTGAAGATCACTTACCACCCCGGGCAGCGCATGATCGTGCTGCGATGGACGACCTACGCGACCGGCACCGACTACCGCCGGGGCCTGGAGTTCGCGCTCGATTTCGTTCGCCGCAACAAAGTGACTTATTGGCTGGCCGACCTCAGGCACATGAGCGCCATTCTGCAACCCGAAGAGAAATGGACCAATGAGGATTGGTTCCCACGACTGATCCAGGCCGGCGTGCTCAGGAAGATGGCGCTCTTGCCCTCCAGCGATTTCTTCAACCAGATGAGCGTGGACCGGATCATGGACCATTCCGCAGGCGCGTTCACCTTCCAAGTGGGTTACTTCCGCACCGAAGAGGAATTGCTGGCCTGGCTCTTCGACCGCAAGGCAGAGGAAGTGGAACTGGGATAGGCCGGTGATCATAAGATAGTTCGGCTACCGCATTGCCTTGAACTTCCGGCGCGTCCCGCTTTTCCCCTGCCAGAGCGCTTTGGCGAAAGCAGGTCGGACCCTGCGCATCCGAGAGTGCCTGATATGAAATTCAAAAGGCGAAGAAGGAGACGGGGAAGAAGGGGCAGGAGAAGTTGTTCGAGTAGCCCTCTTTCGTTCGTGGCTTCAGAACGCGTGCTCGAACCGGAGCCGGATGCCAAGCGCTTGGAAGAGGAACTCGTTGGTGTCTTCGGTGCTCTCCTGCAAGATCCTGAGCGTGCGATAGAGAATACCAACTTGGAGGCTGGACTTCCTTAGGCGGTAGCCGTAATCCAGCCCGCCCTGTGCGGTGGCATACTGTAGCCGCATTTGACTGCCTTCGACAAAAAAGCTCTTGAACTCCGGGATGCAGGTGCCACCAAACTCCGCCACCAGGAAATTGGTGGACCCAAGCTCGCCAAAGACCTTCGCGCCCACATACGGGAAGGGCAAGGTCTGGCGGGCGAATTTCTCGCGCTGCTCTGTGCCCCACGAGTCCGGGAGCACCCGGCCCACGACGCGGAAGGTGAGAAAGTCGGTGATGAGCCCTATGCATAGCGAGGGATGGAGCTTTCGTTCCGCATGGATCTTCTTCTCGTAGGTGAGCACTATCCTGTACAGTTCGGTGCTGCTTGACGTTAGTCCATCGGAACCGCTCATGTGTACACCGTTGAACCAGATGTCCTTATTGACAGTGGCATGGCCATGGAAGAAGAAGTCCTCCACAGAGAGCGACACGGATGCATGGTGCTTCAGGTGGTATTCCCCTGCCATGGCGAGCGAGCGCCATTGGGCCATGCCCAGGTCCTTTTTGAGGTCGAGCTTGTCGCCCACGAATTGCCATTCACGCACTTGGATGTGACCATCCAGCTCGAATTCGTTCTGGAAGGAAATGACGAGGGACCAAGGCGAGGAGGCCTTTGGCGGACGGGGTGGCGCAGGCTGCTGCGCGCGGGCCAATAGGCCGAGGCAGAATGCGAGCGAGCAGGTGATCGCCAACAGTTTCATGGTTGCCGTGTACTTCCTGGAACGTTCGCTGGCCAAGGGTTCCTTCCTTGCTCGAAGGTAACACACTCGCGTCTGAATAGCGTTGCCCGGTGCTTGTCGACGTACGACCCCTTGCAGGTTCGGTACAAAGGCATCACCGGGCAACGGGCCGAAACTACTTCAACGGGCAGCGGAACTGAATTCGCGAAGCCCTGTCAACGCGCTAATATTGGTTCCACATCCAGCACCCACCCCGGCGCTCGGGTGTTTCCCGCGTGCCATGCGCTTGCAACCTCCGTTTTTCGCGCGCGCGTCTTCGCTCGTGCGTCGTACGAGGTCGCTTTCAAAAGCCACGAGCGCGGCAAGCCTTCGCGCGTCTCCTTCGCCATGCTTCGTCGACCGAGGAACGCTTCGGCTGCTGAAAGACGCTCGCGTTAGAATGGGCACCCATCGTGAGGCTAACTTGTTCCCCGATACGGAACAGAGATCACATGCTCATCCCGTGTAACGGGTAGATCATGCCCAGCATGCTGAAGATCCTTACCCCATTCGTCGCAGCGTTGTGCGTATCGTTCCAAGTGCATGCACAGAACGTATTCCATACGGTGATCAAGGATGAACATGACCGTGGGACGATGCCAGGGGTCTCGGTGTTCATTGAAGCGTTGAAGCTTGGCGGTGCTTCGGACGGCAATGGCCAAGTGATGGTCGCGAACATCCCCGATGGCACATTCACCATACGGTTCAGCTTCATCGGATACGCCGCACGTACGCTTGAGGTGTCCTTCCCGTTGTCCGACCCGGCACGGGTATTCGAGGTGTACATGGAACCCGCCGCGAGCGAACTGGATGAGGTGGTGGTACAGACCACGCGGACCGGTCGCAGCATCAGGGATGTGCCTACCCGCGTGGAGGTGATCGGCAGCGAAGAACTGGAAGAGAAGAGCAGCATGCAGCCCGGCAACATCCGCATGCTGCTGAACGAAAGCACCGGCATTGCCACGCAACAGACCAGCGCGGTAAGCGGCACGGCGAACATCCGCATACAAGGATTGGACGGGCGGTACACGCAGATCCTGAAGGATGGCCTGCCGCTCTACGGCGGTTTCCAAGGTGGGCTCAGCATCATGCAGATCCAGCCGCTCGACCTCCAGCAGGTCGAGTACATCAAGGGCAGCGCGTCCACGCTCTATGGAGGTGGCGCTATAGCAGGCTTGGTGAACCTGATCAGCAAGACGCCGCAAGACAAAACCGAACTGACCGCCTTGCTCAATGCCAACAGCGCCAGAGGCCGCGATGCCAGCCTGTTCTATGCACAGAAGTGGAAGAAGGTGGGCCTGACCTGCCTTGGGGCATACAATGGCAACGACGCATACGACCCCGCGGGTATCGGGCTCTCCGCTATACCGAAGTACGACCGCTTCACACTGAACCCAAAGCTCTTTCTGTACTTCAGCGAGCGCACCACGGCTTGGATCGGTGTGAACCTGACCACCGAGGATCGGCTTGGCGGTGATATGCGCGTGATCGCCGGGCAGGCGGATAGCACGCACCGGTATTTCGAGCGCAACAAGACCTTCCGCTCGTCGGCACAGTTCGCCGTGAGCCATCGGGTGAACGAGGAATGGCTGTTGCAGATCAAAGGCAGCGCCAGCTTCTTCGATCGATCATTGGGGTTGGCGGACCGTGACTTCCAGGGCGATCAGGTTTCGTCGTTCCTGGAGGCGAACATGAGCCGCAAGCGGGGCCGCAGCTCGTTGGTGGCTGGCCTGAACCTATGGAACGATGTGTTCAGGGCGACCTACGGCACGGCCGAACACCGCCAATACAACACCACCGAAGGCGCATTCGTGCAGCATACCTACGACATCAACGATCGCGTGGCGCTGGAGACCGGCTTGCGCATAGACCAGAACGACCCGACACCGCATTCACGACCAACGGGCCTTTTCACATTGCCCCGTCTGAACATCGTGTGGCGTGACAAGCAACATTGGACCGCCCGCGCGGGCGGTGGCTTCGGCTACAAGATGCCGAGCCCCTTCAATGAGACCACCGAACAGGACGGGTATGCGGGTCTGGAGAGCAATGATCCGCATGGCATTCGAGCGGAGACCAGTTTCGGGGGAAACGCTGATGTGAACTTCCGTGCGCAACTGGACGAGATCTTCCTGAGCATCGACCAACTGGTGTTCTACACACGGTTGAACGATCCGTTGATCGGGGCCATGAACGCCGATGGCCACATCGCAACACAGGGTGCCGAAACGAATGTGAAGATCAAATTCGAGGAATTCGCGGTGTACGTGGGCTACACCTACACCGACACGCGACAGCATTTTGATGGAGGCGATCGGCAACAGCCGCTCACACCAGCACACCGGGGCAACGTAGTGCTCACCTACGAAGTGCCCAAGAGTTGGCGCATCGGCATTGAAGGGATCGCGGTGAGCGAACAAACGCTGAACGACGGCGCGACCGGTCGTGGCTATGTGATGCTCGGCGCATTGATCGAGAAACAATGGAAGCACCTCGCCGTGTTCCTGAACGGCGAGAACCTCACGGACCGCCGCCAATCGCGTTGGGATACGATCTACACAGGAAGCATCACGCAGCCGCAGTTCCGCGACATCTATGCACCGCTCGAAGGGCTCGTTGTGAATGGCGGTGTGCGCATTTTCCTTTGAACATGCCGGGGAAGAGTCCCATCACCCGGACGGTCTGGATCCTTTCGTTGGTGAGCATGTTCACGGACATGGCCAGCGAAATGCTGTACCCGGTGATGCCGATCTATTTGAAAAGCATCGGCTTTTCCATCGTGCTGATCGGTGTGCTGGAAGGCTTTGCCGAGGCAACCGCGGGCTTGAGCAAGGGCTACTTCGGGCAATGGTCGGACGCAAGCGGTCGACGCGCACCTTTCGTCCAGTTGGGCTATGCGCTCAGCTCCATCAGCAAGCCGCTCATGGGCCTGTTCGTGGCACCGCTGTGGATCTTCTTCGCCCGCACCATCGACCGGCTGGGCAAGGGCATCCGCACCGGAGCGCGCGATGCAATGCTCAGCGATTCGGCCGCGCCTGGCACCAAGGGCAAGGTCTTCGGGTTCCATAGGAGCATGGACACTTTCGGCGCGGTGCTCGGGCCAGCAGCGGCGTTGCTCTATCTGCACTACCACCCGGGCCAATATGTGCCGCTCTTCTTCATCGCCTTCGCTCCAGGGCTGCTGTCCATCGCTGCCTCATTCCTATTGAAGGATGTACGCACAGCACCTACGGTCAAGAAAGTTCCGATCTCGTTCTTCGCGTTCACACGTTATTGGCAACGCAGTCCGGTCGCATATCGCAAACTCGCCGCAGGTCTCCTGCTGTTCGCGCTCTTCAACAGCAGCGATGTCTTCCTCCTCCTGCAAGCCAAGAATGCCGGGCTCACCGACGCACAGACCATCGGGGCGTACATCTTCTACAACCTTGTTTATGCGCTGGCCGCATTTCCCCTTGGCATCCTCGCCGACCGGGTCGGCCTGAAACCCACCCTGCTTATCGGGTTCGGGTTCTTCGCCGTGGTGTACCTAGGTATGGCTGTCGGTGGAAGTCTGCCCTTCATCGCCCTTCTCTTCTTCCTCTATGGCCTCTACGCCGCCGCTACGGAAGGAATCGCCAAGGCATGGATCACCGAGACCACGGACCCGAAGGATACCGCAACGGCCATTGGCACATACGCAGGCTTCCAAAGCATTTGCGCATTGTTGGCCAGTTCGCTGGCGGGGCTGCTCTGGTTCACGTTCGGCCCAGCCGTCACCTTCGCGGTAACCGCAGTGGGCACCTTGCTGGTGATAGCCTTGCTGGCACGTACGCGGGATCCTTCGGCGACGAGTGCGGGGTGACCGTTGCCTTCGTGCCCTTCCTGTCTTGCCATGCAGGGCCATCGCTTCTTCTCCTCCCACAGGGTCTCCTCGGTGAGAAATATGTGTTCCAACGACCGATGGACATTAATGGCGCGTGAACACATCGTGGTGCGCAGGGTCGCCCGCAAGAGATCCACGAGAGCGCACGATCGGATGGTCGGCAACCCCTGCGGGAAGAAAGCAAACGGCCAAGGGTTTCGTGCCGATCCGATCGGCCCGTGATCCCGTATGTCTGCCTGACAGTCGGACCTGCAACTCGCCCCAACACCGAGCTAAGGCGCATAGCATGCAACACCAACTACCCCATCGTGTTTTCCTCAGCGTCGCCGCCCTCGGGTTTTCGATGCTGACCATGTCCCAAACCTTCACGTTGCGTGGGCGCGTGGCGGACGATCACAATGATCCCGTGGTGGGCGCGAGCATCATGCTGATGAACACCCCCCGCAGCGCCACCGCAGATGCCAACGGCACGTACAGCATCAGCGGATTGAATTCAGGTGACTACACGATGCGCATCGCCTTCATCGGTTTCGCGACACAAGAGAAGTCCATCCGGATCGACGGTGACCAGACCCTCGATGTAGCGATCGCACCCACCGCCATCGACCTGAAGGAAGTATCCGTGTCACCCCGCAGCGAGATCACGCTCACCCAGACCATCGGCGCGCTGGACCGTGATCTACGGCCTGTGCAGACCGCACAGGACCTCTTGAAAATGGTACCGGGGCTCTTCATCGCCCAACATGCGGGTGGCGGCAAGGCCGAACAGATCTTCATCCGCGGATTCGACTGTGACCATGGCACGGACCTCTTCATGAGCGTGGACGGTATGCCCGTCAATATGGTGAGCCATGCGCACGGGCAGGGCTATGCGGACCTGCACTTCGTGATCCCGGAAACGATCGATCACATCAACGTACACAAGGGGCCGTACAATGCGCGCTTCGGCGATCTCGCCACCAGCGGCACGGTGGAGTTCGACACCCGCGATCATTTGGACAACAGCGTGCTCAAAGTGGAGGGCGGCATGTTCAACACCTTCCGCGGCATTGCCCTGCTGGACCTGCTCGGCGACAAGCACCTCTTCAGCCGGAAGAACGAGAACCTCTACGTTGCGGGCGAGTTCGTGCGCACCGATGCGTATTTCGAAAGCAAGCAGGATTTCAACCGCTTCAATGGCTTCGGCAAGTACAGTGGCCAGTTTGGCGATCGGACGCACTTGGCCTTCACCGTGTCCACGTTCGGCGCGAATTGGAACGCCAGCGGGCAGGTTCCGCAACGCGCGGTGAACGAAGGCTTGATCGATCGCTTCGGTGCCATCGACAACAAAGAGGGTGGCCATACCACACGCACCAACGTGAACGCGATCCTCACTACGCGCTTGCACAATGAGGCCGTGCTGAAGAACCAGGTCTACTATGTGAAATATGATTTCAACCTCTTCAGCAACTTCACCTTCTTCCTGGAGGACACGGTGCATGGCGACATGATCAACCAGCGCGACAACCGCCACATCGTGGGCTATGCCGGCAGCTATACGCAACATGCGTTGCTCGGCGACAAACCGTTGAAGTGGACCTTCGGGCTGGGCGCGCGCTATGACATGAGCGAAATACGCCTATTGCATGTGCAGGAACGGGTGCTGCTGGACACCATCCGCAGCGGCCAGCTGGATCAGTTGAACACGAGCGCCTATCTCGATGGCACCTTGGACCTTGGCCAGAAATGGTCGCTGAACCTCGGCGCGCGCTTCGACGTGTACAACTTCAACTACACGGAGGACCGCTTCGATTCGCTCAGTGGCACGCGCATGTTGGGCCGCGTGAGCCCGAAGCTCAACCTGTACTATCAGGCTACGGAGAAGACGCAGTTCTACCTGCGCAGCGGCATCGGGTTCCACAGCAACGATGCCCGCTCGGTGGTGCTGGGCCGCGCGGCGAACAGCCTCCCTTCAGCGTACGGTGCGGATATCGGCAGCACCTTCAAGCCCGCATCACGCGTGATCATGAACGTGGCGGTATGGGGGCTCTTGCTGGAAAGCGAGATCGTGTACGTTGGGGACGGTGGAACGGCGGAGATCAACACCCCCACGCAGCGCCTAGGGGCGGACTTCGGCGTGCGCTACCAACTGACCGACCACATCTTCGCCGATGCGGATGTGAACTACTCGCATGGCGAGATCCTCGATGTGCCGAGCGATGAGAACCGCATACCCTTGGCTCCGCAATTCACCACCATTGGCGGCCTCGCCTACAAGCGCGACCGGGGCTTGAACGCCACCGCGCGCTATCGCTACATCGCTGACCGGCCCGCGAACGAGATGAACTCCGTGGTGGCTGAAGGATATTTCCTGGTCGATGCGGGTATGAGCTATCGCCTCCCGCATTGGGAGGTGGGCGTGAGCGCGGAGAACCTGCTGAACACCGAATGGAACCAGGCACAGTTCGACACGGAAAGCCGCCTGCGCGGAGAAGCGACACCGGTGGATGAACTGCACTTCACACCCGGCACACCGTTCTTCCTGAAAGGGATCGTGAGCTACAGGTTCTGAAACATCGTGTGCCTGCGGGTCGCCTTCCAACTCGCGCAGGTTCTCTTGAAAGGTCATCAAGTCAAGGACTGGGTGCCCGGTATCCCTGCATTATAGTTGATCACTTGGGTGTTCCAAGGGATCGGCTATGGCATGCGTGGATCCATTCTTGATCGGCGGGGTCCGTGCGGAAGAACAGAAAAACCCAATGCGTGGATCTTCTGTGAACTCAACGGACGTTTGGTTCCTTACTCCCTCACGAACCGCCCCACCGCCAAGGGCACACCTCGCACATCGAACAACCGCAGTGTGTAGGAGCCTTGGGCCAGACGGCTCACATCCATTGGTGCGTTGCGAGCGAATCCGCCTTGCAGGAGTTGTTCCCCGAGGATGTCGATGATCACAAAGTGATCCGCGGCGGAGGCCATGGCATCCGGAAGCGTGATCATGATCGCATCACTGCCCGGGTTCGGATGGATCATCGCATCCACGGACATACTTGCTTCATCGATACCGATCATCCCTTGCACATGGATGGGCACTTGCTGCGTATCCCACAGCGAACCGGTGTTCATGTTCACGTAGCCCATGGCGAGGGAGCCATCGAACTCTTGCAGTGGCGTCAGCATCACGCCATACCGTTCGCCCGGCATCATGTCCAGCGTGTCGGTGTGGAAAGGGTTCGGGATGGGGCGGCCATCGGAGTCGATCACTTCGGCATCCACTTCCGGCGGGAACACGAGCCGGTTGGTGAAAAAACCGATGTTGCCCATGCGGAGGTAGACGTTCTCTCCCACCGCTGCGCTGATGCGGATCGAATCGTCCGCGAGTTCCTGGTGCGACATGCCATTGATCAGGAAATAGTCCGGACGGTACGGCGGTATGTGTACAGTGTCCAACACCAGGTCATGCACCGGGATGGTATCGTGCCATGATCGGTCCATTTCCGACATGATCCAGTTCTTGTCCTGGTCATAGGCCGGGCCTCCCGTCCACGCGGTATGCGCACCGCCCGCCGCCTTCACTACGATCAACCCGTACATGCCCATTTGCACGTGTACCACATCAGCCACGTGACAGTGATAGAGATAAGTGCCTGCATGCGTTGCCCGGAACGAGTAGGTCGTGTCCTGCGCGTGCGCGAGGTAGAACGACGTAGCGGGATCGCCATCATTGCGCGTGTCCACATCCAAGCCGTGCAAATGGATGGTGTGATGCTCGCCCTGCGAGAAACTGAGCGTACTGAGCACGACGGAATCCCCCTCGTTGCAGAAGAGCGTCTTTGCGGGAGCGTGCGGTGATTCCGCCAACAAGGACGTGATGCCATAGACCCGGAAGCTCACGCCGTCCCACATGGTCTGTTCACCCGCGTTGCTACGCAGGATGCAATTGTAGGTGATGGTGTTCTGTGCGGACGTGACCAGTCCACCCGCCATACAGCCCGTGATCATCAACGACCGGAACAGGGGATCAGGGCACCACATCGGTAATGATGAACATGCCATTGGGGTGTGTGCCGCCACCGCTCACGGCTACGAGGTTGTGATCATGCACGGAGTATCGGCCGACCTTGTCCGCAACGAATTCCAGCAACGCGCACTGCATGGAACGCAGCGGCCAGGTGTCCTTGCTCCAGCCGGTCCGTAACGCGTCAGAATTGTACAGCGCCGTGCAATGGAAGCCGTGGAAGTGGATCGCGTGCGCGCTTTGTCCGGTGTTCGTGACGAAGATGCGTACCGTGTCACCCAGCGTGCAGTTGATCTTCGCCGTGAGGTCGTTCTGCAGATCGGGATGGCTCAGGCCGTTGATGGTGAAATAATCCGGATCATAGGTGCTCCAATCCACCGTGCCACCGCTCGCGAGCGTGTCATTGAACGATCGCTCGTGTTCCTTGATGTTCCAGAAATAGACCTGGCTGGTGGCGGCGGTGACGCAGATCATCCCCGCCAGACCGAGATAGGTGTTCTTCGGATACGCGGTCGGGTCGCTGTAGATGTAGTTCCGCTCGATGGTGGTGACCAGCTCCACGGTGAGCGAATCGCCGGGAAGGATGCTGCCGGGTTGCGACAGAACCCCAGCGATGGCGATACCATGCACCGTGGTGTCGTTGTTCACCACGGTGAGTTCCAACACATCGCCCGGAGAAAGAACGATCACCGCGTTCAACGGATCGAACAGCGGCGTGCTGTTGAAGGCCAACCACGGGAAGGTGGTTCCATGAACGGTCGTGAAGATGCCCCGATCGATGTGGACCGTGCGGGCGATGGAAGCATACGCACCGGTAGTGCAGACCAGCGCGACAGCGAACACCAGGTCACGCCACCGGAACACGTCAGCGCTTGATGAAGGGGCGGCGCAACAACTGGTCGCCCTGTGACATCTCCAGCACATAGTGGCCAGCCGCCAGCGAGGTGAGGTCCACTGTGATCGTCTTCCCACCCATGTTCGCCGCCAAGGCGATCCGCCTTCCCATCGCGTCAATGGCCGTGAGGTGTTCGGGTCGCACGTCGAAGAACCCGGACACCGTCATCGCCTCTTCAGCAGGGTTAGGGTAAACACTGACATTCGCGAACGGCGAAGCCTCGTTGATGCCGATCGTGGCCTGCGACTCGAATATCCACGTGAGCACCTGGCCGTTGTTGGGATCGTTCACGTCGTTCACCAGCAACTGCACCATTCCACTGCCGCTGATGTTCTGCGGGTTCAGGTTCAGGCCAAGGAAGCCTTGTTCACCCGGCTGAACGGGATCCATCGCGCCGGTCGCCGGCAGGCCGATATAACAATGCCCGAGATCGCACATCGAATAATCCCAGCCCGCCGGAATGTCGCTGAACACCGGTGACCATACGAAGTCGATCGCGGCGCTGGTGATGTTCTCCTGGTAGATATCGAAGATCGAGATCCCAGATGGTGGCACGACCACCCACATCGTGTCGTTGGGCGTCACCGTGAACGTCTGCGCTTGGAGTCCACTGGCACTTGCGAGCGACCATGCGACCAGACCTATGCAAGATATCTTCATGATCAACGGAGTTCAGCGGACCACTTCGAAGGGGATACGTTGCGAACCGAACGAACCGGAGATGCCCAGCAAGTAGGGCCCGATGGCCAGTTCGTCCACGGCTATCGGCAAGGTGTGCGCCCCAGTGGTCATTGCCTGCTTGGGGAGGCTCTTCACCACGCGGCCAGCATTGTCATACACGGTGATGGACAGATCCATTGTGCTACGCATGCTCACGTTCAGGTTCACCACGTCGTTCGCCGGGTTCGGTGCTAGCGAAGCACTGATCGTTGACATCGGTACCTCGTTCACGGAAACGGTCAGCGCAGCGTTGATGGCATCGGTGATGTGGCCTTGCAGGTTGGTCACGAAGCCATGCTGCTCGAAGATCTTGTTGTGATCAGTGCCCGCCAGCGCCACGATGGTGGGCATGCTGAAGCCTCCGTAGTTGGTGGCCATCGCACTACCATCGATGAAGGTGCCATCCGGGACCAGGCTGTGGCTGGTCTCCCAATCGCTCATCTGCGCGCAGGTATAGGCATCGACGCCACCCCATGTGTACCATTTCACCCGGCCGGGGTTGGTCGCCTCGAAATTGTTTCGCACGGTCTGGAGGATCCCACCAGCCTGTATGCAAGGCGTGCATGAGGGGATCATGGCGAACTCCAGGATCACGATCTTCCCTTGATCCAGTTCATCGAACAGGTGGTGGCTCGCACCCGCGCAGTCGTTCAACGTGAAGTCCACGGCTGTTTGGGCAGTGAGACCAGCGGCGGTGAGAAGGGAAAGCGAAAGGAGTAAGGGTCGTTGCATGAGCGGGTGTTGGATCAGAGCGTGAAAGTAGGAGCAAGGCTTCCGCCCGGGCCGCATGATCGTGTGGACCATTGGGATCTTTCGGTCCAATGCAGCTTGGTGTTGCATCCTTCACGACCAGCACCAGGAACCCAAGAGGGCGCGATATGGGAGGAGCTGAACGGCTGCGGCTTGCTTAGGTTTGATGCGCAATGCGTGGCTTGGGGATCATCCGCAGGAACAACTGGCTGGTGACGCCCTTGGCGCTGCTGCTTTTGTCGGCTACCACCGCGCCCGCATTGTGGCGCATGGACTGCCTGAGTTCGGGCAAGACCTCCTGCGCATGGATCAGCATCGCTCCCTGTTGCCATACGGATGGACAGGCCGATCAACCCCGCGTGACGAAACATTGCTGCGACTACACGCATGCACAAGCGGTGAAGTACGATGCGACCTGTGAAGTGCGCAACGTGTTCAGCTTGGCTGCGATGATCGGCACATTTCCGATGGCGACCGCAGCGGACGCGATGCCCGCCTTGGTCGTGGCCGAGGTGCATGGCCGTCCGCCTCCGCTTTCCGGACGTGAACGACTGACGGGGATCCGCGTGCTGCGCATCTGATGCGGTTGCTGTCCGTGTGAGCCTGGGCGCGCAGCGCATGGGCGTTCGTGTTTTCCTCAACCTTTTGGATCCCGTATGTCGACCGAGCAATTTGATGAACTTGCAACAGGCCCGTTCCATGGAACGGACCGCCGGGAACTTTCGGTCCTGGTAAAGACCCTGAACAAGATGGTGGGCATGTTGCGCCTGCCGTTCGAACTGCAACCGCGGTTCGACCACCGCGAGGATATGGTGAGCATGCAGCAGGTGTCGAACATGCAGCACTTGATCGAACGCCTGCTCGATACGCATGTACCCGGTGCTTTCGTGGAACTGGGCTGCTATACCGGAAGCACGGCCGCCGTGATCGCCAGCCTGATCCAGGAACTGGAACCGACGCGGGAGTTCCATGTGTACGACCGGTTCGATATCGAATTCGGCTCGCAGCGCAACATCAAGGAGATCTTCACCCGCACCATGGAGGAGTGCGGTGTGCCGCTGCCGATCATCCATCAAGGCGACTTCGAGGTGACACTGCCGCGCGACCTTCCGGAACAGATCGCCTTCGCCCACATCGACTGCGGCACCGGAGGTGCCGCCTTCGAGCACACCGAACTGGTGGTCCGTTGTCTCACCCATGTCTATCCCCGTCTTCCGAAAAACGCCGTGGTGATATTCATGGATTATCATGTGCCGGAGCTCACGGTGGAAGGCAACGATTCAAACCCCGGTGTGCGCTTGGCCTGCGATGTCTTCCTGGCTGACAAGCCGGAGAAGGTGCGCATCCTGTATGGTGGACCCTGCTCCCATGCCTACATCCGCAAAACATGATGTTCCGATGAACAAGCGAGCGAGCATGAAAAGTCATCAGCCAAAACTGGTGGGCATAGGGGTTATATCATACGTGCTGCTGCTTGCCGCCTGCACCAATAAGACCATGGATGTGGAACCTTCCTCCTCAACCATCCACACCGTGCAGCAGCACCTCGCGGTCATCTTCCGCTACAGTGGGCACGACTATGAGCTGGGCAGTACCTACACGGATGACTTCGGCCATGTGTTCAAGCTGGACACGCTGAGGTTCTTCATCTCCGACGTTTCCGCGACCGACGATGTTGGCGCGACGCTCGCCACATACCCTGATGGATACCTGCTGGTAGACGCGGCTTTTGGGTCGAATGATATCGCGCTCGGACCGCTGACCGCAGGCCATTTGCATGAGTTGCGCATGAGGGTCGGGCTCGCATCCAACATGAACCACTCCGATCCCGCGCAAGCGCCACCGCCGATGAACGGCAGCTCGATGTTCAGTGGGGCGGCCGCTTCAGGATATTGCTTCCTGCAAGTGGAGGGCCGCGCGGACAGCAACGGCGATGGCATCATCGACGGCAGTGACCATGTGTTCGACCACCGTTGCACCGGTGATGCGATGCTGCGCACCGCTGCCGCACCTGTGCATGCGGACCTTCCAGAAGGCGGCGTCCTCACCGCATGGCTGCCGGTGGATGTACAGAAGTTGCTGGCCAATATCGATCTGCTCAACGAGCCATCCTCCGCGGATGACGGTGCGTTGAACACGCGGTTGATGGACCAACTCGTGGTAGCGACACAACAAGAACATTGAAACATAGCGGCCCTTCTCAATCCCAACCTCGACCCAAACCCACGACAGAATGAAACACTTCCTCTCACTCATCACGTTGGCCACCGCCGGACTTGCCCATGGCCAGGTAGCGATCGACCGCTACCTCAGCGATGCGCTCACCTACACCAACATCGTTACCTCCGCTGATCAGGTAAGCGATCCGCGCGACCTGGATTTCAAACCGTTCACGAACGAACTCTGGGTCGTGAACAAAGGCGCGTCCGACGGCGGCAGCATGGTGATCGTTCACAATGCGGGTCTTCCTGGCCAGGCGGCCGAGTACCGCAAGGACACGCACAGCAGCCACTTCATGCGGATGCCCAGTGCCCTCGCATTTTCCGACAATGGCGAATGGTCCGCGGTGAGCGAGATACAGAACACCAATACCTCATCGCCCACCTTCATGGGCCCCGCGTTGTGGTTGGGTGACCTGAACATCTTCGCCACGGTGTTCCAGAACGATTGGTTGAGCGGCTATCCATTGGGAAGCCACATCGACATGCTGCACCAAAGCCCTTATGCGATGGGCATCGCGGCGGACAGTGCGAAAGTGTTCTGGGTGATGGACGGATACAACGGCAACATCTGTCGCTACGATTTCGTGCAGGACCATGGCCCCGGCTATGACAACCACAGTGCAGGCAAGATCTGGCGCTACATCGATGTGCCCGTGACGCGCGTGCCGGATGTGCCCAGCCACATGGTGCTGGACAAGATCGGCGGCTGGCTCTATTTCATCGATGGCGGCAACAAGCAGGTCAAACGCATGAACGTGAACTCGGGGACCATCACCGGCAACCTCACCGTGCCCGGAACGGCCAACGAAACACTGGGATCCTACAAGAAGGTGGAGGGCGCGGTTGTGGAGATCGTTGACACCTGGACCACACAACCCTGCGGGATCGACTATACGATGGGGCGTTTGATCGTGAGCGATCATGACAACGGCGATATCAGGATCTATGATGTCACCGGCACGCCGGCACTGCTCGGCACGATACCCACCGGACAGGCGGGCATCATGGGCGTGAAGGTGGGTCCTGACGGGCGCATCTGGTTCGTGAACAACACCGGCAACACGACCGTGCGCATCGACCCCACGCCGCTGGCCAACGATGCGGCGATCACCGCGATCGTTTCACCGGCCAACGCCACCGCCACGGTCAATTTCTACTCCACCGATAATACCATCTGTTCGGGATCGGTGCTGCCGACCGTCACGCTTACGAACGCCGGGTCGAACGACCTGACGCAAGTGACCATTGACGTTGACGTGGACGGCTCTGTTCAACCCAGCTATTCCTGGGCCGGTACGCTGGCGCCCGGTGCGAGCACCAACGTCGATCTTCCGGTCGCTGCGGTCCTTTCTGGCGCACATGTGATCAGCGCGCACACCAGCGGGCCGAACGGGACCTATGACCCCAACGAACTGAACGACCGGATGGAAGGAGCGTTCCGCGTGATCGATCCGATCCAGAACCTGCCGTTCAATGAAGGGTTCGCAGCGACCACCTTCCCGCCCGATGGTTGGAACTACGTGCATTTCAACCCGAACAACAAGATGACGCGCGCTACCGTGGGCGGCTTCGGCAACACGGCGGGCAGCATGAAGATGGACCACTACTCGGGAAGCATGGACATCACCGGCCAGTTGGACTACTTGCTGATGCCGCGCGTGGATCTCTACGCGGCCACACCGGGTACTACGCTCGAATTCTCGGTGGCTTATGCCCAGTACAACACCGCTTCCACGGATCGCTTCATGGTGAAGGCGAGCACGGATTGCGGCGCGAACTGGAACACGATCTACGACAAGCAGGGAAGCACCCTTTCCACCACAGGTGTGAACACAAGCACATTCACCCCCACCAGCGCGCAGTGGCGCACCGAGCATGTGGATCTCGGCCTTGTCCTGGGCCAGCCCGATGTGCAGTTCATGTTCGTCACCGAAAGCAACTTCGGCAACAACATGTACATGGACGATGTGGGCATCGGCAACACGATCGGGATACAGGAGAGCGCTGCGCTCAACTTCAGCATCTATCCGAACCCCGCGAGCGATCGCGTGGATGTGATGCTCGGAACGCTGAAGGGACCCGCGACCGTCGAACTGTACGATGCGGTCGGCGCCTTGGTGCGCAGTGAGCGGGTAAACGCGGTGAACGGTATGCTCCATTCCGATCTGCGCACCGTCGCGAAAGGCGTGTACACGCTGACCGTGCGGACCGAAACTGCCGTCGGAAGCAAGGCCCTGATCGTTCTTGGCCGCTGATCACCATGGACTCCGGACCGAACAGGAAGGCGCTACCATGTGCTATGCCGGAGCGCTATGGTGAGAGATCTTCAACCATGCTCCAAGTGACGACGATGGTCGCGAGCATCGACTGAACGAGCAGGGCCGTGGAACTTCATCATAACGCACCGACACCTGTTAGGGCTGCGCCTCAGCAGGGTCATGATGACCATGGCCCCATGGGCGATATGTCGCACGACAACCCCGAACATGGCTCCATGGGCCACGATCATCACCGCATGATGATCGACGATATGAAGCGGCGCTTCTGGATCGCGCTGATCGTAACCGTGCCGGTGTTGGCCCTCTCGCCGATGGTGCAGAAGTTCTTCGGCTTCTCCATCGCGTTCACGGGATCGATGTATGTGCTCTTCGCGCTTTCATCCTTCGCGTACTTCTTCGCTGGTTGGCCCTTCCTGCAAGGTTCGGTGGAAGAACTGCGCAAGCGATCGCCCGGCATGATGACGTTGATCGCCGTGGCGATCACGGTGGCTTATCTGTACAGCGGTGCAGTAGTGTTCGGACTGAAAGGCGAAGACTTTTTCTGGGAACTGGTCACGCTGATCGACATCATGTTGCTGGGGCATTGGATCGAGATGCGTTCGGTGCTCGGCGCGTCGCGATCGCTGGAACTGCTGGTGAGCATGATGCCCGCCGAAGCGCACATGGTGCATGGCGACCATGTCATGGACGTGAAGTTGGACACGCTGAAAGTACACGACGTGATCGTGATCAAGCCCGGCGAGAAAGTTCCTGCCGATGGCGTGGTGGTGGAAGGCGAGAGTTACGTGAACGAAAGCTTGCTCACGGGTGAATCGAAACCAGTGGCGAAGACCGTGAACGATGCGGTGATCGGCGGGTCGGTGAACGGCAACGGCTCACTGAAAGTGAAGGTGCAGCATGCAGGCTCGGACAGTTACCTCACGAAGGTGATCACGCTGGTGCAGGAAGCGCAGAAGTCGCGGTCGTACACGCAGAACCTCGCTGATCGCGCGGCGAAGTGGCTCACGTACATCGCGCTTTCCGCTGGAGCGATCACGTTCACAGTGTGGCTGCTTCTCGGTTTCCCGATGGTGTACGCGCTGGAACGCATGGTCACCGTGCTGGTGATCTCGTGCCCGCATGCGCTGGGTCTCGCCGTTCCGCTTGTAGTGGCGATCTCCACCGCGATGGCCGCGCAACGCGGCTTGCTTATCCGCAACCGCACCGCGTTCGAGGACGCGCGCAAGATCACCACCATCCTCTTCGACAAGACCGGCACGCTCACCATGGGCGACTTCGGCGTTACACGCGTTGATGTATACGCATCAGGTGTTGATCAAAAGGAACTGCTGCGGTTGGCCGCAGCACTTGAGCAAAGCTCCGAGCATCCCATCGCCACCGGGATCATGAAGAAGGCCAAGGCTGATAACATCGCACTTGCTACCATCACAGGCTTCGAAGCGATCACCGGGAAAGGTGTGCAGGCGATCGTGGATGGTGCGCGCATCGCGGTGGTGAGCCCCGGCTATTTGAAAGAGAAGAACATCGCGATCCCCGGAAAGACCAGCGCAGACGCAGCC
Source organism: Flavobacteriales bacterium (assembly GCA_031371785.1). Classification (GTDB taxonomy): domain Bacteria; phylum Bacteroidota; class Bacteroidia; order Flavobacteriales_F; family PHOS-HE28; genus PHOS-HE28. The sequence goes on along the minus strand of JANMKC010000010.1, from coordinate 5,426 downwards.
GAGACCGTGATCCATGTGTTGCGGAACGATGCGCTGATCGGTTCCATCGCGCTGGCCGATGCGATCAGGCCCACGGCGAAAGCCGCCATCGATCGCTTCCGCAAGGAGGGGATCAAGGTGATCATGGCCACGGGCGACAATGCAGCTGTGGCGAAATCCGTGAGCGATGCGTTGGGTCTTGATGGCTTCCATGCAGAGGTTCTTCCGCACCAGAAAGTGGAACTGTTGAAAGCGTTGCAACAGAAAGGCGAGTTCGTTGCGATGACCGGCGATGGCGTGAACGATGCGCCCGCGCTCGCACAAGCGGATGTTGGCATCGCCATAGGTTCAGGAACCGATGTGGCCGCTGAGACCGCCGACATCATCCTCGTGAACAGTGACCCGAACGACATCCTCGAACTGATCCTTTTCGGCAAGGCCACCTACCGCAAGATGATCCAGAACCTTGTGTGGGCAACAGGCTACAACGCGTTCGCGATACCCATGGCGGCCGGTGTCTTCTACTCTTCGGGCTTCGTGATGGGACCCGCAATGGGGGCGGTGCTGATGAGCATGAGCACCGTGGTGGTGGCGATCAATGCGCAGTTGTTGAGGTCTGTGCTCGGTCAAAAGAGACCTGGTGCGGATCCATTGGGGTAGTTGCGCCCCATTCTGCATTAGGCCGTGCAATGCATCATACTCGGCGATCATGCGGTCGCCAGTAAGGATCTGCTTGGCCCGCGACCAGTGGCATGGTTTCCGCTCCTTGTTCCGCAGCCCCAGCAGAATGGGGATCACATACGGATCAACCAACAACCATGAAGACCCTCTCAACCTCCCTGCTCGGCACGGCGCTTTCGCTTGTACTGATGACCATGAACCCGTGCATATCGCGAGTTGCTGCCCAGCACGATCATGCCCCAGCGAGTACCGCCGTTGCCGCGCAGGAACCTGTCTACAGTTGCCCCATGCACCCCGAGGTCACTGGCAAGAAAGGCGACACGTGTCCCAAGTGCCACATGGCCTTAGTGGCTCCCAAGGATGTCGCTGTTGCGAGTGCCGCCATGTACTGCTGCCCCATGCACCCGGATGCGATGGGTGCCAAGGACGCCAAGTGTCCGAAATGCGGCATGGCAATGACCACGGCCGTGTACGCTTGTCCCATGCACCCCGATGCGATGGGTGCCAAGGATGCCAAGTGCGCGCATTGTGGAATGGCGATGACGCAGCCCGTGGCGCTCTACGCCTGCCCCATGCACCCGGAAGTGACGGGCATGAAAGGCGACAAGTGCTCCAAGTGCGATATGGCACTTCAGCCTGCCAAAGCCAAGTAGCTAGGGCTCACACTTGCACGGGACCGATCCCGTGCGAGCGTGGCCTATGACCGGGACGTGGGTTTCGTTGCCTAATAGCTTGCCAAGGATAATGAAGGAATCCACCCCCACCACTTTGAACCCGAAGTAAACTCGCGACCTGATGTTGCGCTTCATTTCCATCCGCAAGAGCAAAGGGCTTTCGATCTTGATCGCGGGCCTCTTGCTCTTCGCGACCGCAGTTCCTGTGTTGACACGGATGATCTGCTCGATGAGCGATCACAGCCGCACTTCGTGGAGCGCCATGACGGAGTGCTGTCCGGGTAAGAAGGGCGGAAGCGCCCCAGCCGTGAAAGCGATCTGCTGTGAATTCACACATGCCTCTTCGGAGAAACAGGATTATGTACAGTACCGGATACCGAGCTTGGCTCCAGTGATGGGCTTGCCAGCGGTATTCATCGGGAAGTCCGTTCCATTGGCGTTCGGGTTGTGCCCGAACTTCATCGATCGTCATCCGCCTCCTCGTTCCGTGAACGATCGACTGGCAGAGCTTCGGACGTTCCGGATCTGATCATTGCTTTTTCAAGAAGTCCTGTGTTAGCATAACACAGCTGCGGTGCTTTCATGCACCGCGAAGAAGTCGTTCGCGCGACTTGACCCGCTCGACATTTCCCGCCACAGGTGAACCCGTTATCAATGACGGAGGTGGCGGATCAAGATCATCTGCAACCAAAGACCAACATCAACTATCATGAGAACCAACATCAATATCACGCTCGCGTTCATCGCGCTCATCTGGACCGCATGTGACAATGCACCGTCCAAGAGCAGCGGCGCTGACATGAAGGACAGCACGTCCACAGCTACGCACATGGGCAACACAACACCTGCGGCGAGCATCACCTATACCTGCCCGATGCATCCGGAAGTGATCAGCGACAAACCCGGAAAGTGCCCGAAGTGCGGAATGGAACTGGTCGAAAAAAAGTGAGGCGTCGCACGCTCGAACAGAACGAACATGAAACCTTGGGAACTGCACCCAGCACTTGTCCATTTCCCGATCGGGCTCCTGCTCGCCGGGGTGATCCTTGATCTGTACGCCTGGTGGCGGCGTCGGGATGATCTGGTAAGAACAGCCACGGGCCTGTTGGTCGCGGGCGTGCTTGCCGGGGTCGTCGCCGCGATCAGCGGGTTGATCGCGTACAACACGGTGCCCGCGCACACGGCTGAAGCCCATGAGATGATGACCTGGCATTGGAAACTGCAAACGGTTGTGATGGGCTTGTTCATCGCTGTAGCATTGATGCGCTGGAGAATGCGTAATACACGATCGTCCTTGTTGGCCCGGCTGCTCGGGTTGCTCGCGGCTGTGTTACTAGTGGTGGGATCGTATCTCGGTGGGCAACTCGTCTATCGTGGAGGTGCTGGTGTGGATCCCGAACTGCTTGCGCCGGCTGTTCGCGAAGCACATCACGATCATGGCGGGAACGACCACGACGAGGATGATCATGATGACGATCACCACTGAAGACCGCAATGCGCGAGGCTGGCGTGCTCGCCGAGTTCATCACCGACCTGCCAAGCTGCTGCTGATCAACATCACAGGAAGGCAACAGACACATTGATCATCGATCGATCATAAACCCACATCAACCCACAACACCGACCAATGAAATTGTTGAAACTGCTGGCAGCTCTCCCGATCATGGGCCTGCTGACCACCTGCACCGCGCAGGTCAAGAACGCGCGCACCGTTACCGTGCACGTGAACGGCGATTGCGACATGTGCAAGAAGACCATCGAGGGAGCAGCGCTGGAGAAAGGCGTGGCACAGGCCGAGTGGGACACGGATGCGAAGCTGGCAACCATCACGTATGACAGTATGCGCACCAATGTGGACGCGGTGCTCAAGCGGATCGCGCTCGCCGGTTATGACAATCAGAACTACCTGGCCCCGGATGCCGCTTATTCCAAATTGCCGGGCTGCTGCCAGTATGAGCGCACCACGAAACACAAGGCCGTGAACGACCCTGCATCAACGACCCAGCATCGCACGGAGGGCGTGCAAGATCAACAGGCCATGGCGGGACATGACATGCCGATGCCTGACCCGGCACAGCAACCGAACGTGAAGAGCGATGATCTCAACCCGGTGTTCGACTCGTACTTCGAACTGAAGGACGCGCTCGTTGCTTCCGATGAGAAGATGTCAGCAACGAAGGCATCTGCGCTTATGAACGCCGTAAAGAGCGTGAAGATGGAGCAGTTGCCCGCAGAGGTCCACGTGGTGTGGATGAAGGTGATGGACCCGATCGCGAAGCTGGCGATGGGGATCTCCACGACCAAGGACATCGACAAGCAGCGGACAGCGTTCTCCACGCTTTCCGGGCATATGCACGATCTGGTGAAAGTCGCGCCTCGCCCCATGCCGGTGTACTATGATCATTGCCCCATGTACAACGGCGGGGCCGACTGGTTGAGCCAGGAGAAGCCGATCAAGAACCCCTTCTATGGTTCGATGATGCTCAGCTGTGGCAGCGTGCAGGAGACGATCAAGTGATCAGGCCGAAGCACGAAATGGGAATGTTCGCACCAACGCGCCCGGTTCGCAGCCTCGTTGCGGTCCTTCTCTGGGGATCCGCAGTGATCGCGCACGCCCAGGAAGCGCGTCCGCTCGGCAGCCATGCGATCACTGGAGCTTTCACTCCGAAGATCACGCGATACGATCTGTATGTGACGGATACCATCGTCAACTACACGAGCAAACCTCGCAAGGCCTTCGCCGTGAACGGGCAACTGCCGATGCCCACGCTCACCTTCACCGAAGGTGATACGGTGCTGCTCGTGGTACACAACCAGATGGCGAAAGAGGAAACGTCACTGCATTGGCACGGCTTGATCCTACCGAACCAGAACGATGGTGTTCCCTACCTCACCACCGCGCCCATCAAAGCTGGAACAACGGCCGAATACAAATTCCCGCTCGTACAAAGCGGAACCTATTGGTACCACTCGCACACCCGGTTGCAGGAACAGAGCGGCATGTATGGCGCACTGATCATCCACAAGCGCAATGACCCCGGGTCAAGCCCGGGGGCAATGCCGGAGCAGGTGTTGATCCTGAGCGACTGGACGGACATGAAGTCTTTCGAAGTACACCGCCGCCTGCACAATGCCAACGACTGGTTCGCGATACAGAAGAACAAGCTGCGACCCGGTACCACACAGAGCTACCTCGATGCGATCAAGGAAGGCCACGTCGGCACGAAGCTTACCAACGAATGGAAACGCATGAAGTCGATGGACGTGAGCGATGTGTACTACGATCGCTTCCTTGCCAACGGACGACCGGAGAGCGAAGCGAAGCAGTTCAAAGCTGGTGAACGCGTGCGCTTGCGGATCATCAACGGCAGTGCGTCCACTTATTTCTGGATCAACTATGCCGGAGGCAAGATGACCGTCGTGGCCAGCGATGGCAGTGATGTGGAACCGGTGGAGGTCGATCGCTTCATCATGGGCGTGGCCGAGACCTACGATGTTATCGTCACCATTCCTGCCGACAGCACGGCCTACGAACTGCTCGCGACGGCGGAGGACCGCACGCGTTCAACCTCGTTGTGGATCGGCAATGGCATCAAGCAATTGGCCGCGCCGCTGGAGCCGCTGAAATACTTCGAGGGCATGAAGATGATGAACGGCATGATGAAGATGAACGGCGACCTCGACGATATGAACATGAAGATGAGCTTTCAGCAGATGGATATGAACGTGGTGATGTATCCGGAGGTGACCGGTGAAAAGAAGACGATGAAGATGGACAGCGCGGGGAGCATGCACGGCATGGATCCCGGCGGGATGTACAACAGCAACGCGCTCTCGGACATCACCACGCTGAACTACGCGATGCTGCGCTCACCGGTGAGCACCACGCTGCCGCCCGGCCCGGTGAAGGAGCTGCACTTCGAGCTCACCGGCAACATGAACCGTTACCTGTGGAGCATCGACAACAAGACCGTTTCAGAGACGGACAGGATCCTGATCCGCAACGGCGAGAACGTGCGCATCATCCTGCACAACAACTCCATGATGCGCCACCCCATGCACTTGCACGGTCACTTCTTCCGCGTGCTGAAC